>NZ_AP022618.1:1220545-1525681 GCF_010731615.1 Mycolicibacterium insubricum | reverse complement strand
CTTCGCGCTGATGCTCGGCTCCGCGACGATGGCGGTCACGGCGAACGTCGGTTTCGAGGACTCGTTCACCGCGTTCACCGCGGGCCTGGGCAAGACGGTCGGTGACGTAGGGGTGCTGATCGTGCTCGGCGCGGTGATCGGCCGGTTCCTCACCGAATCCGGCGGCGCCGACGAGATCGTCGACACCATCCTGGCGAAGACGCCGGTCCGGCGGCTGCCGTGGGCGATGGCCTTCGCCGCGTTCATCATCGGCATCCCGCTGTTCTTCGAAGTCGGTGTGGTGCTGTTGATCCCGATCGTGATGCTGGTGGCCAAGCGGGCGAAACTGCCGGTCATTCTGGTCGGTATTCCGGCGCTGGCCGGCCTGTCCGCGCTGCACGGTCTGGTGCCACCGCATCCCGGGCCGCTGATCGCGATCGCCGGGTTGGAGGCGAATCTGGGGCTGACGCTGGCGTTCGGACTGCTGGTCGCCGTCCCGACGGTGGCGATCGCGGGCCCGTTACTGGCCAAGCCGATGGCCCGCTGGGTGCCGATCGGGGCGTCCGACAAGCTGCTCGGCCCTGCCGACCGCGAGCCCACCGGTCCTCGGCCGGCGTTCGGCGTGGCGCTGTCGGTGGTGCTGATGCCCGTCGTGCTGATGCTGCTGATGACGACGGTGAAGGCGACCGGGTACGCAGACCACCCGATCGGTGGGGTGCTGAAGTTCATCGGCACCCCGCTGCAGGCGCTGCTGATCACCGCGCTGTACGCGATGTGGGTGCTGGGCCTGCGGCTGGGCCGCTCGGCGAGCGAGGTCTCGGCGGAGACCGGCGCGGCGTTCGCGCCGGTGGCGTCGATCCTGCTGATCGTCGGCGCGGGTGGCGGTTTCAAGCAGACGCTGGTGGATTCCGGTGTCGGTCAGGTGATCGGTTCCGGCATCGCGAATTCGGGGATGCCGTTGCTGTTGGCCGGCTGGCTGGTGGCTGCCGTCATCCGGGTGGCGACCGGGTCCGCGACGGTCGCGACGATCACCGCGGCCGGCATCATGGCGCCGCTGGCGACCGGGATCGGCTCCACCCATCTGGCACTGATGGTGCTGGCGATCGGCGCCGGTTCGGTGTTCCTGTCGCATGTGAACGACGCCGGCTTCTGGCTGGTGAAGGAGTATTTCGGCATGACCGTCACCCAGACCTTCAAGACCTGGTCGGTGATGGAATGCGCGGTCTCGCTGGTCGGGCTGGTCGGGGTACTGCTGCTGGGTCTGGTGGTCTGATCCGGCGTCAGGCCGCGCCGGTCGCAATGATCCCGTCGACCTCGACGGCGCGGCGGGCCATCTCGGCGTGCGCCTGCTCCAGCGATTCGGCCTGGTCCTCGTCGGCCTTCATCAGGGCGTCGATGTCGATGCCGGCCATGTCGATAACCCCCATGTCGGCGAAGGCCATCTGCACCTTGGGTCCCCACAGCCCGATGTCCTTGACGATCGGCACGATGCGGCTGAACAGGTACGCCCGGAACTGGGCCATCATGGGTGCGGTGTCGACCCATTGGGCACACGCCTGGACGTCGAGGCCCAGGGTCTCGAACACCTCCTCGCCGCGGAACCGGTCGCGCATCAGGTAGCAGGCGTCGACGACGAACTCCTCGCGATCGTTGCGTTCGGAGTCGGTCAGCTCGCGGTAGTAGTCCTTGAGCGAGATGCGACCGAACGCGACGTGGCGCGCCTCGTCCTGCATGACATACGCCAGCACCTGCTTGCCCAGTGACCCCGGCGCGGCGAGGTCGCGCTGCACCCCGAACGCAGCCAGCGCCAGCCCCTCGACGAGCACCTGCATGCCCAGATACGGCATGTCCCAACGGGAATCGCGCAGGGTGTCGTCCAGCAGCGCGGTCAGGTTCTTGTTGATCGGGTAGACCAGGCCGATCTTCTCCTGCAGGAACCGGGAGAACGTCTCGACGTGCCGGGCCTCATCCATGGTCTGGGTGGCGGCGTAGAACTTGGCGTCCATGTCCGGGACCACTTCGACGATCTTGGCCGCGCACATCATCGCGCCCTGCTCGCCGTGCAGGAACTGGGAGAACTGCCAGGCTTGGGAGTGCTGGCGCATGGCGGCCCGCAGCTTGTCGTCGGCGGACTCCCACATCGGGCTGCCGAACAGCGGCAGCACCTCGTCGGGCAGCCCGAGCGGGTTCATCGGGTCGACGTCGGTGGACCAGTCAATGCGCGACTGGGCATCCCATTGCTTGTCCTTACCCTTCTGGTACAGGGAAAGCAGCCTCGCCCGGCTGTCGTCGTACTCCCAGGTGAAGCGCGTTTCGCCGGAGCACGGGACGCCCCACGAATACGATTCCGGGATTTCGGTGTATTTGTCTTTGGTGGTCATGGCCTGCCCCCTCGGCACCCGGCATGAATGTGATGCCCATCACGATCCGCTCTTTTGGGGACTTTGTCACGTGTGCCGTCAGAGGTTCAGGCCGGAGAACATGATCCGGTTCGGGTCGTACTTGGCCCGGGTGGCGCTGAGCCGGGACAGGTTCGCGCCGAAATACCGCGACGTGGGTTGGTTCACCTCGAGATAGTTCACGTAGGCGCCCACCGACGCCGAAGCGACCGCCTGGTGCGCGGTCGCCAGCCACCCGGTGGCCGCCGCCGGTGATCCGGAGGTTTCCACGTACCACTGCACCAGTGCGGAGTGCTGCCGCCACGGGAATGCCGTCGCACCCGGCGCGACGGTGGCCAGCGCTCCGTCGAGCGCGTGCATGATCACCAACGGCCGCCCGGCTCCGCTCGGGAACGCGTTGAAGGCAGCGGCGATCCCCTGCGCGGCGGCCGGGGTGATCGTCTGGAACACATCGGAGCCGCCCACGTAGCCGAGCGGCGCCGGGTTGAGGTTGTCGGCGGCGAGATACTTCACCAGGTCCAGGTGATTGAAGGTGCGAGTGTCCGTCGCGGCGGGTTGCGCCCCCACCGCCTTGGTCAGCGCGGCCGCGACGGCGCCACCGGTGCCCACCGGACAGGTCGCCAGGATCCGGCAGTCGGGATTCCGCGGGTCGTTGCCGGCGTCGACGAGCGCCCAACTGTTGCGGTCGGCGGTGCGCAGCCAGCTCTGCCAACCGAGTAGCACCTGCGGGAACGCCTGCAGCGGGTAGTGCAGGTTCACCACGTCGACGTCGCCGACCGGGAAGGTCGCGAAGGTCAGTGATGTCGTCACGCCGAAATTGCCGCCGCCACCGCCGCGTAACGCCCAGAACAGATCCGGGTTCTGCGCCGACGACGCGGTGACGGCGTTCCCGCCTGGCAGCACCACCGTCGCCGACACCAGTTGGTCGGAGAGCAGCCCGGCGTGCCGCGACGAGGCGCCCAGCCCGCCGCCGAGCGCGTGGCCACCCGCACCGACCGTCGGGCAGGTTCCGGTCGGGATCCCCCGGCCGTTCGCCGCCAATACCTGGTGGATGTCGTAGAGGTGCGTCGCCGGCGTCACCGTGACGTGGCCGGTGCCGGCGTCGTAGGCGATGTCGCCGGGCAGTTGCCGCAGGTCCAGGACCATGACGCCGTTGGCCGTCGACGCACCGACGTAGGAGTGACCGCCGCCGCGCGGTGCCACGTTGGCACCACGCTTGGCGGCGAACTCCATCGTCTTCTGCACGTCGGCCAACGAGGTCGGGGTGACGACGGCGGCCGGCTTCATACCGTCGAAGTTGGTGTTGAACACGGCCTTGCTGGCGTCGAACTGCCCGTTGTCGGGGAGTTTCACCTGCCCTTGGATGGCGTTGGAGAGCTCTGCCCAGGCGTCGGATCTCGGATCGGCGCCCGCTCGGGGCAGTCCGAAGAGCGCTCCGGCGGCCACAGCGCCCGCGGCACCCACGGCGCCGCGGAGAAATTCCTGGCGGGATATCCCGCGCGGTTCCGGCATCTTCGGATTGTTGCCCACCGTGGGTCTGGAACCGGCGCGGAAGGGGGCGCGTCCAGGTCTCGATCGCGTGAAGAATCGAAAACACCCCCGGCCCAAGCGGACCGAGGGTGTTCCCGTGGCTACTGCTTAGTGGGCGTGGCCGTGGTGGCCGTGCCCGGCGTGCTCGTCCTCCTCGACGGGCTTCTCGACGACAGCCGTTTCGGTGGTCAAGATCATCCGGGCCACCGACGCGGCGTTGAGCACCGCGTTGCGGGTCACCTTCACCGGGTCGATGATGCCGTCGGCGACCAGGTCGCCGTAGGACAGCGTGGCCGCGTTGAAGCCCTGCCCGGCAGGCATTTCGGCAACCTTGCTGACCACCACGGCACCGTCCAGGCCGGCGTTGCTGGCGATCCAGAACAGCGGCGCGGTGATGGCGGCCTCGAACACGTCGACGCCGATCGCCTCGTCACCGGACAGCGACGAACGCAGGGCGTCCAGCCCGGCGCGGGCGTGCACCAGCGCCGAACCACCGCCGGGGATGATGCCCTCCTCGACCGCGGCCTTGGCGGCGGCGACGGCGTCCTCGACGCGGTGCTTGCGCTCCTTGAGGGCGGTCTCGGTGGCCGCACCGACCTTGATCACCGCAACGCCGCCGGCCAGCTTGGCCAGGCGCTCCTGCAGCTTCTCGCGGTCCCAGTCCGAATCGCTGGCCTCGATCTCGCTGCGCAGCACGCGCTTACGCTCGTCGATGGCGGCGGCGGTACCGCCGCCGTCGACGATCACGGTGGCGTCCTTGCTGACCACCACGCGCCGGGCGGTGCCCAGCACGTCGAGGCCGACCTCGCGCAGCAGCAGCCCCACATCGGGGTTGACGACCTGAGCGCCGGTGACGACGGCCAGATCATCGAGGAACGCCTTGCGTCGGTCACCGAAGAACGGCGCCTTGACCGCAACGGCCTTGAGCGTCTTGCGGATTGCGTTGACGACCAGGGTCGACAGCGCCTCGCCCTCGACGTCCTCGGCGACGATCAGCAACGGCTTGCCGGACTCGGCGACCTTCTCCAGCAGCGGCAGCAGGTCGGGCAGCGAGCTGATCTTGTCGCGGTGCAGCAGCACCAGCGCGTCTTCCAGGATCGCTTCCTGCAGGTCGAAGTCGGTGACGAAGTAGGCCGAGATGAAGCCCTTGTCGAAGCCGACGCCGTCGGTGACCTCGAGGTAGGTGTCCATTGTCGAGGACTCCTCGATGGTGACGACGCCGTCCTTGCCGACCTTCGTCATCGCCTCGCCGACCATTTCGCCGACCTCCGCGTCGCGCGAGGACACGGTGGCGACCTGGGCGATGGCGGTCTTGCCGTCGACCGGGATCGCGGCGGCCAGCAGTGCCTCCGACACGGCGTCGGCGGCCTTGGCGATGCCGGCGCCGAGCGCGATCGGGTTGGCGCCGGCGGCCACGTTGCGCAGGCCGGCCTTGACCAGCGCCTGTGCCAGCACCGTCGCGGTGGTGGTGCCGTCGCCGGCAACGTCGTTGGTCTTGGTGGCGACGGACTTGACCAGCTGGGCGCCCAGGTTCTCGAACGGGTCTTCCAGGTCGATCTCGCGGGCGATGGTCACGCCGTCGTTGGTGACGGTCGGGCCGCCCCATGCCTTGGCCAGGACGACGTGGCGGCCGCGCGGGCCCAGGGTGACCTTGACCGCGTCGGCCAGCTTGTCGACACCGGCCTCCATCGCGCGGCGGGCGGTCTCGTTGAATTCAATTTGCTTGCTCATCAGAGTCTTTCGCTAGATAGCGGACTTCGCTGGGTACGCGACCGCCCCGGAGATGGCCCGCATCCACGAGCGATCTCCGGGGCGGAACACGATCTGTCTACTTGGAGACGACGGCCAGCACGTCGCGGGCCGACAGGATCAGGTACTCCTGGCCGTTGTACTTGATCTCGGTGCCGCCGTACTTGCTGTAGATGACGACGTCGCCCTCCGACACGTCCAGCGGAATCCGCTCGTCGCCGTCCTCGTTCCAGCGGCCGGGGCCAACTGCGACGACGGTGCCTTCCTGCGGCTTCTCCTTGGCGGTGTCGGGAATGACCAGACCGGACGCGGTCGTGGTCTCGGCCTCGTTGGCCTGCACGAGGATCTTGTCCTCCAGCGGCTTGATGTTCACGCTCGCCACGATGTGGAGCCCCTTCACTTCTGAGGTTGGAGGCCCGGGCCGCGGCCCGAACCGTTGTTACCAGGTATCGGCAGTTGGCCGAACCCCTCGCGCCGTCGTCGCGGGTGCCGACACAGGAGACGTCCGCCTGCCAGCTAGCACTCTATACACGGGAGTGCTAGCACTCAAGGGCGGAGGGCTGCAATTTCGCTGCCAGCCGATCCGAATGGTTCTTTATCGAACAATTTTTCGCCCATTTGTGGTATAGATCATATTTTGGGCGTAATATTGACAGTATGTTCGAAGTGGTGGTATCCGATCCGGCCGAGCTCCGCGGCCTGGACGACGCCGCCCTGATCGACGCGATGACCGCCGCGAACCGAGCCGCCAACGCCGTCGAGGCCCGCAAGCTCGCCATCATCGCCGAGTTCACCCACCGGCGCTGCGACGAGGAGGAGCATCCCGAATGGGGATGTGACGACTGGGATGCCGCAGCCGCGGAGATCTCGTGCGCCCTGACCGTCGGCCACGGCCGGGCGATGCGCCAGATGCGGATCGGGCTGGCCATGGCCGACAGGCTTCCGAAGGTGGGTGCCGCCTTCCTGGCCGGGGCCTTCGACGTCACCGCCGCGGCCACGCTCGCCGAGCGCACCTCTCTGGTGACCGACGCCGACGCGCTGCGCAGCATCGATGCCCGGCTGGCCGCGGCCGCCCTCGGATTCCCGGCGCTGTCCAAGATGAAGCTGGAGAGGGCGATCGATGCGGCGGTCGCCGAACTCGATCCCGACGCCGTACACCGGGCCCAAGGCAGCTATGAGGGCCGGGAGATCAATATCGGCGATCCCCGCAACGACGAGAACGGGCTGGCCACCGTGTGGGGGCGGCTGACCGCTACCGATGCCGTGCTGTTCGACGCCGCACTGAACAACCTGGCTCGCACCGTGTGCGACGACGACCCCCGCACCCTGAGGCAGCGCCGCGCCGACGCCGTCGGTGCACTGAGTGCCCGCGCCGATCGCCTGACCTGTCGCTGCGATGACCCGAAGTGCCCGGCCAAGACCGGCAAGATTCCCGCGGCCACCATCCACGTTCACGTCGTCGCCCAGACCGTGGCGTCCCGCAAGGCCGCGATCATGCTGGATCGCCCCGGAACCGTCCTGCCGCCGACCGTTCTCGACGAGGTGATCGCCAACGGGGCCCGGGTCCAGGACCTCCCCAAGCCCAAGGACGAACCGGAACCCCGGTACCGGCCTTCGGCCGGCCTGGCGGATTTCATCCGCAGTCGGGACATGACCTGCCGGCACCCCGGCTGCGACCGCCCGGCCTATCAATGCGACCTCGACCATGTCGACGCCCGCTCCGACGGGGGAGCCACCCACCCGGCGAATCTCGGCCCGCGATGCCGTCGGCATCATCTCGTGAAAACTTTCTGGCACGGCTGGACCAACCATCAGGAGCCCGACGGCACCTTGACCATCACCACCCCCACCGGTCACAGCTACACCACCAAGCCGCTCAGTGCCCTGCTGTTCCCGGACTGGGACACGAGCACCGGACCCGCCCCGCCACCGCGGCGCCGGCGCAAGTCGCCGAGCCCGGATGCGGGCGTGATGATGCCGGTGCGCAAGACCACGCGGCGCAAGGCCCGCGCGCGGCGGATCAAGCAGGAACGGGAGTCCAACGCGCTGGCCCGGGCATTGGAACACGCGCGAGTGGGTGCGGCGGTCGCCGAGGCCGACCGGACTCCCCCGCCCGGCTACGACGAGCCCCCGCCGTTCTAAAGGTCCAGCCCTTCCAGCCCCAGCAGATGCTGGGACACGTCACCGACCATCTCGACGTCGACCAGCCGTTCGGTGAAGTACCAGCCGGCGTCGTCGCGGGCGAAGGAGTCCCGGTACCGGCCGACGACGATCGGCTGCAGCGCCAAGGTATCGGTGCGCTGCACCACGACGAAGGTCGAACGGGCGGTGGCGGTGTCGCCGTCGACATCCACGATCGGGTTGAGCACCAGGTGCCGGGTCCGAGGTGTATTTCTGGCATCCGGGTAGCGGCGGGTGGTCGCGGCGAACAGCCCGGCGATCGCCGCGGGGCCCGCCACGCCCATGAAGTTGCCCCGCCCGAGCAGGACCCCCACCCCGTCGAAGTCCCCGGCGTCGATGAGTTCCGCGTACCGGTACAGCAATTCGGTGACGGCCAACTTGTCGGCGAGATGCTCGGTCATGGAAGCTCCCTCGTTGCAGCTGCTCAGTACAGCTGGCTGATGGTGATCGGCATACCGGGATCGCTGGCCACCTCCAGTGCCGACGGCACGGCCCCGGCGGCCAGCAGATGCGCGGCGAAGGCGGCGATCATCCCGCCGTTGTCGGTGCACAGCCGCGGCGGAGGTACCCGCAGCGTTAAACCGGCTGCCGCGCAACGCTCCTCGGCCAACTCTCGCAGCCGGGAGTTGGCGGCGACCCCGCCGCCGATGAGCAGCGTTGAGACGCCGACGTCGGTGGTCGCGCGGACGGCCTTGCGGGTCAGCACGTCCGCGACGGCCTCCTGGAAGCCCGCGGCGACGTCGGCCGGCGACGCATTCGGGTGGGCCTCCAGGTGCCGGGCGACGGCCGTCTTGAGGCCGGAGAAGCTGAACGCGTACGGATCGTCGCGGGGACCGGTCATCCCGCGCGGGAACACGATCGCCTCCGGGTCACCGGTGCGGGCGAGATCGTCGAGAACCCGCCCGCCCGGGTAGCCCAGCCCCAGCAGGCGAGCCACCTTGTCGTAGGCCTCTCCCGCGGCGTCGTCGAGGGTGCTGCCGAGTTCCACGATGGGTTCGCCCAGCGACCGGATGTGCAGCAGGTGGGTGTGCCCGCCGGACACCAACAGCGCCACAGACTCCGGCAGCGGTCCGTGCACATAGCTGTCGGCAGCCAGGTGGCCGCCGAGGTGGTTGACCCCGTAGAGCGGCACTCCCCAGGCCGCCGCATAGGCCTTGGCGGCCGCGACCCCAACCAGCAGAGCGCCGGCCAGGCCGGGTCCGATGGTCACGGCGACGGCGTCGGGGCGGGTGACCCCCGCGGTGTCCATCGCCCGGCGCATGGTCGGGCCGAGGGCCTCCAGATGCGCGCGAGAAGCGACCTCGGGCACCACCCCGCCGTAGCGGGTGTGTTCGGCGACGCTGGAGGCCACCTCGTCGGCCAGCAGGGCGACGGTGCCGTCCTCGTGCAGTTCGGCGATACCGACTCCGGTTTCGTCGCAGGAGGTTTCGATGGCCAGCACGATGGTCACGGGCACTCCTTGCGCATGGTGTAGGCGTCGGCCCGGCTCACCGGGTAGTAGCGCTTGCGCAGCCCGACGTTCTCGAAGCCGGCCCGCTGATACAGCGCGATCGCCGCGTCGTTGTCGGTGCGCACCTCCAGGAACACCGGCCCGTCGGCGGCGAATGCCAGCAGCTCGTCCAGCAGCCGGCGCCCGATACCGGCGCCCTGGTAGTCCGGGTCGACGCCGATGGTGTGCACCTCGTACTCGTACGGCGGTCGCGCCCCCAACCGCGCCGCGCCCGCGTAGCCGACCAACGTGCCGTCGGCTCGGGCGGCCACGTAATGGGTGTGTGGGGAGTGCAATTCGGCGACGAACGCCCGCGCCGGCCACGGGTCGTCGCCGGGGAACAGCAGCGCCTCCAGGTCGCCGCAGCGCGGCGCGTCCTCGACTCTCAGCGCGTCCAGCACGACGTCGGTCACGCCAGACCCCGTTCGGCCAGCGTGCGGGCGTCCGGTCGGCGCAGGTACAGCGGAACCAGCGGCTCGGGATCGGCGCCGAAATCAGCGACGGCGGCCACCAGCCGCAGCGACGACGGGTAGCGCGGGCCAGCGGCCAGCGCCTCCGCCGCTGCGGGCACGTCGGCCGGCGCGGCGACCGCCGGTCCTTCGACCCGCACGCCGTCGCGGTAGCGGGCCCAGTACACCTCGCGGCGACGGGCGTCGGTGACCACCAGCTCATCACCACCGGCGGCGCCGTCGGCCGCGATCGCGTCGAGGGTGCATACCGGGTGCACCGGCACGTCGAGGGCGTGTCCGAGCGCGGCGGCCGTCGCCATGCCGACCCGCAGGCCGGTGAACGGGCCGGGGCCGCAGCCCACCGCCACGGCGTCGATATCGGTCATCGATAGTCCACAGTCATCCAGTGCCGCAACGATGTTGGGCGTCAACCGCTCGGCGTGCGCGCGCGGGTCGACGGTGATCCGCTCGGCCAGCAGCTCGGCGCCGTCGGGCCCCACGCGCACCAGGCCGGCAGTGACGGCCGCGGTGGCGGTGTCCAGCGCCAGCACCACCCGGGTCACGACTCGCTCCCCCAATTCCACTGCGCGGTACGCACATCGGTGCCCGCGGCGCGCTCCAGCCGGACGTCCAGGTGGTTCTCGGAGAGCCGCTCGGCCAGCCCCTCGCCCCACTCCACCACCACGACGGCGTCGTCGAGTTCGGTGTCCAGATCCAGCGAATCCAGTTCGCCGAGCAGGTCGGTACCGGTGTCCAGCAGTCGGTAGACGTCGACGTGCACCAGGTCCGGTGTGCCCGGGCGGCGTGCGCGGTGCAGCCGGGCCAGCACATAGGTGGGTGAGGTGATCGGACCCTCGACGTCCATGGCCCGGGCAATGCCCTTGGTGAGCATGGTCTTTCCGGCGCCCAGGGGCCCGGCCAGCACGACGACGTCGCCGGCGCGCAGGCCCGCACCGATCCGCTCGCCCAGTGCCCGGGTGTCCTCGGCGGTCGGCAGCGACGCCGACCCCGCCGCAATGCGCTCAGCCACGGACCCGCACCCGCAGCAGCCGCCGGGTCAGCGCCACCAGCTTGTTCGGGGTGGCGCGAGTCACCAGTTCTTCCAGCGCCTCGTTGATGATCTCGGGTTGCTCCAGCTGCACCAGGTGCCCGGCGCCTTCGACCAGCAGCAGCTCCGATTTGGGCAGTACCGCGGCCATTTCGGTGGAGTGCTCGGGCGTGGTGAGTACGTCGGCGGTGCCGCAGGCGATCAGCACCTCAATGCGTGCCAGCGCCACCAGGCCGTCGGTCTCATTGTGCACTCCGAGGGCGTGCAGGAAACCGACCATGGTCGGTACCGGGGTGCGGTGGATCATCGTCTCGGCGTAGCGGGCCACCGTGGGGCTGACGTCGTCGCTGCCGAACGAGGCGGCCTGCATGACCGGGGCGAGCAGTGAGCGGATCAGCCCGCGGCCGCCACTGATCACCCCGGGTGCGTAGCGGGCGGTGAACCGGGCCGCCTCCAGCGCGGGGTTGGCCAGCACCTCGCCCAACGGGGACCGGGAAAGTCCCTCGGCCGCAGAGGAAATGATCGCCGCGCCGACGATGTGGCTGCCGTAGCGGGACGGGAACTGGCGGGCATGCGACAGCACCGTCATGCCGCCCATGGAGTGTCCGACGAGGACCACCGAGCCGCGGGTGGCGAGCATCGCGATGATCTCCTCGAGATCGCGGCCGAGTCGTTCGATGGTGTAGCTCGACGGTTGCCCGGCGCCGGAGCGGCCGTGTCCGCGCTGGTCGTAGAACACCATGCGGACCTGATCGCCCCACATCTCGGTCATGTCGCGGCGCTGGAAGTGGAAGGCCCGCATGCTCATACAGAAACCGTGCGCGAAGACGACGGTGACGGCGGCGTCCACCGGTCCGACCTCGCGGACCTGCAGGTCGACCCCGTCGCTGGTGGTGACCACGCAGCTGCGATCGGCCTCGAAGACGCCGAAATCCTCGTCGCGGTACGGGTCCTCGCGGCGGCGCAGCACCGAACGTGCGGTGGACACCCCGGCGACGGTGCCCACCGCGCCGATTCCGGCCGCCCCGGCCAGCCAGCGGCGGCGCTTGTTCATCTCCCACCTCGATAGATCCGGTTGACCCGGCCGCGGGGGCTGGTCACCACTTCGTAGTCGATGGTGCCGATCAGCGCGGCGACCTCGGTGGCGGTCGCCTCGCCGCCGGTTCCGGGGCCGAAGAGTACCGCCGCGTCGCCTTCGGCGACACCGCCCGGGTCCGGGCCGAGGTCGACGACGAACTGGTCCATGCAGATCCGGCCGACGTTCGGGAAGCGGCGGCCGTTGATGGCGACCTGCAGCCGGCCGCTGAGCGCGCGGAACACGCCGTCGGCGTAGCCCAGCGGGATCAGGGCGACGGTGGTGTCGCGTTCGGCGATCCAGGTGTGACCGTAGGAGACGCCGGCACCGGCGGTGATCTTCTTCACCATCGATACCGGGGCGGACAGCGTCATCGCCGGGGTCAGCGCCGCGTCGCTGTGCGCGGGCACCGGGTTGAAGCCGTACACGGAGATACCGGTGCGGACCATGTCGAACCCCAGATCGGGGCGGGCCAGGGTGGCCGGCGAGTTCGACAGGTGGGCAACCTCGAACGCCACGCCGGCGTCGGCGGCGGCCGCCCGCAGCGCCACGAACAGCTCGGCCTGACGGTCGTTGGCCGGGTTGTCGGGGTCATCGGCGCAGGCCAGGTGCGACATCAGGCCGCGCACCCGGACGGCGCCGGAGGCGACGGCGCGGCCCAGCGCGTCGATCAGCGCGGGGAAATCCGCGGCGCTCACCCCGGAGCGGCTCAGCCCGGTGTCCACCTTGACGGTGACGACGGCCGTCGTCCCGGTGGTTTCCGCTGCGGTGACGACGTCGTCGAGCTGGCGCAACGACGTCACCCCGAGTTGCACCCCGGCGGTCAGCGCCGGGGCGAAATCGGTGCCGGGCGGGTGCAACCAGGCCAGCAGCGGCGCGGTGATACCGGCCGCGCGCAACTCCAGAGCCTCCCCGACCGTGGCGACACCCAATTCGGCGGCGCCGCCGGCCAACGCGGCGGTGGCCGCCTCGGCGGCGCCGTGCCCGTAACCGTCGGCCTTGACCACCGCCATGACCTGTGCCGATCCGGCTTTTTCGCACAGCACGGCGACGTTGGCGCAGATGGCGTCGAGGTCGACAAGGGCGGTCGGCACGGCCGACCGTAACGCGAGGGGCCCGGGACGGGCGGGTTCAGTAATCACCGCCCGCCATTGTCCCAGGCGTGGGGTCAGTGGGCGAAATGCTCCTCGGTGGCGAAACCGCCGGGCCGCAGCCGGTCCAGCTTCGTCAGCACCGTCGTCAGGTCCTCGAACAGCGCGCGGGCCAGATTCGCCGAGAAGCCCTCACGGACCACGATGCGCAGCACCGCGACGTCGGTGGCGTCGGCGGGCATGGTGTAGGCGGGCACCTGCCAGCCGTACTCGCGCAGCCCGGCAGAGACGTCGAACACGGTGAATCCCGGATCACCGGCGAGTTTGAACGACAGCACCGGCAGCACCGACCCGTCGGTGATGACCTCGAAGCGACCCGATCCGGCCAGCTGGTGGGACAGCCACTGCGCGGTGTCGCTGAGCGTTCGCATCACCTCGGCGTATCCGGCCCGACCCAACCGCAGGAAGTTGTAGTACTGGCCGACGACCTGATTGCCCGGCCGGGAGAAGTTCAGGGTGAAGGTCGGCATATCGCCGCCGAGGTAGTTCACCCGGAACACCAGCTCCTCGGGCAGCGCCGCGGCGTTGCGCCAGACCACGAAACCGATGCCCGGATAGGTCAATCCGTATTTGTGGCCACTGACGTTGATCGAGGCGACCCGCGGCAGCCGGAAGTCCCACACCAGGTCTGGCTCCAGGAACGGCACGACGAATCCGCCGCTGGCGGCGTCCACGTGCACCGGCACGTCGCGGGTGTCGTCGGAGGCAGCCAGCTTGTCCAGCGCGGCGCAGACCTCGGCGACCGGTTCCAACTCACCGGTGTAGGTGGTACCCAGGATGGTGACCACGCCGATGGTGTCCTCGTCGACGGCGGCGATGACCTGCTCGGGGGTGATGACGTAGCGGTCCTGGGCCATCGGCAGGTAGCGGGCTTCCACGTCGAAGTAGCGGGCGAACTTCTCCCACACCACCTGCACGTTGGACCCCATCACCAGGTTCGGGGTGCGGTCCTTCCAGGCGTCCTTGCCGTACCGGGCCTCGATGCGGGCGCGCCAGCGCCACTTGAGGGCCAGGCCGGCGAGCATGACGGCCTCGCTCGAGCCGATGGTCGATGCCCCGACGGCGGTGGACGGGTCGTCGTCGCGCAGGTCCTCCGCGTGGAACAGGTCGGCGACCATGCAGACGCAGCGCTGCTCGATGGCGGCGGTGACCGGGTACTCGTCCTTGTCGATCATGTTCTTGTCGAACGTCTCGGCCATCAGCTGGTCGGCCTCGGGATCCATCCAGGTGGTGACGAAGGTGGCCAGATTCAGCCGGGAGCTGCCGTCGAGCATGAGTTCGTCGTGGATGAAGCGGTAGGCCGCCTCCGGTTCCAGCGATTCGTCGGGCAGGCGCAGCGCTGGGATCGGGTTTGTCCCCATTCGTCCGGTGTAGGCGGGGGTGATGGACGCGTGACGGGAGATGTTCGGCATGACGTCTCTTTTACAGAATCGCCGCCAGTGCCGGACGGATATGGGTGAGGATCCGCGTGGCGGAAATCGGGACCGGTGCGGGGCCGGGATCTTCGGCGGCCAGTTCCGCGGCCCGGGAATGTACGAACGCGCCGGCCGCGGCGGCTTCCGCCAGCGGCACGCCGGCCGCCAGCAGAGCACCGATGATGCCGCTCAGCACGTCGCCCGAACCGGCGGTCGCCGCCCAGGAGTTGCCGGCCGGGTTGAGGTAGGTGGGGCCCTCGGGAGCGGCGATGACGGTGACGTTGCCCTTGAGCAGCACGGTGGCCCCGAGCCGGGCGGCCAGGGCGCGGGTGGCGCCGACCCGGTCGTCGCCGGGTGCACTGCCGGCCAGCCGGGCGAACTCTCCGGCGTGGGGGGTCAGCAGGGTGGGCGCGGAGCGGTCAACGACGAGTTCGGGGTGTGCGGCCAGCAGGGTCAGCGCGTCGGCGTCGACGAGCACCGGCAGGTCGGTGGCCAGCGCGAAGCGCAGTACCGCCGAGGCCTCATGCCCGGTGCCCAGTCCGGGTCCGACCACCCAGGCCTGCACCCGCCCGGCGTCGCGGTGGTCGACGGTGGCGATCACCTCCGGCCAGTGCGACACCACCTCGGCGGCCGCCGGGCCGGCGTAGCGGACCATCCCGGAGTGGCTGGCGACGGCGGCGCCGCTGCTCAGGATTGCCGCACCGGGGTAGGTCGCCGAACCGGCCAGCACGCCGGTGACTCCCTGGGTGTACTTGTCATCGGTGCGGCCCGGGACCGGCCAGCGGGTGGCGACGTCGGCGGCCTCGAAGGCCAGCAGGTCGGCCTCGGGCAGGTCGAGCCCGATGTCGACGAGTTCGACCCCACCGCAGTCGGCCAGCGCGTGCACGGGTTTGAGACCGCCGAACGTGACGGTCAGCGCGGCGTGCACGGCGGGCCCGGTGACCGCCCCGGTGGTGACGTCGATTCCGCTGGGTAGGTCGACGGCGACCACCGGTGCGGTGTTGGCGGCGAACACGGCGGCGGCTGCCGGCCGCAGCGGGCCGGTGGCTCCGATACCCACCACCCCGTCGATCACCAGATCGGTTGTGTTGCTGATCTTCTCGACGATCCGTCCGCCCGCGGCACGAAACGCGGCCAAACCCTTTGCGTGCGTATGCTCGGGATTGAGCAGCACCGCGTCGGCCGCGGCACCCCGACGGCGCAGGAATGTCGCCGCCCACAGCGCGTCGCCGCCGTTGTCACCCGAGCCGATGACGGCGCAGATCCGTCGCCCGACGATGCCGCCGGTGCGGCGGCGCAGCTCCCTTCCGATCGCGACGGACAGCGGCCACGCCGCCCGGCGCATCAGGGCCCCGTCGGGCAGGGACGCCAGCAGTGGTGCCTCGGCGTCGCGGATCTGCTGGACGGAGTAGTAGTGCCGCATGACTGCCAGGCTAGGCGACTCGGCCCGGCGCTACAGGCCCATCAGTCGGGAGTAGACCGGAGCACCGGACGCCGTGTGGGAGGCGGCGAAGACCTCCTGCAGTTGCGGGGACAGGTTCCCGAACACCTCGAGGTCCAGTCCGCCCGCGAGCGCGGCGAGTCGTTGGATGAGCGGGCGGGTGGCGACCAGGGTGCTCAGCACGGCATCGGAGTCGGCGTAGCGCTGCAGCGCGACGGCACGGGCCTGATCGGGGCTGAGGAACACGTCGTACTGCAGCACCCCCGGTTCCGCGCGCACCGCAGCCAGAACCTGCTCGGCGAGCATGGTGAACTCTGCCAGCTCCGCCCGGCCGATGGCGGGAAATGTTCCCCTCAGGTGGATTTCGCTCACTCGACGGTCACCGATTTGGCGAGGTTGCGCGGCTTGTCGACGTCGTAGCCGCGGGCCCGGGCCACCGCGGCGGCGAACACCTGCAGCGGAATGGTGGACAGCAGCGGCTGGAACAGCGTCGAGACGGCCGGCAGCTCGATCAGGTGATCGGCGTAGGGCCGCACGGTGTCGTCGCCCTCCTCGGCGATGACGATGGTGACCGCGCCGCGGGCCTGGATCTCCCGGATATTGGACAGCAGCTTCGCGTGCAGCATCGCCGCACCCTTGGGCGAGGGCATCACCACGATCACCGGCAGCCCGTCCTCGATCAGGGCGATCGGGCCGTGCTTGAGCTCACCGGCGGCAAACCCCTCGGCATGCATATAGGCGAGTTCCTTGAGCTTGAGCGCGCCTTCCAGCGCCACCGGGTAGCCGACGTGGCGGCCCAGGAACAGCACCGTCTGTGACCGGGCGAACTGTTCGGCAAGGGCGGCGACCGGCGCCATCCGGTCCAGCACCTCGGCGATGCGGTCCGGCATGACCTCCAGCTCGCGGTATTCGCGCTGCACCTCGTCGGGGTACTTGGTGCCGCGGGCCTGGGCCAGCGCCAGCCCGACGAGGTAGTTGGCGACGATCTGGGCCAGGAACGTCTTGGTGGCGGCGACGCCGATCTCCGGCCCGGCGCGGGTGTAGAGCACCGCGTCGGCTTCCCGCGGGATCTGACTGCCGTTGGTGTTGCAGATCGCCAGCACCTTGGCCTTCTGCTCCTTGGCGTGCCGGACGGCCTCCAGGGTGTCGGCGGTCTCGCCGGACTGGCTGATCGCCACCACCAGGGTGGAGCGGTCCAGCACCGGGTCGCGGTAGCGGAATTCCGAGGCCAGTTCGACCTCCACCGGCAGCCGCGTCCAGTGCTCGATGGCGTACTTGGCCAGCAGGCCGGCGTGGTAGGCGGTGCCGCAGGCCACCACGAACACCTTGTCGATCTCGCGCAGTTCCTGGTCGGAGAGCCGCTGTTCGTCCAGCACGATGCGGTTGTCGGCGAAATGCCCCAGCAGGGTGTCGCCGACCGCGGTGGGCTGTTCGGCGATCTCCTTGTCCATGAAGTAGTCGTAGCCGCCCTTCTGCGCGGCCGACAGGTCCCAGTCGATGTGGAAGGGACGAGCGTGGTCGGAGGCGTCGTTGCCGTCGAAGTCCAGGATTTGGGCTCCGTCTGCGCGCAGCACCACGGCGGTGTCCTGGCCGAGTTCGATGGCGTCGCGGGTGTGCTCGATGAACGCCGCGACGTCGGAGCCGAGGAACATCTCGCCGTCGCCGACGCCGACCACCAGCGGAGTGGACCGCCGGGCGGCCACGATGGTGTCGGGATCGTCGGCGCAGGCGAAGACCAGGGTGAAGTGCCCGTCGAGGCGGCGCAGCACCGCCAGTACGGAGGCGACGAAGTCCCCGGCGGTCGGGCCGTCGGCGAACGCCCGGCTCACCAGGTGCACGGCGACCTCGGTGTCGGTGTCGCTGGCGAACTCGACGCCGGCAGCCTCCAGCTCGGCGCGTAGCGAGGCGAAGTTCTCGATGATGCCGTTGTGCACGACGGCGAACCGGCCCGCGGCATCGCGGTGCGGATGGGCGTTGCGGTCGGTGGGCCGGCCGTGGGTGGCCCAGCGGGTGTGCCCGACGCCGGTGGTGCCGGTCAGCTCCGACGGGTCGGTGTCGGCCAGGGCCTCTTCCAGGTTGGCCAGCCGGCCGGCCCGACGCCGGACGGTCAGTCCGCCGTCGTCGTCGACCAGCGCGACGCCGGACGAGTCGTAGCCGCGGTACTCCATCCGGCGCAGTGCATCGACGACGATGTCACAGGCGGGCCGGGGCCCGACGTAGCCGACGATTCCACACATGACTATCCAGGGTAGTGCAGAGTGCCGCCTGGTCCGCTTTCGCCGAGGGTGAGCTAGGTTTACCGGGTGGCCAGCACCAAGGGACTTTTCGCCCGGCTCACCCGCCGCGGACCGCACCGGGTACTACGCGGTGACCTGGCCTTTGCCGGTCTTCCCGGGGTGCTGTACACCCCCGAATCGGGGCTGGGACTGCCCGGTGTGGCGTTCGCCCACGATTGGCTCACACCCGCCGGAAACTACACCAGGACGCTGGAGCATCTGGCGTCCTGGGGCATCGTGGTGGGCGCCCCCGCCACCGAGACCACGCTGGCGCCGTCGGTGCTGAATCTGAGCTACGACCTGGGCACCACACTGGACATTCTGACCGGGGTGCGGCTGGGACCCGGGCAGATCAGCGTCAACCCGGGCAAGCTTGGCGTCGCGGGACACGGGTTCGGCGGGTCGGCGGCGGTGTTCGCCGCAGCCGGTCTGGGCGGACGGCTGCGGGCGGCCGCCGCGCTGTTTCCGACGGTCAGCAGGCCCGATGCCACCGCACCGGCGGCCGGCCTGAGTACCCCCGGGTTGATCCTGGGCGCCGAGGAGGACACCAGCAGCATTACCGCCTCGACGCTGGAGTTGGCCGCCGCCTGGGAGGCCGCGACCCTGCGCATCGTCAAGAAGGCCGCCCCCCGAGGGCTGGCCGAAGGCCGGCGCCTGCAGTCGTTCGCCGGGCTGCCCGGATCAGACCGGCGCACCCAGAAGACCGTGCGTGCGCTGCTGACCGGGTATCTGCTGTTCACCCTGACCGGCGACAAGACCTACCGGGCGTTCGCCGACCCCGAGGACGATCTGCCCCGCACGTCGCTGCCGTCGGAGGAGTTCGTGGCCGGTACCCCCGAGGAGAAGTTCGTCGCGCTGCTGAAGGGCTGAGCGGGGCTCAGGCACCAACCTGGGGTAGCTCGTCGGCGGCGATCTCGCAGGGAGTCTGGGCGGGCTCGGGCGGGATCACCGGTATGACGGGCTCGGGCGTGACGGGCTCGGGGGCGACTTTGGCATCGTCGCCGGCTTGGCTGCGGTCCCCGGACTCCTCGTCACCGGACTCCTCGTCACTGGCCTTCTTGTCATCCGCTTTCTCGTCCCGGCCCTTCTCGTCGTGTGGCGTCTGGTCGTCGGTCTGTTGGTCATCAACGGCGTCAGGTTGCGGGTCGCCGCCGAAGGGGTCCTCGAGGGCACCGAAATCGGGCAGGCCCAGGCCGGAGCCGGAGCCCAGGGTGGGCAGCGAACCGAGATTGGGTGTCGAGCCCGTCCCGGTGTCCGGCACGGTAGATGAAGCGGGCGGAACGGCCGAGGATGACTGCGAGGGCGATACACCCGGTTCTGCCGAAACATCCGGTGGCACTGTGTCACCCGAGGCGGCAGCGGGGCTGGTCGGCGCCGCAGCCGGAGGCGCAGCGGCCACGGCCGCAGACGCAGAGGTCCTCGCCGGGGCCGAGGGCACCAGATCCGCGGGAATCTCGAAACGCACGACGGCACCATCGGCCAGCTGATCGACGGCAGCCCGGTAGGCCTGTTCGACGGCGGCCACCGCGGTGCGCATGGCCGCCAGCCAGTCGCCCCGGACCGACTCGGCAACAAACGGTTTCACCGACCGCTCGACGGTCGCGGTGGACTGCTCATCGGTGCTGCCGGCCAGCACGGCCGAGGCGGCGGCCAGCCATTCGGTGCGCCGGTTCGCCCACCGGCCGGCGAGCCCGCACGTCGCGGTCACCTTGGCATCGATCGCACGCCAAAGCTGTCCGGCCAGTATCGGATAGCAGCGGGCGGTGCGCTCCAGCCGGCCACCGACGGTCGCGGCGGCGGCGGCGTTGCGGGACAGAAAGCCGTCGGCGGCGGTGGCACCGGCGCCGGAGAACGCCGCCGTCAGCGTGGTTCGCAGTTCCCGCGAGGTGGCCAGGGCCTCGGCGGCCACAGCGGCCAGGGATCGCAGGGTGGCGGCGTCGGCGTCCAGCGCGTCGAGGTCCAGGCCGTCCTCGGTGGCGTACCAGTCCCCCGGCTGCCCGGGGTGCAGGGTGAGGTCGGCATCGGAATAGCCGCGCAGCGCAGCGGCCTGCACCAGGGTCGACAGGTCGGTGACGCCCGCCCGGCCGTCGGCCAGCCGGGCGGTCACCCGATCCGGGGAGCCCACAGCTCAGCCCATCCCGGCAGCGGCGTCGGTGTCGCCGGCCCGGTAGCGCGCGGCCCCGCTGCGCAGCGCGGCGGCAATCTCCGCGTCGGCCCGGGCCCAGGCCGCCACGTCGGTGATCAGCACCTCCACCGCCCGCTGCAGTTCACGGCCGGCGTTGCCGTGTGCCCGGCCGGCCGTTGCACCGTCGAATCTCGGCCGCGCCGCGCGGCCGGCCTCATCCAGTCGCGCGGCCAGCGCATCGAAGCGGTCGGCCACCGCTGCGACGGCGGCCAGGTCCACCCGGGTGTTCTGTGGTTCGCCCATACCCTGTTCAGACGGCGCGCACCCGGAATCGGTTCCCGCCGGAGACGGGCTCAGCTCTGGGCGCCCACCACCGCGGCAACCCGCTCGGCGAGGGTGCGGGCGGTGTCGGCGTCGCCGGCCTCCACCATCACCCGGACCAGTTGCTCGGTTCCCGAGGGCCGCAACAGGATTCGCCCCTCGTCACCGAGGGTGTCCTCGGCAGCGCGGACGGCGGCCTGCACGTCGTCGGTGGCGGCGACGGTGTCCTTGTCGGCCACCGGCACATTGATCAGCACCTGCGGCAGGGTCCGCATGGCGGCGGCCAGCTCCGCCAGCGAGCGGCCGGTCTCGGCCATCCGGGAGATCAACCGCAGGCCGGTGGCGATCCCGTCGCCGGTGGTGCCCAGCGCCGGCAGCACGATGTGCCCGGACTGTTCACCGCCCAGCGAGAAGTTCCCGGCGCGCAGTTCCTCCAGCACGTAGCGGTCGCCGACGCCCGTGGTGCGCACGGTGATTCCGGCGTCCCGCATGGCCAGGTGCAGGCCCAGATTGCTCATCACGGTGGCGACCAGGGTGTTGCACGCCAGCTCGCCGGACTCGGCCATGGCCATGGCCATGATGACCATGATGGCGTCGCCGTCGACGACGTTGCCGGCCGCGTCCACGGCGAGGCAGCGGTCGGCGTCACCGTCGTGCGCCAGGCCCAGGTCGGCGCCGTGTTCGACGACGGCGGCCGCGACCTGGTCCAGGTGGGTAGAGCCGCAGCCGTCGTTGATGTTGAGGCCGTCGGGGGCGGCGTTGATGGCGATGACCTTCGCCCCGGCCGACTCGTAGGCCAGCGGGGCGGTGACCGACGCCGCGCCGTGCGCGCAGTCGACGACGACGGTCAGCCCGTCCAGCGCCGCGGTGGCGGCCCGGCCGACGTGCTCCAGGTAGCGGGCCACGGCGTCGTCGGCGTCGATGACCCGGCCGATGCCGGCCCCGGTCGGGCGCTGCGCCGGCCCGGCGGCCAGCCGGCCCTCGATGCGGTCCTCGGTGGCGTCGTCGAGCTTGTGCCCGCCGGCGCCGAAGAACTTGATCCCGTTGTCGGGCATGGGATTATGCGAGGCGGAGATCATCACGCCGAAGTCGGCGCCGTAGGCGCCGGTGAGGTGGGCGACGGCCGGGGTGGGCAACACCCCAACCCGCAGCACGTCGATACCGGCGCTGGTGATGCCGGCGACGACGGCGGCCTCCAGCATCCCGCCGCTGATCCGGGGGTCCCGGCCGACGACGGCGAGTCGGGCCGCACCCGCCAGTTCACCGGCGGCCGCGGCCGCCAGGCCGAGCGCCAGCTCGGCGGTCAGCTCGCCGTTGGCCACCCCGCGCACACCGTCGGTACCGAACAATCGGGCCACCGGTCACCTCCTGTAGAAACGCCGACTGTGGATACGCCGAGGGCGGGCGTGCCACAACTGCGGCACACCCGCCCGTCGGAGTGAAGCGAACAGATCAGCGCTTGCTGTACTGCGGCGCCTTGCGGGCCTTCTTCAGGCCGTACTTCTTGCGCTCGGTGGCGCGCGGGTCACGGGTGAGGAAGCCGGCCTTCTTCAGCGCCGGACGGTCCTCGGGCGACACCAGGATCAGTGCCCGGGCGATCGCCAGGCGCAGCGCGCCGGCCTGCCCGGACGGGCCGCCACCGTCGAGGTGGGCGTAGATGTCGAAGCTGTCGACCCGGTCCACAGTGACCAGCGGGGCCTTGATCAGCTGCTGGTGCACCTTGTTCGGGAAGTAGTTCTCCAGGGTGCGGCCGTCCAGTTCGAACTTGCCGCTGCCGGGAACCAGGCGGACCCTGACGACGGCTTCCTTGCGGCGGCCGACGGTCTGGATCGGGCGGTCGATGTAGACCGGCTCGCGCGGGGCGGCGGCCTCGACCACGTCGACCTCGACGGTCTCGGGGGTCTCGGTCACGAAGACCTCGGTGGTTTCGACGTCGCTCACTGGCTCACCTGCTTGATCTCGTAGACCTGGGGCTGCTGGGCCGCGTGCGGGTGATTCGGGCCCGCGTACACCTTCAGCTTCTTCTGGACCTGCCGCGACAGCTTGTTGTGCGGCAGCATGCCGACGATCGCGTTCTCCACGACCCGGGTCGGGTGCTTCTCCAGCAGTTCGCCGATGGTGCGCTTGCGCAGACCGCCCGGATAACCGGAGTGGCTGTAGGCGAACTTGTTGGTGAGCTTGTTGCCGGACAGGGCAATCTTCTCGGCGTTGATGATGATGACGAAGTCACCCTCATCGGAATTCGGCGTGAATGTCGGCTTGCCCTTGCCGCGCAGCAGGTCGGCTGCGGTGACGGCGAGGCGGCCGAGCACCACGTCGGTGGCGTCGATGACGTACCACGAGCGCGTGGTGTCACCCGCCTTCGGCGTGTACGTAGGCACAGTGCCTATCCTCTCGGTTATACGGATGTCGGTCGACGCGCGATGTGGAGGTCCCGGCGACCGACATTGACCCGGGCTCCAGCTGCCCGGTGAAGGGGCACGCACGCCAACGGAGGAGCTTACCGGCGGGCATCGGCGCCGGTCAAAACGGCTAGCCGGCCGGGGGTTACCCGCGATCTAGAGGATCAAACTCCGTCGGCGAAAACGACCGGAAGCAGCCGGCGCAGGATGGCCGCCGAGGTTTCGGCGACAGCGGCACCGAACGCGGTGAAATCCCGGATGGAATCGCGTCCGGCCAGGTCGGACAGGGCGCGGACCACCAGCCAGGGCACCCCGAAGCTCTCACAGACTTGGGCCAGCGCGCCGCCCTCCATCTCGATGGCCGCTCCGGCGAACTCGGCGTGCAGCCGGGTGCGGGTGTCCTCGCAGTGCAGGTACTGGTCCCCGGTCAGCACGGTGTCGTAGACGACGCGGGCGCCGGATTCCAGGCCGGCCAGCGCCTCGCGCACCCGGGCCAGCAGCGCCGGGTCGACGTCGTAGCCGAGCCGGTCGGTGGGGTTGAAGAACTCGACGTGCCCGGGCTGGTACACCCGCAACCGGCCGTCCTCGATGCGCCCGGCGTCGCACTGGATGACCCGGTCGGCGATGACGACGTCGCCGACCGCCAGATCCGGGCGCAGGCCGCCGGCCACCCCGGAGAACACCACGGCGCGCGCGCCGAACCGTTCGATCAGCAGGGTGGTCACCACGGCGGCGTTGACCTTGCCCATGCCGGCACCCACCAGCACCACCGGGTGCCCGTCGAGGGTTCCCTCGGCGAACCGGGTGTGTGCGATGTCGGTGTGCCGCTCGGCCTCCAGCGCCGCGCTCAGCGCCGCCAGCTCGGAGTCGATGGCGCAGATCAGGCCGATGGTCACCGTGCCGAGTTTAGGTGCGGCGACACGGCGCTCCTCAGTACACCCGATCCTGCTGGTCTGGGACGACGCTCCCATCCGGGCGGTGCAGCGGACCGGTGCCGCCGCCGGGCTCGATGTGGCCCTTGGAGGCGCAGGCGTACCCGGCGCTCTGCCTCTTGGGATCGATGAACATCGGGTTGACCAACCAGCGCCCGTCCGCGTTGTCGTAGGCCACGCACATCACCTCGGTCTTGTTCCTGTTGAGCACCAGCCGCAGCGCGGTGGCGTCGGAGAGGAACGTGACATCGGTGTCGGAGTCGCCCGCGGCGAATGCGGCCCGCTGGGATTCGGGCAGCTGGTCGAACGCGTCGGTACCGGTCACCCCGAATACCTCTTCGTTGACCCGGCAGCGCTTGCCCTCGATATACGGGATGGCCGTCTCACCTCCGCAGGGCACCAGCCGCGAGGTGAGTGTGTCGCCGTCGAGGCCGACGCGGACGCCCATCACGTGATCGGCCGGGATGCCGAGTTCGGCGGCCCACACCCGCGCCACCGGTTCGGCCGACGCCGAGATGACCCGCACATCGAATCCGTTGGCGCGCAGGCTTTCCACCAGGTCACGCATCTGCGGGTAGTAGCGAACCCAACCGGTATGTCGGCCGGTGCCGACCTGCTGTTCGGCCCCCTCAGGCGCGGCAAGATTCTCCGCGCGCGCGGCTTCGGCGAATCCGGTCAGGTCCGATTCCCGCCACCCGGCCTGTAGCTGCGCCGCCCAGGCGTAGGCGGGTTCGATGCGGCGGGCGTTGAACCCGGCGAAGGCCGGTCGGCCGGTCGTGGTCGCGCTATCGGTGTAGACCGATACGAGTTCGTCGGCGCAGCCGGTGTCGGTGTCGGTCGGCATCGGCTGACCGGGTTCGGCGCCCGCGCAGGCGGCAGCCAGAGCGGCGGCGGCCGCCGGGGTCAGGTATTCACTGGTGGAGGACCAATTGCCGTCCGCGGGCGCCCGTATCTTCCCGTTGCGGACCAGCCAGAAGAACGTGGCGTCGCCGATGTCGTTCTTGACCAGCGTGTTGTCCCAGTCGAACAGCGCCAGCGGGGCGCCCGTTCGTACCGACCCGTCCGCACCGCAGGTGCCGAGGTCGGCCAGCATCGCATCGATGCGGTCCCGGTTGTCGCCGTACCAGGCTCGATCCTCGGCGAGGGTGCGGCACTCGGCCCGCTCGGTGGGCCCGGTCCGACCGGCGCAGCCGGAGATCACCGGCAGGGCGGCCAGCGTGGCGGCCAGCGTCGCGGCGTCGATGAGACGACGGGTGCGGGTCACGATTCTCCTCTGGGTGGCTCAGATCAGTTCGCCGCGACCGGTGCCGCCGAGTTCCGCGGACCGCGACGTGTCCTTGAGGTCGACGCCGGAACGACCGAGTTCCCGGGCGCCGGACACCAGGCCGGCGACGATGCGGGCGGCGTCGCCGTAGCCGAGGCCGTCGGGCGGGTGGATGTTGGAGATGCAGTTGCGGTCGGCGTCGGACAGTCCCACTCGGGGCCGGTGCGTCAGGTAGATGCCGAGGCTGTCGGCGACCGACAGGCCGGGGCGCTCGCCGATGATCACCAGCAAGGTGGTGAAGCCTGCGCGGGCACCGATGTGGTCGCCGAGGGCGACGCGCGCCTGGGTGGCGATGACCGGCGGGGCCAGCGTGTAGTGCGGAGCCAGCCGGGCGACGAGTTCGGCCAGCAGCGGCGCACCGTGTTTGGCCAACGCCAGCGGGGACAGGCCGTCGGCCAGCACGAAACCGATGTCGGCGGGGGTCTCGGGCAGCACCGTCTGCTCGGCGGGCAACCGGCCGAAATCGGGGCGGCGCAGGTACTCCCCTCGGGTGCTCGCCCTACTGGATACGACGGCGGGTTCGCCGATGCCGATCCGGGTCACCGCCGCCGCGAGGGTCTCGACATCCAGCGGCTCGTGCACGGCGTCGCGGGCGGCGGCGTGCGCGGCCGACAGTTCCAGGACGTTGCGGGTCGGCAGCGAGTTGCCGGCCCGGCCCAGCCCGATCCGGGCCTGGGTGGTGGTGCGCAGTTCGCTCCAGAAGTCCTGGACCGCAGGATCATTGGGCACCGGATCATTGGGCACGGCGACCTCCCGCGATGGCGCGCAGCGGTGAGTGGTGCACGTCGAACGGGGTGAGCCGGCCGGCGTCGTCGACCATCCCGATCCGCTGCAGCCAGGCCTCGAATTCCGGGGCCGGGTGCAGCCCGAAGGTGCGCCGGGTGACCAGGGCGTCGTGAAACGACAGGCTCTGGTAGCCGAGCATGACGTCGTCGGCGCCGGGGACGGTGATGACGAACGCGACGCCGGCCGCGGCCAGCAGGTTCAGCAGTACGTCCATGTCGTTCTGGTCGGCCTCGGCGTGGTTGGTGTAGCAGACGTCGACGCCCATCGGCAGCCCCAGCAGCTTGCCGCAGAAGTGGTCCTCCAGCCCGGCGCGGATGATCTGCCGGCCGTCGTAGAGGTATTCCGGCCCGATGAATCCGACGACCGTGTTGACCAGCAGCGGTTGCAGGTCCCGGGCCACCGCGTAGGCGCGGGTCTCCAGCGTCTGCTGGTCCACCGGTTTGCCGCCGGTGCCCAGGTGAGTGCCCGAGCTGAGCGCCGAGCCCTGCCCGGTCTCCAGGTACATGACGTTGTCACCGACGGTGCCGCGGTGCAGCGAGCGGGCGGCGTCGCGGCCCTCCCGCAGCAGCGCGATGTCCACGCCGAACGCCCGGTTGGCGGCCTCGGTGCCGGCGATGGACTGGAACGGCAGGTCCACCGGCGCCCCCGCCTCGATCAGGCCGATGGTGGTGGTGATGTGCGACAGCACGCAGGACTGCGCCGGGATGCCGAACCGCTGCCGGATGTCGTCGAGCAGCGCCAGCAGGTCGGCGGTGGCCTGGGGCGAGTCGGTGGCCGGGTTGATGCCGATGACGGCGTCGCCGCAGCCCAGCAGCAGGCCGTCGAGGACGGCCGCGGCGATGCCCCGCGGGTCGTCGGTGGGGTGGTTGGGCTGCAGCCGGGTGGCCATGGTGCCGGGCAGGCCGATGGTGGTGCGGAACCCGGCGGTCACCCGCAGCGCGGCGGCCACCGCGATCAGGTCCTGGTTGCGCATGATCTTGGCGGTGGCGGCCACCATCTCCGGGGTCAGCCCAGCAACGACGGCGGCGATCCGGGCGGCGCCGTCGTCCCCAGCGATGGTCTCCAACAGCCAGTCCCGGAAACCGCCGACGGTCAGATGGGAAATCGCCGAGAACGCCTGGCGGTCATGGGTATCGATGATCAGCCGGGTGACCTCGTCGGTCTCGTACGGGACCAGCAGTTCTTCCAGGAAGGTGTCCAGCGGCAGGTCGGCGAGCAGCCAGGCCGCCGCGGCGCGCTCGGCGTCGTGTTCGGCCGCGCAGCCGGCCAGCTGATCGCCGGAGCGCAGCGGGGTGGCCTTGGCCATCAGCTCGACGAGGCCGTCGAATTCGTAGTTGACGCCGCCGACCTGCTGGTGCCGCTTCATGTCAGGTCGGCTTCCGCCTCCGCGAGCATCGCGAACTCCTCGTCCGGCGAGTTGGCCACCAGTCGGTGCCGGCTGTAGAGCGCGAAGTAGGCCATGAACGCGGCGAACACCAGCAGGCACAGACCCGCGGCGATCGGATTGACCAGGAAGGTGGCGATCAGCGCGATGATCGCGACGACGAGGGCGAAGCCGGTGGTGACGATGCCGCCCGGGGTCCGGTACGGGCGATTCATGCCCGGCTCCCGGACCCGAAGCACGATGTGGCTGACCATCATCAGCACGTAGCTCAACGCCGCGCCGAACACCGCCATGTTGAGGATGAGATCCCCGTGGCCGGTCAGCGACAGCAGGAACCCGACGATGCCCGGCACGATCAGCGCCAGCGTCGGCGCCTTGCGCTTGTTGGTGATCGACAAGGTGGTCGGCAGGTACCCGGCGCGCGAGAGCGCGAAGGTCTGCCGGGAGTAGGCGTAGATGATGGAGAAGAAACTGGCGATCAGTCCGGCCAGGCCGATGTAGTTGACCAGCTTGGCCGCCGTGCCCTCGCCGCCGAGCGCCTGCACCAGCGGATCGTCGACGTGCGACATCGCTTCCGCGCCACCGGAACCGGCGGTCAGGAACAGGACGGTCACGCAGGTGATGATCAGCACCGTCATCGCGGCGATGATGCCGCGCGGCACGTTGCGCTCCGGATTGGCGGTCTCCTCGGCGGCCAGCGGGACGCCCTCGACGGCGAGGAAGAACCAGATGGCGAACGGGATGGCGGCCCAGATGCCGAGGTAGCCGTGCGGCAGGAAGTGCGAGGCTCCGGCGGCCGCGGCGTCCGGGACGATGTCGGTCAGCCGGTGGCCGTCGAACTTGCCGACGGCGTTGACCGCGAAGATGACCAGGCCCAGCAGCGCGATGGCGGTGATGACGAACATCAGCCGCAGCGCCTCCCCCACACCGGCGAGGTGGATGCCGATGAAGATGACGAACGCCGCCAGGTACACCCACCAGCCCTTGTGAATGCCGAACAGGCCCAGGGATTCGACGTACCCGCCGATGAAGGTGGCGATCGCCGCCGGCGCGATCGAGTACTCGATCAGGATCGCGGTGCCGGTGGCGAATCCGCCCCAGGGGCCAAGCGCGCGGCGGGCGAAGGTGTAGCCGCCGCCGGCCGCGGGCAGCGCCGAGGACATCTCGGCCAGCCCGAGGACCATGCAGAAGTACATGGCGGCGATGACGACAACGGCGATCAGAAGACCACCGAAGCCACCCTGGGCCAGTCCGTAGTTCCAGCCGGAGAAATCGCCGGAGATGACGTAGCTGACGCCGAGGCCGGCGAGTAGCAGCCAGCCAGCACTACCCTTGCGCAGCTGGCGTTTTCGCAGATACTCGTCGCTCTCCAGATGTTCCTCGACGGAGAGGTCGACGTGATGTTCGTGGTGTTCGGGATGAGACACGGCAGGCTCCTGGATGACCGGTGACGCGATGCGGAGAGGATTCGGACGGCGACGGCCGGATCAGAAAAAGCCCTGTGCCTTGGTAGCGTAGGACACCAGCAGGTTTTTCGTCTGCTGGTAGTGATCGAGCATCATCAGGTGGTTCTCCCGGCCGATGCCGGACTGCTTGTAGCCACCGAAGGCGGCGTGCGCGGGGTACTGGTGGTAGGTGTTGGTCCACACCCGGCCGGCCTGGATGTCGCGGCCGGCCCGGTAGGCGATCCGGCCGTCGCGGCTCCACACCCCCGCCCCGAGACCGAACTTGGTGTCGTTGGCGATCCGGATGGCCTCGTCGTAGTCGGCGAACGGGGTGACCGCCAGCACGGGCCCGAAGATCTCCTCCTGGAAGATCCGCATGTCATTGTCACCGGTGAACACCGTCGGGTCGATGTAGTAGCCGCCGGACAGGTCACCGCCGAGGTCGGCCTGTTGCCCACCGGTAACCAGTTGTGCGCCTTCGTTTTTGCCGATCTCGATGTAGGACAGGATCTTGTCGAGCTGTTCCCGGGAGGCCTGGGCGCCGATCATGGTCTCGGTATCCAGCGGATCACCCTGGCGGATCTCCTTGGTGCGGATGGCGGCCATGGACAGGAAGTCGTCGAAGATGTCGGCCTGGATCAGCGATCGCGACGGACAGGTGCACACCTCCCCCTGGTTGAGGGCGAACATGGTGAAGCCCTCCAGGGCCTTGTCGCAGTAGTCGTCGTTGGCGGCCAGCACGTCGGAGAAGAAGAGGTTGGGGCTCTTGCCGCCGAGCTCCAGAGTCACCGGGATCAGATTCTCGGTGGCGTAGCCCATGATCAGCCGGCCGGTGCCGGTCTCGCCGGTGAAGGCGATCTTGGCGATCCGTGGGCTGGACGCCAGCGGCTTGCCGGCCTCCACCCCGAAACCGTTGACGATGTTGACCGTGCCGGCCGGCAGCAGGTCGCCGACGATGCTCATCAGGTGCAGTATCGACACCGGGGTCTGCTCGGCGGGTTTGAGGACGATGGCGTTGCCGGCGGCCAGCGCCGGAGCCAGCTTCCACACGCCCATCAGGATCGGGAAGTTCCACGGGATGATCTGGCCGACCACGCCGAGCGGCTCGTGGAAGTGGTAGGCGACGGTGTCCTCGTCGATCTGGCTCAGCGACCCCTCCTGGGCGCGGATCGCCCCGGCGAAATAGCGGAAGTGGTCGATCGCCAGCGGGATGTCGGCGTTCAGGGTCTCCCGGATCGGCTTGCCGTTATCCCAGCTCTCGGCGACGGCCAGCGACTCCAGATTGGCTTCCATCCGGTCGGCGATCCGGTTGAGGATCAGCGCGCGCTCGGCGGGCGAGGTCTTGCCCCAGGCCGGTGCGGCGGCGTGCGCGGCGTCCAGGGCCTTGTCGATGTCGTCGGCGTCGGAGCGGGCGACCTCGCAGAACACCTCGCCGGTGACCGGGGTGCGGTTCTCGAAGTACCGGCCGGCTGTCGGTGCGACCCACTGGCCACCGATGTAGTTGTCGTAGCGGGATTGAAACGCCATCGCCGCACCCTCGGTGCCCGGTCGTGCGTAAACGGTCATGACTTCCTCCCAAGTGTGTCGGTGATCACTCACATTAGGAGCGCGCGGGTTGCAGCACCGTTGCAATGGGCGGCGAAAAGTGGCGAGTTTTCAGCCCAGGCCGAGTTCGAAGTCGATCCCGGCCAGTCGCCCGGATGCGCGGGCCCGGGCCGGCGGCTCGTGGGCACCGTCGCGCAGCGCCCGCCAGCCGTCCCGGTCGTCGCGTCCCTCGGGCAGATCCAGCCAGCGGCGCAGCAGCGTGGGGTTGCCGCGGGCGTGTTCGGTCAGCACCGCGGCCCGCAGGGTCGCCGACAGTTCGGTGCGCAGCCGCGCGATGGCCGGCGAAACCGATTGCGGGAGTAGCGGTCCCGGATATCCGCGCAGGGCGGCGGTGACGTCGCCGGCGTCCAGGTCGGCGAACACCGCGCCGATGTCGGAGGTGATCGGTTCGGTCAGCCGGTAGGGCCGCGAGCTGAGCCGGTCGGCACCGATCACCTTGCGCAGCCGCGACATCTCGGCGCGCACGGTCACCACGTCGAGGTCCTTGTCGTCGAGCAGCACCGCGAGATGGTCGGCGGACAGTCCCTCGGGGTGGCGGCTGAGCAGCACCAGGATGTCGGCGTGCCGGCCTGTCAGGGTCAGCGGGTGGGTCCGGCCGGTGTCGGCGCCGGTGATCCAGCGGGGCCGGTCGGCGCCGAGCACGGTCAGGTGCGGCGGGGCGTGCGTGGGCCCGACGACGGTGCCGGTCAGCCGCAGCAGCGCGAGGTGGTTTTCCACGGCCACCGCGGTGGCGCGCACCAGGGCCAGGGTCTGCGGGGACGCCACCGATGCGCCGCCGGTCAGGTCGATGGCGCCCAGGGGGACACCGGTGTGCGGATCGTGCACCGGGACGGCCGTGCAGCTCCACGGCCGGGCGACCCGGGCGAAGTGCTCGGAGCCGAGGATCTGCACCTCGGTGTCCAGCGTCAGCGCGGTGCCGGGGGCGTTGGTGCCCGCCGTCCCCTCACTCCAGTTGGCGCCGGGGACGAAGTTCATCGTCTCCACCCGGCGGCAGGCGCGGGGGTCGCCCTCCACCCAGAGCAGGGTGCCGTCGGCGTCGCTGACGGCCACCACGACGCCGGCGTCCACGGCGTCGGCGACCAGGAGTTTGCGGATCACCGGCAGGGCCACGGCCAGCGGGTGCGCGGCGCGGACATCGGCGACGGACCGGGCGCTCGGGCCGGCGGGCAGGTCGGGGTTCACCCCGCTGGCCAGGCTGCGCTGCCAACTGCCGGCAACGACGGGTCGCACGGCAGGGGCCAGCGCGGCGAGTTCGACCTCGCCGGCGACGAATCGGTCATGGGCGCTGCGCAGGTCGGCCGCGCGGGCCCGGAATGCCGCGTTGACCATGCCGTTCACCCTATCGCCATTTGTGACCGGGGTCACCCGGGCCACCGGATCCGGAGCTCTCCTCTCGTTCTCCGGCGGCCCGGGCGGGTGTGGGGCCGGGGCTCAGCCCCAGCGGCGGGCTTCCCGACGGTCGGTGGCTGCGACCTCGTCGGCGCCGTCGCCGACGGCATGACCCAACCGGGTGAGGATGTCATTGAGTCCGGCGGCGGCCCGGTCCCAGCGGTCCTGTTCGATGCCGAACGCGGTCGCGGTTTCCCGCGTCCAGCTGGCCCGTAGCGGAGCGATCCGGGACCGCAGGTCGGTCAGCGAAGCGTTGAGACGCGCGGTGGTGGCGTGAATCTCCCGGCGCACCAGCGAATCGATGAGACCGAAGTTGTAGGAGACGTTCTCGTCCATGATTCACCGCCCGCCCAGGTTGCGGCCGACGGCCGCGATCCGGTCGGCGTGCCGGTCACCGGCCGAGCCGAGCCCACCGGCGTTGCCCCGCAGGGTTTCCGCGATGCGTTCCAGCGCGGTGCACAGTTGGCCGGATTCCGCGTTCCACCGGTCCACCACGGTGCGGAACTCCCGGGCCGCGAGACCGTCCCAGACCGACGGCGGGACCGAGAGCATGTCGGAGATGAAGCGGCCCAGCAGGGTCCGCAATTCGCCGGCCCGGGCGTCGGCGGTGTCGGCCACCGAGCGCATCAGGGTGAAGTTGCCGTTGAGAGTGCTCTGGTCGCTCATCTGATCTCCTAATAAATGGTGTTGAACCGGTGGTGGTCACCGGACTCCGTGGGCGGTGCGGACCGCCGTCTCGCACGCCGCGGCGATCGCCGCGGCGCTCCCGGGCGGGCTCTGGCAGCCGATCCCGATGCGGAGTTCGTCGTCGGCGAGCACGGTCCAAGTGATCTCGTGTTCGGGACGCAGCTCCCGGTAGCCGATGCCCGATCGTCCGTAGCGGTCCGCCTCTGCGTCGAAGTCGACGAACACCCCCGGCGGCGCCGCGGTGACCGCGCGGCGCAGCACCTCGGCCGTCGTCGCCGGGTCGACGCCGGAGCGGGCCTGGGTCAGATGCAGCGCCACCTGCGGATCCCGCGGTGAGCGGACTTCGACGCGCGCCGAGCCGGGGCCGCCGGTGACCCGGCGCACCGTCCAGTCGGCCGGGACGGTCACCGCCAGCCGGCCCTCGATCAGGGTGCTGGTTCCCGGTTCGTCGAGCGTCCGCACCGGTCGATGGTGGGCGGCCGCCACCGCGGCACCCGCCAGGCCGGCGGTCACCGCGATGCCGGCGGCCAGCGCGCGACGGCGGCGCCGGTGCGCCGGCCCGGCGGCCGGGACGGTGGCCCGGGCGGCGGCGGCCAGCGCGGCGGCCGTCGGGGTGACGACGCGGTGTCCGGCCTCGCGGAGGCGGGTGGTGATCAGCGCGGCGAGATCGACTGCGCCGGGCACCCCGGGCGGGCTGTCCAGGGCGACGGCGCCCGGGCCGATCTCGGCCAGGTCGGCGGCGACGGTGTCCGCGACAGCGGAGGGGTCCCCGAGCCGGTGGCACAGTCGGCGATGGCGCCGGTCGCCCAGCAGCACCGCGTCGGTGTCGATCTCGACGAACAGCCCGGTGTCGTCGGTGTGCAGTTCGCGCCGCGCCACCGGCCGCACCGGGGCGCCGCACAGCGCCGCAGCCACCGCGGTGACGGCCCGTACCCGCATCGGCGGCCAGCGGCTCGGATGGATCAGCAGCGCGTCCTCGCCGGCGGTCAACAACGGGGCCAGCGCGGCACGCCAGGCCGCTGCGACCGGGACCGCCTCCGAGTCCAGCAGGGTCAGCGCGTCGTCGCCGCCGGCCAGCGCGGCGGCGGCCGAGTTCGGGTCGGTGTGGCCGCCGTCGGGCCCACCGTCGAGGCAGCGGACGAGGCGGGGGCCGATCTCGGCGATGACGGTCATCGCGGTGGGCTCCAGGCCAGTTGCACGCAGCGTGGGTCGTCGCCGCGGGTGATCAGCACGCCCCGGCCGGGCGGCAGCCGGCGCGGGCGGACCGTCCCCAGCAGGGCCGGTTCCTCGGGATTTCCGCTCAGCGCCAGCCCGATCGGATCCGTGTCCCGCAGCGCGGCGATCAGCGGGTCGTACATGGCCCGTCCGGAACCGGTGCTGCGCCGGGCCAGCAGGATCCGCAGGCGCAGGTCGCGGGCGCGGGCCGCCGGCTCGATCAGCGGCTCCAGCGCGGCGGCCCCGGCTGCGCCGAGCAGGTCGTAGTCGTCGCAGACCACCACGGTCTCCGGTCCCCCGACGACGTCGAGCAGATCATCAACGCCTGCCAGCAGACAGTCCGACGGCAGCAGGTCGGCCAGGGTGCCGCGCGGATCGCAGAGGAAGAAGCGCAGTGTGCCCGGCGCCCGGTCGGCCAGCAGCTGCCGGCACAGCAGCCGCAGCAGGGCGGTCTTCCCGGCGCCGCTGTCGCCGAGGATCAGCAGGTGGGGCTGATCGGTGAATTCGATTCCCACGGTGGAGAGTTCGTCGTCGTCGACCAGCCCGACGGGGAGGCCGACGCTGTCGCCGAGTTCGGCGGCGGTCACCAGTGTGGGCAGCAGGCGCACCGGCTCGGCCCGGTGGCCCGGGTCCCGCGCCATCAGGATCTTCGCGGTATCGGCGGGCGGCCCGGGCCGAGCGATGCGGCCCGGCTGGCCGTCGGTGGTCAGTCCGGCTCCGGGACAGTTGCGGGGCACAGCCGCGGCGCGGTGGCGGTCCACCTCGGAGTCCAACGGTTCACCGAGCCGCAGTTCTATCCGGGTACCGAGGTGGTCCTTGAGCGCGGGCCGGATATCGGCCCACCGGGGGGTCGCCAACACCAGGTGGATCCCGACGCCCAGTCCGGCGCCGGCCAATGCGGTGATCGCCGATTCCAGGTCGTCGAACTCCTGGCGCAGGGTGGCCAGGCCGTCGATGACCAGGAACATGCGGGGTCGCTGGGCGATCGGGCCGGCGACGTCGCGGCGGTGGACCTGGGCCTGCAGGTGAGTGACGATGCGGCGCACCAGATCCGGCTCCGCGCGGGTGGCCACCGTCGCGACCTGCGGCAGCTCCGCCAGGCCGGTGAGCAGCCCGCCGCCGAAGTCCAGGCAGTGCACGCAGAGGTCCCGCGGGTCCGCGCCGAGAGCCAACGCGGTGATCAGGGTGACCAGTGTCGTGGACTTTCCGGAGCGGGCCGCACCGACCACGGCGACGTTGCCGTCGGCACCGGACAGGTCCACCCGCCACGGGGTGCGGCGCTGCTCGGCCACCCGGTCCACCAGCCCGATCGTCGCGGTCCAGGGTTCCCGGGCTCCTTCCAGGTCGGCCAGTTCCGGGGACCGGGTCAGCGGCGGCAGCCAGATCTGGTGGGCCGGTGCGCCGGTGCCGGCGAGGGCCGCCAGGGTGACGTCCAGTAGGGTCGGTGCGTCGGGCGTCGGCGGTGCGGTTGCCGAGGCTGCGGTGAACAGTTGCGGTTCGGTGGCTGGGGCGAGCGTTGCCGGTGCGGGCCCGGAGACGTAGTCGCAGCGGAACGCGACCGGGTCGGCGGATCCGACCTTGAGGTAGGCCGCACCGGGGGCTGCGGGCAGCTCGTAGGCGGCGGGGGTGCCGAGCACCGCGCGGGATTCGGTGGCCGACAGGGTTTTCAGGCAGATCCGGTAGGACAGGTGTGTTTCCAGGCCGCGCAGCCGGCCCTCGTCGAGGCGCTGGGTGGCCAACAGCAGGTGCATGCCCAGCGAGCGGCCGAGGCGGCCGATGGCGGCGAAGACCTCGGCGAATTCCGGGTGCTGGATGAGCAGTTCGGAGAACTCGTCGATGATCAGGAAAAGCACCGGCAGTGGCGGCAGGGGTGCGCCGGTCGCGCGGGCGCGCCGGTACTCGGTGATCCCGGCGAGGTTTCCCGCGGCCCGCAGAAGCTGTTGGCGGCGGGCGATCTCACCGGTCAGCGCCTCGGCCATCCGGTCGACCAGTGCGGCCTCGTCGGCCAGGTTGGTGATGACCGCGGCCACGTGATTGGTGCGGTCCAGGCCGAGAAACGTCGCGCCGCCCTTGAAGTCGACCAGCGCGAGGTTGAGCTCCTCGGGCGGGTGTGCGGCGATCATGCCGAGAGCGACGGTACGCAGCAGCTCGGATTTCCCGGATCCGGTGGCGCCCACGCAGAGTCCGTGCGGGCCCATGCCGCCGTGGGCGGCTTCCTTGATGTCCAGGTACACCGGGGTTCCGGATTCGCCGAGCCCGAGGCGGACGCGCAGATCGCCGGTGTCGGCGGGTTCGGCCGGACGGTGCGCGGCGGCGAGGCGGCGGGCGCATTCGGCCGCGCTGGCCTCGTCGAGCCGGTCGGGTTCCAGTGCCGGTGCGCAGAGTCCGAATCCGCGGGTGCTCAGCCGGTTCTCGACGAGTTCCAGGGTGTGTTCCTGCGCGGTGCCGCCGATTCGCAGTTCGACTCTCCCGGCCGGCAGCGCCGCGACCGCGGCTTTGTCGGCGGTTCCGTCGCCTACGACGACCACGAACCGTGCGCCGGAGTTGTTGTGCGGCAACCATTTAAGCCAGTCCCAGTGCGGCGCCTCGCATTCGTCGACGGCTGCGGTGATGGACAGCTCGTCGGGCGGGTGGGTGACGGCCAGCCCGCACAGTACGGCCCGGATCAGCGAACGCACCTCCTCTGGTGTGCCGGTGACCCCGACCGCGGCGCCGTCGGGCAGCGCGACGCTCACCGGCGCGTCAGCCAGCTCGGCGTGGCCGTCGACCAGTCGGCGGAACGCCGCGACCAGCAACGGATCGGCGTCCTCGGCGATGTCGGGGACGGCCGGCACCGATTCGGCCGCGCACCGCCCGCGACCGATCCGCACCCGACCGAAGCTGGGGTCGGACCGGCCGACCTGCCACATGTCCGGGGTGCCGATCAGCGCCCACAGCGCGTGCGGTTCCGGATACCGGGCAAGCATTCTGTTACGTTGCGCGGCAGCGGATTCAGTCAGCGCCCGGTGGGTGTCGGCGAGCCGGTCCAGATAGCGGTGACGCTGCTCATCGCGCTCCCGGCGCTGCGCCCCGGCCCGCCCGGTGGCGACCAGGTTGGCCAGCGCCGATCCAATCATGGTGATCGGCAGCAGCCACATCATCCGGTGGCTACCGCCGCCGGTTGGCGAGTCGGCCAGCATCGCCACCATCCCGATGCTGCTCAGCGCCATCAGCACCGGTGACAGCCGGGTGGCCAGCGGGATCCGCACCTCGCGGGGCGGGGCGGGCGGTGCGGGAAGATCGCCGACGGCGGCCATCCGCTGACGGTAGATCCGCGCTCCCCGGCCCGCAATTCACCCTGTGCACAACGGATCAGACCCGGGTCCCGGACGGGCTTAGCGTCGCCCGATGATCGACGAATCGGTGCGGGTGTGCGTGCGCTACGGCAACGGCGCGGTGGATCTGACGCTGCCGGCGGCCATCCCGATCGCCATCCTGTTGCCCGCAGTTCACACGCTGGCGGCCGACGCCGCGACCGGTGGCTGGCCGTCGGCGGCCCCGCTCGGCTGCCAGCAGCTCGGTGGGCCGCCGCTGAATCCGGCGCTGACGCTGTCCCGGTGCGGCGTCGGTTCGGGAGCCGTGTTGTTACTGACCGGGGACCGGCCGGTGCCGAGTCCCGACCCGGTGTCGCTGGCGGACGCACTGTCGGCGGCCGCCGATGCGCACCAACGGGACTGGACGACGGCGGCGACCGGGCATTGCGGCCGGTGGCTGGCGCTGTGGGCGATTGCGCTCTGCGGGTATCTCGCGGTGCCCGGCGCCGCGGTGGCCCCGCGGCTGCTGCTGTGCGGGGCCGCGGTGGCGACCGCCGCGATTCTCGGTGCGCGGGGTGGCGGCGAGGGGGCGGCGGTGGCCACCGTGGGGGTGGCCGTCGCGGCCGTCGGCGGTGTGGGCTGCTCGGTCGGGTTGCCGCCGGGCGGGGACGGGGTGCTGCTGGGCGTGGCCGCCGCGGCGGTGCTGGCCGGTGCTGCGCGGCTGACGCTTCGGGTGAGCGGGCTATCGGCGGCACTGTCGGCCGAGTTGTCGGAGTCCGCGCCGCGGCCCGATGCCGGGCCCGACGGTGGGCACGCCCTACTGACCGGATTCACCGGTGCCGCAGCAGTATTGGCCGCCGTCGGGGCAGCGGCTTCGCTGCCGGCGGGCACCATGCGGGCCACACTGTGGTCGGCGCTGTTGGCGGTGCTGCTCGCGGCCCGGCTGCCCGCCGAACCGCACGCGCCGCGCCGGATCGCTCTGCTGGCCGGGGCGGTGGCCGCGGCCGGTGTCACAACGGTGGTTCTGGGTCTGCGCTGGCCGGTGGCCGCCGTGGCGGCGCCGGTTGCCGCGGCCGCCGCCGTGGGACTGTGTCGCGTGCGCCCGGAGTCGGGTGGGCGGAGTACGGCGGCGCGGATCGGGACGGTGGCGATGGTCGCGGTACTGCCGGTGGCGGCCTGGACGCTGGGGCTGGTGCGGCTGCCCGCAGTTGCCGCCGAGCCGCCGGCGACCGGCCCGACGGCGGTGGACTCCGCGGCGCTGCCGGAGCCGGCCCGACCGGCACCGGTGCGCCCGACCCGTCAGCGCAGCGCGTGCACGGTGGCCGGGGCGGCCCGGGACCTGCAGCCCGAGGTCAATCCCCTTGCCCCACTAGCCCGGTCGGTTTCCGGGCCGAATCGGGGGCGGGGCCAGCGGATCGCCGTCATCGACACCGGCGTGACCCGGCACCGCCGGCTGCGCGACGTGCGCGCCGGCGGTGATTTCGTGGCGACCGGGGACGGCACCGGCGACTGCGACGGCCACGGCACCATCGTGGCCGGGATCATCGCGGCCACACCGGATCCCGAGGATCCCTCTGGGTTCTTTGGGCTGGCCCCGGACGCCACGATCATCGCGATCCGGCAGACCAGCATGAAGTTCGGGCCGGCCGGGCAACCGGGCGTCACCGGGGTCGGTGACGTCGGGACGCTGGCCGCGGCGGTGCGCACCGCCGCGGATCTGGGCGCGACGGTCATCAACATCTCGACGGTGGCGTGCGCGGCCGGCGGGATCGAGGACCGTGCGCTCGGTGCAGCTCTGGCCTACGCGGTCGACGTCAAGGATGCGGTGGTGGTGGCCGCGGCCGGCAACACCGGGGGGCCGGGACAGTGCCCGGCGCAGCAGCCCACCGGTGCGCAATTGGACTGGCGCACCGCGACGGTCGCGGTCAGCCCCGCCTGGTACGACGACTATGTGCTCACCGTCGGTTCGCTGGGCGCCGATGGAGCGGCCTCGGCCTTCACCTTGGCCGGCCCGTGGGTGGACGTCGCCGCGCCGGGCGAGAATCTGGTGTCGCTGAATCCGGACGGCCGTTCACTGTTGAACGAGGTGACGATGTTCGGCCGTCCCGGGCCGCTGTCGGGGACCAGTTATGCCGCCCCGGTGGTCAGCGGTCTGGCCGCGTTGGTGCGCAGCGCCTTCCCGGAGTTGACCGCTCGGCAGGTGATGGCCCGGATTGAGGCGACGGCTGTCGGTGGATCCTGGAATCCATTGTCCGGCAACGGGATGATCGATGTCGGCGCCGCGCTGCGCCCGGAGAGCCAAGCTCCGGCGGCCGGTGTTTTTGCACCGGTGACGTTGCCCGCGGCACCGGCGGCCGCCCGCGCCGATCGGGGCCGGGGTACCGCGTTCGCCGGCGCCGGGGTGTGCGCGGCGCTGCTGGCCGTTGGGCTCAGTGGGCGACGGCGGCTGCGGCGCGGTTGAGTGTGGGGCCCGTCGGCAGCCCGGCCGTCAGCCCCGGCGGTGCGGGCAGCGGATGCTCCCCCAGTGCCAGTACCCGGGCGGCGTCGTCGTCGACCGGATAGCGCACCCCGGTGTCGGTGAGCACCGAGCGGCCGTCGGGCCCGGACAGATACACGCATCGCCCGGGTGGGACGAAGACCGCGTCGACGGCCGGGCCGGGGCCATCGGCTCCGGCCAGTGCGACGGCGTGTCGTCCCGGTGGCAGGGGTGGGGCGTCGGCCACCCAGGTCCGGGCCGCGCCGTCGGCGTCGAGGCCCGCGCACAGCACGCCGTCGGCCCGGGTGTCGATGGCCCCGACGGCCTCGGGCAGCCCGGCCACCGCGGGCAGCGCGGCGGTGGGTACCGCGGCGAGAGCGGCGGCCGATACCGGGCGGATCCGAGCGCCCGGGTCTCCGCCGGTGAACCGCAGCAGGTCGGCGGCCAGCGCGCCGATCGGCGCCACCCCGCCGGCCAGCACCAGGTAGTACCGGCGGGCGCCGGCGCGTTCGGTGCCGATGACCTCGCCGACCCGGACGTGGCCGAGAGCCGCCGGTCCGGGGTTGCCCGCCAACGGGACGCGCACCGGCGTAATCGGGGGGCCCTCGGGAAGCAGTGCCAGCAGGGTGGCGGACACCGGCCGGGCCCGCCCCGCGTCGACGCCCAGCGCCCGGTTCACGCCGGGGTCGGCGGCGACTTCGTGGCGGTGCCCGCCGGTCAGCAGGTAGCGACGCCCCGACGGCCCGGTGACCAGCGCGGCGCTGTCCCCGGCCGGGGGCCGCTGATCGATCAGGACGGTGGTGGCCTCGGTGCTGTCGCAGACCGCCCAGGTCGTCGTCGGCAGCGGCGTTCCTACGTCGTCGGGGGCGCCGGGGATGCCGAGGGTGGCTCCGCGGGCCGTCCCGGCCAGGGCCGCGGCGGAGACCCGGCGGGGTGCGGCCGGGTTGTCGGCGATCAGCCGGGCCGAGGTGAGGTTGAGGACCGGGTGCACGGTGTCGCCGATCCGCACGTAGCGCGCCCCGGTGTCCGCCGACATCACGACGGCGCCGTCGCCGACGGTGGGTGCGGGGCCCAGCAGGTCGACGGCGCGGGTGGCCAGCAGCATCGCGGTCAGCACGGCCCCCGCCGTCAGCGCCGGCCCGGAGTTATCCGGTGGCCGCAGCGCCGCGGCGGCCCGGCGGCGCAGGAACCGCAGGTCGCCGCTCGCGTGGTTCATGCGCCGACGTTACGGCCGACGCGGCCCCCGGGCGGTTCCGTCGTGCACAGGGCTATCGGTGGGCGGCGGTGTTCTTGCGTTCCCGGTAGGCGGCGACGTGCAGCCGGTTGCCACAGTTTCCGGTGTCGCAGAACCGGCGGGACCGGTTGCGGGACAGGTCGATGAACACGGCGTCGCAGTCCGGTGCGGCGCAGGAGCGCAGCCGGCGCAGTTCGCCGGCCCGGATGACGTCGGCCAGCGCCATCGCAGCCTCGGCACCCATGCGCTGGGCCAGCGGGTCCTCGGGGTCGCCGAAGTGCAGATGCCAGTCGGGCAGTTCGGCGTGCCGGGTCAGCCAGGGCCGGGCGTCGGTGTCGGCCAGCAGCGCGTTGACGGCGGTGACCGTGTGCTCCTCGTCACCGGCGTGCGCCCAGATGTCGCCGAGCCGGGTGCGCAGCCGGCGGACGTCGGCGAGTTCGGCGTCATCGCCGTCGTGGCGGCCGGTCCAGCCCCATTCGGCCAGGTAGTCGGCCAGTGCGCCGGCGTCGGCGAGGGTGTCCCGGTCGTCGTCCGCGCTATTGACCAGGGCGGCGACGGCCCGCAGCGACAGCTCCGTGTCATGACTGAAACTCATTTGACTCATGACTCCTTCCGGCTCTACCGTCATGAGCAAATCTGAGTTTACCCATGACATAGGGAGACGTTCGTGTTGCAGCGCATCGCACCGGCCGACCGGTTCCGGCTGGGCGCGACGTTCGCGCTGCTCTCGGCGTTGTGCTTCGGGGTGTCCGGATCATTCGCCCGCTCGCTGCTGGACGCCGGCTGGAGCCCGTCCGCCGCGGTGGCCGCCCGGCTCGCCGGCGGGGCGGTCGCGTTGACGGTGGTGTGTGCCTTCGTCAACCGCGGATGGCTCCGGGAGGTGGGCAAGCACGCCGGGACGGTCCTGACTTACGGCCTGATCCCCATCGCCGGGGCCCAGCTCTGCTACTACAACGCCGTCCAGCATCTGTCGGTCGCCGTGGCACTGCTGCTGGAGTACACCTCTCCGGTCCTGGTGACGGCATGGCTGTGGCTGTCCACCCGGCGCCGGCCCAGCAACCGGACGCTGGCCGGGGTGGGCATGGCCGTCGCCGGGATCGTGGTGGTGCTCGACGTCGCCCACGGCGCCCGGATCAACGGTGTCGGCATCGCCTGGGGACTGGCCGCCGCGGTGTGCGCGGCCTGCTACTTCATGATGGGCGACATCTCCGAGACCACTGCCGACGACGGCACCCCGCTACGGCCGCTGACGCTGGCCACCGGCGGCCTGTGGGTCGGCGCGGCCGCCGTCCTCGCCCTCGGCGGATCCGGCCTGATGCCGCTGCGGTTCACCGGCAACGACGTGGTGCTGGCCGGTGCGACGATGTCGCCGCTGGTCTCGGTGCTGACCCTGGCGCTGGTTGCCTGCGCTGCCGCATACGCCCTCGGCATCATCGGGATCGCCCTGCTCAAGCCCGGCTTCGCCTCCCTGCTGGGGCTCACCGAGGTGTTGTTCGCGGTGGCCTGGGCGTGGTTGCTGGTCGGCGAGACGATCAGCTGGGTGCAGGGAATCGGCGGCCTGGTGGTGCTGGCCGGGCTGGCGCTGGCCCGTTCCGGAGATCCCGAACCCCGGGTGCTGCTCGTCGACCACCACGGAAAACTCCAGCCCGACCGGCTAACATCTGAGGGTGCCCGCTAATCGTTCCCCGCGCCGTTTCCGTGCCGTCCGCGCCCTGATCGCGCTGGCGGCAGCCCCAGTCGCCGTCGGCCTGTCCGCCGCCCTGCCCACCACCGCCGTGCCGTCGGCGCATGCTGCAGGCTGTAATGACATCGAGGTGGTGTGGGCTCGCGGCACCACCGAGGATCCCGGCGTGGGTCGCGTCGGCAATGCGTTCGTGCAGGCGCTGCGCGGCAAGGTCGGCGGTCGCAGCGTGGGCGCCTACGGTGTGATCTACCCGGCCAGCTACGACTTCCTCCAGGCGACGGCGGGCGCCAACGATGCCAGCTGGCACATCCAGTGGGTGATGGACAACTGCCCCGCCACCCGGATCGTGCTGGGCGGCTATTCGCAGGGCGCGGCGGTGGTGGATGCGCTCGCCGCAGTCCCGGTCCCCGGTCTGGGCTTCGATGCACCGCTGCCGGGCAACGCCCCGGAGCACATCGCGGGGCTGGTGACGTTCGGTAACCCGGCCGGAAAGTTCGGCATGTCACTGGCCAACAGCCCGGTCTGGGCCGGCCGCGCGATCGACCTGTGCAACGCCGGTGACCCGGTCTGCAACCTCGGCATCTTCGACGCCACCGACGTCGAGGCACACCGCGCCTACGCGGGCGGACCCGCCTACCAGGCGGCGGGCTTCATCGCGGGTCTGCTTTAGCGGGCCATACCCTGGGTAGGCCGGTGTCGTTGCCGGGCTGATCTGAAGACGCAACCGGTCCGTAATCTCGCGCACGGGGTTTCCGCCGTCGGGCTGGCTACCATGGGGCGAGTGAGAGTGCCCCGCTGGTCGGCGATCATCGGTGCAGCGCTGTTTACGTTCTCCACCATCGTTGCGCCACAGCAGCTTCGGCTGACGCTGGATGCCGAGGCGGTGGCGTGCCCGCACGCCGAGCTGGTTTTCGCCCGTGGGCGCATGGAGGCGCCCGGTCCGGGCGAGATCGGCGCCACCCTGTACAACCTGCTGCGGGTCAAGGCGCGCAAGGACATCTCGCTGTATGCGGTGAACTATCCGGCCAACACCGAGGTCGACATCGGCGCCAACGACATGAGCCGGCACATCCTGGGCATGATCGCCCGTTGCCCGAGCACCCGGATCGTGGTGGGCGGGTATTCGCTGGGCGCGGCGGTGTCCGACGTCGTGCTGGCGGTTCCGCTGCCGTTCGTCACCTTCCGCAATCCGCTGCCCGCCAGCGCGGCGCCCAATATCGCCGCGGTGGCGTTGTTCGGCAACGGTTTTCAGTGGGTGGGCCCGATCACCAGTTTCTCCCCGGTGTACCGCGACCGCACCATCGAGCTGTGCCACGGCGATGACCCGATCTGCAATCCGACCATCCCGCAGAACTGGCGCACCCGCTGGCCCGACCACCTTGCCCCGGCCTACATCAAGGCCGGAATGGTGAACCAGGCCGCGAATTTCATCGCGGCGCGGATCTGAGGTCGCGGGTCACCCGGATGCGCGCGGCCAGCTGGCCATCGGGCGGATAGTCGACGCCCACCAGCGTCAGCCCGCGCGCCGGTGCCGCGGCGAACTCGCTGGAGCGCCGGTCGGCACCCAGCAGCGTGGCCAGCCAGCCGGTGTCGCGGCGGCCCTCCCCCACCGCCAGCAGTGCACCGACCACCGACCGGACCATGTTCCAGCAGAAGGCGTCCGCGGTGACGTGCACGGTGATGTCGTCGCCGTCGCGCACGACCTCGAGGCGCTGCAGTTCACGGATCGTGGTGGCGCCGTCGCGATGTCGACAGAATGCTGCGAAGTCCCGCAGCCCGAGCAGCTCCCGCGCGGCGGCGTTCATCGCATCGACGTCCAGTGGGCGCGGCCATCCGGTGACCAACCGCGCGCGCTGCGGGTCGACCCCGTAGGGCGCCGTAGTCAGCCGGTAGACGTAGTGCCGGCGCAGGGCGGAGAACCGGGCGTCGAATCCGGCCGGCGCGCGCGTGATGTCGCGGATCCGCACATCCGGGGGCAGGAACCGCGCCAGCCGGCGGACCAGCGGCTCGAATTCGGGTTCACCGGCCGGGCGGCGGGTGCGCGGATAGGCGTGCGGCAGCGCGGCGACCGGGACATCGATGTGTGCGACCTGGCCGGTGGCGTGCACGCCGGTGTCGGTCCGCCCGGCGGCGCGCACGGTCACCGGTTCCCGGAACACCGTCGACAGCGCATCCTCGATCACCCCGGCGACGGTGCGCTGCTCGGCCTGGGTGGCCCAGCCGGCGAATTCCGTTCCGTCGTAGGAGATGTCGAGGCGCAATCGCACTGCGTCCAACGGAACATGCCCGCCACCGGAGTCGATGGCGGGCATGTTCACGACGTCGCTGTTACTCGTCGGCTTCGGCTTCGGGCGCCTCGGCCTCGGCGGTCTGGGCGTCGGCGATGGCCTCGTCCTCGGCCTTGACCTCTTCGACGGACTCGACGGGGGCCTCAGCCTTGGCCGCGGCCCGACGGGCCCGGTTGGCCTCCGAGGTCACCGTCTTCTCCCGAACCAGCTCGATGACCGCCATCGGGGCGTTGTCGCCCTTACGGTTCTCGATCTTGATGATCCGGGTGTAGCCGCCGTCGCGGTCGGAGTAGAACGGGGCGATCTCGGCGAACAGGATGTGCACGACGTCCTTGTCCCGGATCTTCTTCATCACCTCACGACGGTTGTGCAGCGCACCCTTCTTGGCGTGAGTGATCAGCTTCTCCGCGTACGGCCGCAGCGCCCGCGCCTTCGGCTCGGTCGTGGTGATCCGGCCGTGCTCGAACAGCGCGGTCGCCAGGTTGGCGAGCAGCGCCTTCTGGTGCGAGGACGACCCGCCGAGGCGGGCTCCCTTAGTGGGCTTGGGCATTGCGACTATCTCCTAAATGGGGCCGGCCCCCGTATCAGGTAGGACCGGGACGGTTTGGCTGAAAAGCCCTGTGGTTAAAGCTGCTCGGTCTCGGCGTAGTCCTGGTTGTCGTCCAGGTCGTAGCCGGCGTCGCTGTTCCAGGTGCCGGTGGCGACGTCGTAACCGGCAACCTCGGACGGGTCGAACGTGGCCGGAGAATCCTTGAGGGCCAGACCCAGCTGGTGCAGCTTGATCTTCACCTCATCGATGGACTTCTGACCGAAGTTGCGGATGTCCAGCAGATCGGACTCCGTGCGGGCCACCAGCTCGCCCACCGTGTGCACACCCTCGCGCTTGAGGCAGTTGTACGACCGCACCGTCAGGTCCAGGTCGTCGATCGGCAGCGCGAAGCTGGCGATGTGATCCGCCTCGGCCGGCGACGGGCCGATCTCGATGCCCTCGGCCTCGACGTTGAGTTCCCGTGCCAGACCGAACAGTTCGACCAGGGTCTTACCGGCCGAGGCCAGCGCGTCGCGCGGGCTGATGGAGTTCTTGGTCTCGACGTCCAGGATCAGCTTGTCGAAGTCGGTGCGCTGCTCGACACGGGTGGCCTCGACCTTGTAGGTCACCTTGAGCACCGGCGAGTAGATGGAATCGACCGGTATACGGCCGATTTCGGCACCCGACGCCTTGTTCTGCACGGCGGGGACGTAGCCGCGGCCGCGCTCGACGACGAGTTCGACCTCCAGCTTGCCCTTGTCGTTCAGGGTGGCGATGTGCATGTCCGGGTTGTGCACGGTGACCCCGGCCGGCGGCACGATGTCACCGGCGGTGACGGTGCCCGGGCCCTGCTTGCGCAGGTACATGGTGACCGGCTCGTCCTCCTCCGAGGACACCACCAGGCCCTTGAGGTTCAGGATGATGTCGGTGACATCCTCCTTCACCCCGGGAACGGTGGTGAACTCGTGCAGCACACCGTCGATGCGAATGCTGGTGACCGCCGCGCCCGGGATGGACGACAGCAGCGTGCGCCGCAGCGAGTTGCCGAGCGTGTAGCCGAAGCCCGGCTCCAGCGGCTCGATGACGAACTGCGACCGGTTCTCGGCCAGCACGTCTTCGGTCAGGGTGGGGCGCTGTGAGATCAGCATTGGGTGTTTCTCCTTCTCGGCACCCGCTATTTGATGCCGGTTGGGGGGTGATTACTTCGAGTAGAGCTCGACGATGAGCTGCTCGGACAGCGGCACGCTGATCTGCGCGCGCTCGGGCAGCTGGTGCACCAGGATGCGCTGACGCTCGCCGACCACCTGCAGCCAACCCGGGATCGGGCGGTCACCGGCGGTCTCGCGGGCGATGATGAACGGATCGGTGTTCAGCGACTTGTCGCGGACATCGATGATGTCGTACTGCGACACCCGGTAGCTGGGCACGTTGACCTTCACACCGTTGACGGTGAAGTGGCCGTGGCTGACCAGCTGACGGGCCATCCGCCGGGTGCGCGCCAGGCCGGCGCGGTACACGACGTTGTCCAGCCGGCTCTCCAGGATCTGCAGCAGGTTCTCACCGGTCTTGCCGGGCTTGCGCACGGCTTCCTCGTAGTACCGGCGGAACTGCTTCTCCATGACGCCGTAGGTGAAGCGGGCCTTCTGCTTCTCCTGCAGCTGCAGGCGGTATTCGCTCTCCTTGATCCGCGCGCGGCCGTGCTGGCCGGGCGGGTAGGGGCGCTTCTCAAACGACTGGTCACCGCCGACGAGGTCGACGCCGAGGCGCCGCGACTTGCGGGTGACGGGTCCGGTGTAACGAGCCATCTTCCTTTATCCTCCCTAGCCCTAGACCCGGCGCCGCTTGGGCGGACGGCAGCCGTTGTGCGGCTGCGGGGTGACATCGGAGATCTGGCCGACCTCAAGGCCGGCGGCCTGCAGTGAACGGATCGCGGTCTCGCGGCCCGAGCCCGGGCCCTTGACGAAGACGTCGACCTTCTTGACACCGTGTTCCTGCGCCTTGCGGGCGGCGTTCTCGGCGGCCAGCTGAGCGGCGAACGGGGTCGACTTGCGCGAACCCTTGAAGCCGACGTGACCCGAGGAGGCCCACGCGATCACGTTGCCGGCCGGGTCGGTGATCGAGACGATGGTGTTGTTGAAGGTGCTCTTGATGTGAGCGGCGCCGTGCGGGATGTTCTTCTTTTCCCGGCGCCGGGTGGTGGTCTTGCCGCGCTTGGCGGTGCCGGCGGCTTTCTTCTGAGGGGGCATGGCTTACCTGGCCTTCTTCTTGCCGGCGATGGTGCGCTTGGGGCCCTTGCGGGTACGCGCATTGGTCTTGGTCCGCTGGCCGCGCACCGGCAGGCCGCGGCGGTGCCGCAGGCCCTGGTAGCAACCGATCTCGATCTTGCGGCGGATGTCGGCCTGCACCTCGCGGCGCAGATCACCTTCCACCTTGAGGTTGCCCTCGATGTAATCGCGCAGCTGGGTGACCTGGTCGTCGGTCAGATCCTTGGTGCGCAGGTCCCGGTCGATGCCGGTGGCCGCCAGGATTTCCTGGGAGCGGGTACGGCCGATGCCGTAGATATAGGTCAGCGCGATCTCCATGCGCTTGTCGCGCGGGAGATCAACGCCCATGAGACGTGCCATCAGGCAGTGTTTCCTTCTTCAATGCGGAGGTCTGGTCCCAGCCCGTTCCCTGAATCGGGGTCCGGCCTCCGTGCCGGACGTATTCGGGTGGCGATCCACCCGGTGGTGCTGGGAGTTCATCATTCAGTTGTCGGTACTGCGTCTGCAGGCGGTGCTGCTAGCCCTGCCGCTGCTTGTGGCGGGGATCGGAGCAGATCACCATGACCCGCCCATGCCGGCGGATCACCCTGCACTTGTCGCAGATCGGCTTGACGCTCGGGTTCACCTTCACGGCTGTCGATCCTTTTCACTATCCGGTGCTGCGGGCACGGGTGTCCGCAACGACGTTGTTCGGGTTGTTGCTACTTGTAGCGGTAGACGATGCGACCCCGGGATAGGTCGTAGGGCGAAAGCTCCACCACCACCCGGTCCTCGGGCAGGATGCGGATGTAGTGCTGCCGCATCTTGCCGCTGATGTGGGCGAGCACCTTGTGTCCGTTCTCCAGCTCAATGCGGAACATCGCATTGGGCAGAGGCTCGACCACGCGGCCCTCGACCTCGATGGCGCCGTCTTTCTTGGCCATACTCTCTGGCGATCCTGTCGTTTCGGTTTCGTATCTTCGTCGGTTGCTACACCTGTCCGGGCACGGCAGGCGCTCCGACTAAAAACGTGGGCTCCAACCTGGGCATTCCGCCGAACGAAGAAAACACACAAAAAAGCCGGCGCGACGACCGCACCGTCTGACCACGATACCCTCTGTGCGGCCAGGCCCAAAATCGCGCGTCCGGCGATCGCCGAAGGGTGGGACAATGGAATCCGGCGAGCCGAAGGGGACCCTGTGACCACCGTATACGTGGCGATGTTCGCCATCGGCGGGATCGCCGTGCTGGTGGCGCTGCTGGCGACCGACCTCGACCTCGGCCTGCACCACGACGGACTGCCGTTCCTGAGCCTGACCGGGGTGTCGGCGGGGCTGCTCGGCGCAGGCACCGGGGGGCTGATCAGCGGCTGGGCCGGAATTCCGCCGCTGGGCGCCGGCGCGATCGCGGTGGCCGGCGGATTGGCGTTGATGGCCGCGTTCCAGGGCCTGCTGCTGCCCTACCTGCGCCGGCAGGAGGCCAACTCCCACCTCGGGCGAGACTCCTACGTCGGCCTGCTCGGCATCGTCACCCTCGACATCCCGGCCGACGGCTGGGGCGAGGTGTCCTTCGTCGACTCCGACGGCAACCGGGTGCACGCCCGGGCCGTCACCGCCGAGCCGTCGGCCCTGCCCAAGACCACCAAGGTCTACATCGCCGACGTCGATCCCGACGCCGTGCACGTCGTCGCCATTCCCGAGTCCTGACCAACGCCGAACCCGGAGGCCCCGTTGTCCACCCTGCTGATCGTCATCATCGCCGCGGTCGCCGCGCTGCTCCTGCTGGTGGTGCTCCCCTTGATCTATGTGAAGAACTACATCAAGGTGCCGCCTAACGAGGTGGCGGTGTTCACCGGCCGCGGTACGCCCAAGGTGGTGCGCGGCGGGGCACGGTTCCGGATGCCCGGCATCGAACGCGTCGACGTGATGAGCCTGGAGCCGTTCAACGTCAGCATCAACCTGCAGAACGCCCTGAGCAACGACGGCGTGCCGGTGAACGTGGAGGCCGTCGGCCTGGTGCGCATCGGGTCGGCCGACGAGGCGGTGCAGACCGCGGTGCAGCGCTTCCTGACCTCCGACCTGGAGGAATTGCAGCGCCAGATCAACGAGATCCTGGCCGGCTCGCTGCGCGGTATCACCGCAACAATGACGGTCGAGGACCTCAACTCCAATCGTGACTCGCTGGCCCGCAGCGTGGTCGAGGAGGCCGGCGGCGACCTGGCGCGGATCGGCATGGAGGTCGACGTGCTCAAGATCGCCGGCATCTCCGACCGCAACGGCTACCTGGAATCACTGGGCCAGCGCCGTATCGCCGAGGTCAAGCGGGACGCCGCCGTCGGCACCGCCGAGGCCGAGCGCGACGCGCAGATCCAGTCCGCCAAGGCCCGCCAGGCCGGCGCCGTCGCCCAGGCCGAGGCCGATACCGCGATCGCCACGGCCAACCAGCGCCGCGACGTCGAGCTGGCCCGGCTGCGCGCCCAAACCGAAGCGGAGAACGCCCAGGCCGACCAGGCCGGCCCGCTGGCCAACGCCCGCGCGCAGAAGGACGTGGGTATCGCCGTCGAGCAGGCCGAGGCGGCCCGGGTGCAGGCCCGCATCGAGGTCGAGCAGCGCCGCGCCGAGCAGGCCCAGGCCGCGTTGGCGGCCGACGTGATCGCCCCGGCCGAGGCCCAGCGCCAGGCCGACATCGCCCGCGCCGAGGGCGCGCGCCAGGCCGCGATCCTCACCGCGCAGGCCTCCGCGGAGGCGGCCCGCCAGGCCGGCGAGTCCCAGGCCGACGCCCGCAAGTTCGAGGCCGACGCGCTGCGGGTGGAGCGCCAGGCCGAGGCCGACGGCATCAAGGCCAAGCTGGTCGCCGAGGCCGACGCCCGCAAGATCGCCGCCGAGGCGCTGCGCGCCGAGCAGCAGGCCGAGGCCGACGGCATCAAGGCCAAGCTGGTCGCCGAGGCCGAGGGCAAGGAGCAGATCGCGGCGGCGCTGAACTCCTACAGCCCGGAGGCCGCCCGGCTGCTCACCCTGCCCGATGTGCTGGCATCGGTGGTCAAGGCCACCGAGGCCGCGGCGACCCCGCTGTCCTCGATCGACCGGCTGTCCATCATCGGCGGGTCCGCCGACGCCCAGGCCGGGATCGGTTCGCTGCTCGGGGTCAGCCCGATCGCCGTCGCCAACGTGGTGGAGGCGCTGCGGGCCTCAGGCATCGACCTGGCGGCGCTGCTGTCGCGGACGGGCACCCCGGAGCCGCCGCCCGAGCCGAAGCGCTGACCGAGGCGTGAAACTCGCTGGCGGCCTGGTTCGGTGTTCGGCTACGTTCGGCCTTCGCGGACGCCGCGGCGATGCCGATGGCGATCCACTCATCGAGGTCCGGCTGGCCCCACAGGTGCTCGGCATCGACCTGGACCCAACCGCGCATCTCCTTGGCCCCCATCTCCGCCGGGCGGGCCGGGGTGGTCCGCAACAGCTCGGCAGCGCCTGCGGCGTCACCAGCGCGGACCCACAGTCCGCCGGCGTTGACGACGACGGCGATCCGGCCGTCGACCAGGAAGGCCAGCGCGCCGAACATCGCCTTCTCGCTCAGCGACGGGTCGCCACCGAACGATGCCCGCACCCGAGCGGCGAGGTGCGCGTCGTGGGCCACTACGCCGACCCGTGCCAACTGCGGATCGCCGCCCCGAATTGCTCGGGTGCGTCGGACGGCACGAAGTGGCCGGCGCCGTCGACGATGACGGTCCGGTGGTCGGTGAGGATCTGCTGCCAGCGCCGCAGTTCGTCGTCGCCGAAGGCGAAGTCGGCGTCGCCCCACACGATCAATGCCGGCAGCCCCGAGATACCGGGCAGCCCCGCTTCGACCTCGCCGAGGAATTCCCGGCTGGCGGTGATTTCCCGGGGGAACACCGCCGAGGCCTCCCGCCGCGCCGGGTTGCCGAGAGCATTGCGGTAGTGGTTCATCTCGTCGTCGGTGGGCTTGGTGAGCCGGTGCCCGATGGGGATCATGGCGTTGACGAAGAGGTTGAGCTGCCGGATGAGCAGCCGGCCGATCGGGCTGCCCATCACATGCGACATGGTCTGCACGAGCAGGGACTCCACCGGCCACGCCCAGGTGTTGGTCAGCACCAGGCGATCGAAACGCTCCGGGCGCCGCTGCGCCACGGCCAGCCCGATCGGGCCGCCCCAGTCGTGGGCCACCAGCGTCACGCCACGCAGATCCAGCGCGTCCACGAAACCGCCGATCACCTCAGCATGCTCGGCGGGCAGATACCGGTATCCCGGTGCCGCCGCGGACAATCCGAAGCCGGGGTAGTCCACGGCGATGCAACGGAACTCCGTCCGCAGCGCGTCGATCACCTTCCGATAGTCGAACGACCAGGTCGGATTGCCGTGCAGGAAAAGCAGCACCGGCCCCGCCCCTTCGTCCACGTAGTGAATGCGGTGCCCGTCGATGTCGATGAATCGGCTCTCGAACGGAAACAGCTCGTCGTCGACCCACGTGGGCCGGTGCGCCTCGGTCACATTGCCCCCTCGCTATGCTGATATAATCAAGTTCACTTTAGATTAGCAAGTAGGTGGCGATGGCGCGAGGCTACGGCCAGTACTGCGGGCTGGCCCGAGCATTGGGTGTGGTGGGCGACCGGTGGAATCTGTTGATCGTCCGCCAGCTGCTGATGGGACCGGCGCGCTACGGCGAGCTCCGCGACGGCCTGGCCGGTATTGCCACCAACCTGCTGACCGATCGGCTGCGCGAACTCGAGACCGCCGGGGTGATCGAACGCCGGCTCTCCGATGACGCCAACGCGATCAGCTACGCACTCACCCCGTGGGGCGCACAACTTCGCGAACCCATCAACGCGCTGGTCCGCTGGTCCACACCGCTGATGGTCCGCGGGCCCGAGGGCGATGAGTTTCGAGGCGAATGGCTCCTGGTGGCACTACCCGCCCTGTTCGAAAATCGTGCGCCCGCCGACCGGCCGGTTGCCGTGGGCATTTGCGTCGAGGGCTTCACGGCGCAGATCACCGGCACCGAATCGGGCATCGAGGTGACGCGGCCCGACGGGCGCCCGCTCGATGCGACGCTGACCGGAGAGGCGCCCGTCGTGCTCGGGCTCGCGGCGGGAGCGCTCGCCTTTTCCGACCTCGCCGCGTTCCTCGACATCGACGGCGACGAAGCGGCGCTGCGGGCGATCTTCGACGCACCCGGCCTCTAGCATTGAGCCCATGCGTCTGCTGGTTACCGGGGGGGCGGGGTTCATCGGCGCGAACTTCGTGCATGCATGCGTCGACGAACATCCCGAGGACACCGTCACCGTCCTCGATTCGCTGACCTACGCGGGCAGCGCCGAGGCGCTGGCTCCACTGGGCGACGCCGTCGAGCTCGTCGTCGGCGATATCACCGACGCGCCGCTGGTCGACGACCTGGTCGCCCGCACCGACGCCGTCGTGCACTTCGCCGCCGAAACCCACGTCGACAACTCCCTTTCGGACCCGTCGGCGTTCGTCCGGTCCAACCTGGTCGGCACCTTCACCGTGCTGGAGGCGGTGCGCCGCCACGGTGTGCGGCTGCACCACGTGTCCACCGACGAGGTGTACGGCGACCTGCCGCTGGACTCAGGGGCCCGATTCACCGCCGAGACCGCGTACAACCCGTCGAGCCCGTACTCCGCGACCAAGGCCGGCGCCGACATGCTGGTGCGGGCGTGGGTCCGCTCGTTTCGCGTGGCGGCGACGCTGTCGAACTGCTCGAACAACTTCGGTCCCTACCAGCACGTGGAGAAGTTCATCCCGCGCCAGATCACCAATCTGCTGACCGGCCGGCGCGCCAAGCTGTACGGCACCGGCGCCAATGTGCGCGACTGGATCCACGTCACCGACCACAACCGGGCGGTGCGCGCGATCCTGGCCGACGGCCGGATCGGGCAGACGTATCTGATCGGTGCGAACTGCGAACGGTCCAACCTGACGGTGCTGCGCACGCTGCTGGAGATCATGGGCCAGGACCCGGACGACTTCGACCACGTCACCGACCGCGCCGGGCACGATCTGCGGTACGCGATCGACCCGACGGCGCTGCGCGACGAGCTCGGCTGGGCGCCGCTGCACACCGACTTCGCGGCGGCGCTGGCGCAGACCGTGAGCTGGTACCGCGACAACGAGTCCTGGTGGGCGCCGGGCAAAGAGACCGTCGAGGCCGGCTACGCGGTGCGGGGGCAATGATGGCATTCCGCGAACTGGCGATTCCCGGCGCGTGGGAGCTCACCCCGACCGTGCACGACGACGACCGCGGCAGCTTCTTCGAGTGGTTCACCCAACCCGAGTTCACCGCGATGACCGGGCACCGGCTGGATGTGGCACAGGCCAACTGCTCGACGTCGTCGGCCGGGGTGCTGCGCGGCCTGCATTTCGCGCAGACACCGCCCGGCCAGGCCAAATACGTGAGCTGCCTGCGCGGATCGGTGTACGACGTCGTCGTCGACGTCCGGGTCGGTTCGCCGACCTACGGGCGCTGGGATGCGGTGACCCTGTCGGCCGAGCGGCACAGCTCGGTGTACCTGGCCGAGGGGCTGGCGCATGGCTTCCTCGCGCTGGAGGACGACACGACGGTGCTCTACCTGTGCTCGGCCGGCTACTCCCCCACCCGCGAGCACACCATCTGCGCGACCGACCCGGCGATCGGGATCACCTGGCCCGACACCGTGTTCGGGTCGGTGCACCTGCAGTCCCACCGCGACCGGGATGCCCCGACGCTGGCGCAGGTCGCCGCAGCCGGGTTGCTGCCGTCGTGGAGCTGAGAGCCCTGACGCTGGCCGCGCTGCTGATGCTGGCGGGGTGTTCGTCCGGTGACTCGGGCCCGTACGACAGCGCCGAGGCGGCGGTGCGCGCCCACCTGGCCGCCGCCCGGTCCGGCGATGTCGCCGCCCTGCGCTCCGACTCGTGCGGGGCGCTGGCAGAGGAGATGGCCCGGCATTCCGACGACGAGGTGCGCGTCGCCTTCGACGGGCTGTACAGCAACGGCCCCGACGAGCTGAAGACCACTTCGTCGGACTCCGCGCACGCCATCGTCGCCGGGCTGTACCTGCACGTCACCGACCTGGGCATCAGTTTCTCCGCCGAGGATCACGGCGGCTGGGAGGTCTGCGACATCCACCCCAGCAACGGTCCGTTCGGCCCGCTGCCGGGCCCGTTCCAGCGTCGGAACTGACCGTCATGCGACGGTGGACACCAGATCCTGGGCCAGTGCCGCGAGTTGGGCCGCCCAGGTTCCCCAGTCGTGGCCGCCGGAAGCCGGGAAGGTGAAGGTGCCGTTCGCCCCGCCCATGGCCCGGTACTGGGCCGCGAAGTCCCGGTTGGTGCCGACGGCCAGCCCGCAGTAACCCACCATCGCCGCGGGGTCGCTGCACTCTGGCGTCGCCGGGGCGGACACCCACAGCCGGGTGCGGTTGTTCACCAGTTCCGGCACGTACAGGTACGGATCATGCGCTTTCCATCCGCCCGCCTGCGGAATCCCCCACATCAGATCCGTGTCGACACCACCGAACTGCATCATCCCGGCGCGCAGCGCGCCGTTGACCGCGGTGGCCGATGGATTCAGGTACCCCGACAGCGACCCGGCGTAGCGGAACCGCCCCGGATGAAAGGTGGCCAACGTCAGCGCCGCGGTGCCCCCCTGCGCTGCGCCGACGACACCGTGCCCGCCGGCCGCCAACCCCTTGTTCGCCGCCAGCCAGTCCGGCAGTTCCGTCGACAGGAACGTCTCCCACTGGCGACTGCCGTCGCCTTGCCAGTCGGTGTACATGCTGAAGCCACCACCGGCCGGCGCAACCAGTGAAACCCCGCGGTGGGCCAGCACGCTCATCGCGTTGCCCTCGCTCACCCAGTTGCTGACCTCCGGGCCGGCGTTGAAGGCATCCAGCAGATAGACCGCGTGTGGACCGCCCGCCTGGAAGGCCACCGGGATCTCACGTCCCATCGCCGCCGAGGGCACCGACAGGTATTCCACGCCGGCTGCTCGTGCGGGCACCGGCGCAACCAGTGCGACGAGGAGCATGAGTACCGCGGCCAGCCCGGCGCACGTCCCGCCCGACCTGGCCCACACCGCCCGGTCGAAATGCTCACCCGCCATGATGTTCTCCGAAATCAGTTGCAGGAACTTCGTATTCAGACAGGCATCCCAAGGCCCTAACAGCGCGCAGCGTAACCCCGATTTCTGGTCGCCAACCAGGTCCGCGGCGGGGAATACCCCCGACGGGGGAGCACAAGCACCCCGACGGGGAGACGACAACGCCGCCGGGCCTTCGTAGCGTTTCGGCCATGTTGTGTGTCTCACGTCACCCGCGACGCCGCCAATGACGTCGGTACAGGCGGCCGCCAAGCCGATCCGCGCCATGGGCGGCTTCTTCGCGATGACAATCGACACATTCATCGCCGTGTTCCGCTCGCCTCTGGCGTGGCGGGAGTACATCATCCAGAGCTGGTTCGTCGCACGGGTGTCGGTACTGCCGGCCCTGATGCTGACCATGCCCTATTCGGTGCTATTGGTGTTCACCTTCAACATCCTGCTCACCGAATTCGGTGCCACGGACTTCGCCGGCACCGGCTCGGCCATCGGCACGGTGAACCAGATCGGCCCCATCGTCACCGTGCTGGTGGTGTCCGGCGCCGGGGCGACAGCCATGTGTGCCGACCTCGGCGCCCGCACCATTCGTGACGAGATCGACGCACTCCGGGTCATGGGCATCAATCCGATCCAGGCGCTGGTGGTGCCGCGGGTACTGGCGGCGACCACGGTCGCGCTGGCGTTATCGGCCTCGGTGATCCTCGTCGGCCTCTCCGGGGCGTTTCTGTTCACCGTCTACGTCCAGCACGTCTCCCCCGGCGCTTTCGTTGCGGGCCTGACCCTCCTGACCGGTCTACCCGACGTGATCGTGGCCCTGGTGAAGGCTGCCCTGTTCGGCACGGCCGCCGGACTGATCGCTTGCTACAAGGGACTTTCGGTCGGCGGTGGGCCCGCCGGTGTCGGCAACGCCGTCAACGAAACCGTGGTCTTCACCTTCATGGTGCTGTTCGCCATCAACATCGTGGTGACCGCCGTCGGCATTCAGTTCACGCTGAACTGAGGGAATTCTCGTGACCGCAACCCTGCCCAGCACCCTGCACCCGCGCGTGCATCGCCTGGTCGCCGATGTCGTCTCCGGGTGGAAGACCATCGGCCTCCAGGCCCAGTTCTATTCCAAGACACTGTCATCCGTCCCCGACGTGTTAGTCAGCTACCGCACCGAACTGTTTCGCCTGATAGCCCAGATGGGGTTGGGCACCGGTGCACTGGCGGTGGTGGGCGGAACCGTGGCCATCGTCGGGTTCCTCACGATCACCACCGGCGCGCTGGTTGCGGTGCAGGGCTACAACCAACTCGCATCGGTCGGATTCGAGGCGCTGACCGGCTTCGCGTCGGCCTTCTTCAACGTGCGGCTGATCGTGCCCGGCACCACCGCGATCGCGCTGTCGGCGACGATCGGTGCCGGCGCCACCGCACAGATCGGTGCCATGCGGATCAACGAGGAGATCGACGCGCTGGAGGTCATCGGCATCCGGAGCATCTCCTATCTGGCATCGACCCGCGTCATCGCCGGGGTGATCGTCGTTATCCCGCTGTACTGCGTCGCGGTGCTGATGGCCTTCCTCGCCGCCCGTACCGGAACCACCGCGATATACGGCCAAGGCGCCGGGGTGTACGACCACTACTTCAACACTTTCCTCAACCCCACCGATCTGATCTGGTCCTTCGGTCAGGTGGTGGCGATCGCGGTGGTCATCATGATGGTGCACACGTATTACGGCTACACCGCCGGCGGCGGGCCTGCCGGCGTCGGCGAGGCCGTGGGGCGGGCCGTACGCATCTCGATGGTCATCGCCGCGATCGAGATCGTCTTCATCTCACTGGCCGTCTACGGTCAGTCCGGCAACTTCAACCTGGCCGGTTAGCGCGATGGAACAGCGACCAGGAGATCATCGCGTCGGACCGGGGTGGTCCGCGCTGATTCTGCTCGTCGCCGTCGGAGTATTCATCTCGGTCACCTCGGCGACCTTCGCCGGGGTGTTCCGCTCCTACGTGACGGTCACCGTGTCCGCCGAACGCTCCGGAATCATCATGGAGCCCAATGCCAAGGTGAAGATGCGCGGCGTCGAGGTCGGCCGGGTCGACCGGATCTCCAACACTGCCGATGGCGCTCTGCTCGAACTGCACATCCAGCCCGATCAGCTCCGGCTCATCCCGGCCAATGTCGAGCCCCGGATCGATGTGACCACCGCGTTCGGCTCCAAGTTCGTCAACCTGGTGGTCCCAGCCGAGCCCTCGAACCAGCGGCTGGCGGCGGGCGCGCTGCTGCGCGCCACCAACGGCGGAGCGGAGATCAACTCCGTCTTCGAGAACGTCGTCGAACTGGTCAAGATGATCGACCCGGCCAAGCTGAACTCGGTCCTGACCGCGGTCGCCGAAGCCGTCCGCGGCAAGGGCGACCGGATGGGTGAGGCCACTACCGCGCTGAACCGGGTGCTGACCGAACTCAATGCCCGAAACGACCTGATCCAGCGGGACTGGCGTTCCTTCAAACGCTTCAACGACACCTACGCCGGTGCCGCCCAGAACATCCTCACCATCCTCGACTCGTTCAACACCACCAGCGAAACGCTGGTGCGGCAGTCCTCCGCGTTGGATGTCCTGTTGATGAATGCAATTGGATTCGGCGATGCCGCAACGGATCTGCTGGCCACCAACAAGGACAACCTGAAGTCGGTCGCGCATCTGCTCGCCCCGACGGCCGATCTGCTGTTCGAGTACAGCCCCACCTTCACCTGCATGCTGGTGGGCACCACCAACAACCTGAAGGACGGCGCGTACTCGGCCTTCGGCGGCGCCGACGGGCGTTCTCTGCAGTTCGACGTGGCGCTGCTGCCCGGCAATGATCCCTACCGATTCCCCGACAACCTGCCGATCGTCGCCGCCAAAGGAGGCCCGGGAGGAAAGCCGAGTTGCGGTTCCCTGCCCGATGTTTCGAAGAATTTCCCGGTCCGTCAACTCATCACCAACACCGGCTGGGGCACCGGTCTGGATGCCCGGCCCAATCCGGGGATCGGGTATCCGTGCGCTGCCAACTGGTTCCCGGTGACGCGTGCGGTCCCGGAGCGCCCCGGCGTCTCCGAATGCCTCCCGGGGCCGGCGATCGGCCCGAGCGCCGGCCCGGATACCCCTCCCTATGGCGCGCCGATGTACGCACCTGGCGGCCAAGCACTTTGGCCGGGAGTGAGTCCGGCCGGGCCGGAGCCGGGTCCGGTCCGGCCCGAGGAGAACGGACAGAGCCCACCATGACCCGCGCCCACCGACCAGAAGGGAGAACGACGTGCAGAAGATGAAGCCCGCCGCCTGGCGACTGGGCGCCTTCCTCGCCGTGTGCCTGCTCGGGACCTTCGCGCTGGTCACCGTTTTCGCCGACTTCCGGTTCAACAAGGGCGAAACCTATTTCGCCGAGTTCGCCAACGTCTCGGGTCTCCGCAACGGTGACATCGTCCGGATCGCCGGCGTCGAGGTCGGCAAGGTCACCAAAATCTCCGTGCAACGCGACACCCGGGTCCGAGTCGAGTTCAGTGCCGATGACACCATCACCCTCACCGATGGATCCCGGGCCGTCATCCGCTACGACGATCTGATCGGCAACCGATTCATGGCGCTGGAGGAAGGCACGGGCGGGCTGAAGGTACTGCAGCCCGGGGACACCATCGGCCTCGACCACACCGAACCGGCCTTGGATTTGGACGCGTTGATCGGCGGCTTCCGCCCGCTGTTTCGGGCGCTGGACCCCGAAAGGGTCAACGAGTTGACCGGCCAGCTGGTGCAGGCGCTGCAGGGCCAAGGCCCGACGATCAACTCCTTCCTCACCCAGACCGCCGCGGTCACCAACATTCTCGCCGATCGCGATCAGCTGATCGGCCAGGTCATCGACAACCTCAATGTCGTCCTCGGCTCCGTGGGCGGGCAGGCCGCCCGATTCGACAAGGCGGTCACCTCACTGTCAGAGCTGGTTCACGGACTCGCCGAACACCGCGGTGAGTTGTCCACGGCGGTGGCCGCGGTCGACGCCGGAGCCTCCTCGTTCGCCGACCTGTTCGCCGAAATCCGCCGGCCGGTCCAGAAACTGACGACCGAACTCGACCGCGCCTCGGTACTCGCGCTGAACGACCACGAGTACCTGGAAACCTTCCTTGACAAGCTCCCGGACAAGTACCGGGCACTGAACCGCCAGGCGATCTACGGCGACTTCTTCAGCTTCTATCTCTGCGATGCGGTCCTGAAGCTCAACGGCAAGGGCGGTCAACCCGTGTACGTCAAGGTGGCGGGGCAGAACACAGGAAGGTGCGCGCCGAAATGAAAGCCTTCCAAGAGCGCAACCCGTTGTTCGTGGGGATGGTCGGGATCTCGCTGGTGCTGGCCATCACGCTGGCGGCCCTCAACTACACGAAACTGCCGTTCCTGGGCGACGGCAAGTCCTATACCGCCTACTTCGCCGAGGCCGGGGGTCTGTTCACCGGGGCGAGCGTCGAGGTATCGGGCTATCCGACCGGAAAGGTCTCCGCCATCGATCTGGACGGCGATCAGGTTCGGGTCAGCTTCCAGATCGACGACGACGTCTTCGTCGGCGATCGGTCCGAGGCCCGGATCCGGGCGAAAAGTGCTCTCGGCACCAAGGTGCTGGAGGTCCTGCCCCGTGGCGAGGCTGCTCTCGACGGGCCGATTCCGCGAGAGCGGACCCAGTCGCCCTATCAGCTTCCCGATGCCGTCGGCGATCTGGCGAAAACCATCGACGGTCTCGACACCGCAGGATTATCCGATTCATTGGCGACGATCGCTCAGACCTTTGCCGACACCCCGGAGTCGGTGCGGGCCGCGCTTCGCGGGGTCTCCCGGCTCGCCGACACGTTGAACGCCCGGGACGCCAACCTGCGCACCCTACTGACGAACGCCCACAACGCCACCACCGTACTGGCCGACCGGACCGGGCAGGTGGTTCGGCTGCTGCACGACTCCAACCTGCTACTCGCCGAACTGCGCACGCAGAGCGCCGCACTGAGCCGAGTCTGGACCAGCCTTTCGGCCGCCGCGCAACAACTCCGGGGATTCGTCGCCGAGAACCGCCAGACCCTGAAACCGACGCTGGAACGGCTCAACGGAGTTCTCACGATCATCGACAACCGCAAGCAGCGAGTGCAGGAGGCCATCAAGGGGCTGGGCACCTACGCGTTCTCCCTGGGAGAATCGGTCGGTTCGGGTCCCTTCTTCAAGGCCTATGTCGTCAACCTGTTGCCCGGACAGTTCGTCCAGCCGTTCGTGGAGGCGGCCTTCTCCGACCTGGGTCTGGATCCGGCAACCCTGTTGCCTTCGCAACTGACCGATCCGCAGGTGGGTCAGCGCGCCACCCCGCCGTTGCCGATGCCGATGCCGCGGACCGGCCAGGGCGGCGAGCCCAAACTCAATCTCCCCGAAGCGATCACCGGCAACGCCGACCCGAATCTGCCGGCCCAGTCCCCGGGTCGGTACCCCTACCGCGAGCCGCTCCCGGCACCCGAGCCCGGCGGTCCTCCGCCTGGTCCCCCGGCGCAGCCGGCTGCACCCGATTCGGAGGCGACCCCATGATGAGACGGCGGCCGCCACGGGCCGTGCTCACGCTGATTCTCGTCGCGGTGCTGGCCGGCGGGCTGGTAGCTGCGACACGGGTAGTGAGCGAGCGCTCCCGGGTGGCGGTGGTCGCCTACTTCGACACCAGCATCGGGGTGTTCGCCGGTGATGACGTCCGGATCCTCGGGGTGCCGGTGGGCAAGATCGAAAAGATCGAGCCCGAACCCGAACGGGTGAAGATCTCCTTCTGGTTCGACCGCAAGTATCGCGTTCCCGCCAATGCCGCCGCGATCATCTTGTCCCCTCAATTGGTGACCGGTCGGGCCATCGCACTGACCCCGGCCTACACCGGTGGCCCGGAGTTGTCCGACGGAGCAGAGATTCCACAGGAACGGACGGCGGTTCCGGTCGAGTGGGACGACGTACGCAAGCAGCTGCAGCGGGTGAACGAACTGCTCAAACCCACCACGCCCGGTGGCGTCAGCACGCTGGGCCAGTTCATCAACACGGCCGCGGACAATCTGCGCGGTCAGGGCGCGACCATCCGCGACACGGTCGTCAAACTGTCCCAGACAATTTCGGCCCTCGGCGACCACAGCAAGGATCTGTTCGGCACCTTCAAGAACCTGTCCACCCTGGTGTCCGGCCTCAGTGATAGCACGGATCTGCTGGAGGAACTGAATGGCAACCTGGCGGCGGTCTCGGCGCTGTTGGCCGACGACCCGGACAAGGTGGGCCGCACCGTCACCGACCTCAACAGCGCCATGGCCGACCTTCGGACCTTCGCCGCGGACAATCGGGAGGCGCTGGGAACCACCGGGGAGAAACTGTCGTCGGTGATGGCGGCGCTGAACGAAAGTCGTCCCGACATCGAGCAGGTGCTGCACATCACGCCGACGGCCCTGCAGAACTTCAGCAATATCTACGAGCCGGCGAACGGGTCGTTCACCGGCGCACTGGCGGTCAACAACTTCGCCGACCCGATCACCTTCCTGTGCGGCGCCATCCAGGCGGCCTCCCGGCTGGGATCCGAACAGGCATCGAAGCTGTGCGTGCAGTATCTCGCCCCAATCGTCAAGAACCGCCAGTACAACTTCCCGCCGATCGGCATCAATCCGGTTGTCGGAGCGCAGGCCCGGCCCAACGAGGTCACCTACAGCGAGCCGGGGATGCGACCCGATTTCGTCCCACCCGTCCCCGCGGAAAGTTCCGCTGTTCCGACGAACCCCGACGACGGACTGTCGGGGATGATGATCCCGAACGGAGCCGGCCGATGAGATTCCGATTCCGATTCCGCGTGTTCACCACGGCCATCGTCGCGGGTACCGCACTGTTCGGGATTTCCGGCTGCGCAGAGTGGCGAGGGCTGAACTCGCTGCCGCTGCCCGGCACCGAGGGCAAGGGCCCCGGCGCGTTCGAGGTACAGATCGAGATGCCCGACGTGAACAATCTGCAACAGAATTCGCGGGTGCGGGTCGCCGACGTGACGGTCGGCAATGTCACCCGGATTCGGCGCCAGGGCTGGCATGCACTGGTCACCGTGCACCTCAACGCCGACGTCGACCTCCCCCAGAATGCGACGGCCCGGCTCGGACAGACCAGCCTGCTCGGCTCACAACACGTCGAACTGGCGGCACCGAAGAACGAACGACCGCAGGGGCGGCTGCACGACGGCTCGGTGATCCCACTGGAACACAGCGGCGCCTACCCCACCACCGAGCAGACCCTGGCTGCGCTCTCATCGGTGCTGAACGGCGGTGGCATCGGACAGATCCAGGACATCACCGAGGCTTTCGGCACCGCGTTGAACGGCCGGACCGCCGACTTCCGTAGCCTGATCGGCCAACTGGACACCCTGAGTACGAACCTGGATCTCCAGTCCGGCGACATCATCGCCGCATCGGACAGCCTGAACCGCCTCGTCGGTCAGCTCGCCGACCGCCGGCCGGTCCTCGATCGTGCGCTGGCGACCATTCCGGATTCCCTGGAGGTGCTCAGCGCCCGGCGTGACAGTATCGTCGACGCCGCCAACAAGGCGGGCAACTTCACCGCCCTGCTCGCGGAGACGATCAACGACTCCGGGGCCGACATCGCCCGCATTCTGCGGGCCGCCGGACCGGTGCTGGAGTCGGCGGCCAACGCCGGTCCCAGCATGACCCGCGCGCTCAGCGGCCTGGCGACCTTCCCGTTCCCCAACGAAACGATCGAGAAATGGCAGCGCGGCGACTTCGCCAACCTGACCGCCATCATCGACCTCACACTGAGTCGTATCGACGCGGCCTGGTTCACCGGCACCCGGTGGGAATGCAACCTCACCGAACTCGAACTGCAGTGGGGCCGGACCATCGGCCAGTTCCCCAGTCCGTGCACCGCGGGCGGGCCGCGCAACGCCGGGAACCCGTTGGTCGCGCCGTACCTCATGGACCAGGGGCCATAGATGCATCTGACCAGGACGATCCGGATCCAGCTCGCACTCTTCACGGTGCTGGCGCTGCTGGCGATGACGGTGATGGGGCTCAAGTTCGTGCGCTTGCCGGAGCGGCTGTTCGGCATCGGGCGCTACACCGTCACACTCGAACTACCCACCGCCGCCGGACTTTACGCCACCGGAAACGTCACCTACCGGGGTGTCGAGGTGGGCCGGGTGCAATCGGTGGAACTCACCGACACCGGGGTGGCCGCCACCCTGTCGCTGACGTCCGGGATCGATATTCCCTCGAATCTGAGGGCGGAGGTGCACAGCCAGTCGGCGATCGGCGAACAGTACGTCCTGTTGCTGCCCCGCACCGGTGACGCACCGCCACTGCGGGACGGTGACGTGATCGCCGCCGCCGACACCAGCGTGCCAACGGACATCAACACGATCCTCGGCCAGGTGGTGACCGGGCTGCAGGCGATCCCCAAGGAAAACCTCAAGACCGTCATCGACGAGTCGAGCACCGCGGTCGGCGGACTCGGGCCTGAGCTGAACCGATTGGTCGACGGCTCCATCGCGCTGTCGATCGACGCCCGCGACAACCTCGATCCGATGATCGCGCTGATCGAGAAGTCCGGACCCGTCATGGATTCTCAGTCCCACACCGCCGGTGCGATCAACACCTGGACATCCAACCTGGCGGGCCTCACCACCGGATTGAAGAACCGCGACGCCGACCTCACCGGACTGCTGGTCGACGGCGGAACGGGGCTGGCCGAGGGCACCAAGCTGATCGCCGAACTCCGGCCGACGCTGCCGATCCTGCTGACCAACATGGTCAGCATCGGCCAGGTGGCACTGACCTACCAGCCCAACATCGAGCAGTTGCTGGTGCTGTTCCCCCAGGTCACCGCCGAGGCCGGCGGAACCTTCGTGGCCAACAAGAACACCAAGCAGGACTACCGGGGTGAGTACCTGAGCTTCAACCTGAACCTGAATCTGCCTCCCCCGTGCACCACCGGGTTCCTGCCTGCAGACCAACGGCGGACCCCGGTCTCGGAGGACTATCCGGACCGGCCGGCGGGCGACTTGTACTGCCGCACACCGCAGAACGGTGCGTACAACGTCCGGGGCGCGAAGAACGCCCCGTGCGCGACTCGTCCCGGGAAGCGCGCCCCGACGGTGAAGCTCTGCGAAAGTAACGAGGAGTACGTGCCGCTCAACGACGGCGACAACTGGAAAGGCGATCCGAACGCCACCTGGACCAACCAGGACATTCCCCAGTTCCCTCCCGGGACGGCACCGGCGCCGCGAGCGGTCGACGTGCGGCCCCCGATCGCCATCGCCGAGTACAACCCGGCGACCGGCTCGTACACCGGACCGGACGGTCGCAGCTACACCCAGACCGATCTCGGTCGACACGCCGGAGACCAGACCTGGCAGTCGATGCTGGCGCCGCCGGGGCAGTAACGAATTCACGACAAGGAGCAGCGCAGATGACCCTTTCGCTCGATATCGATGAGACGGTCGGCGACGAACCCTGCCTCGCCGACGCACCCGACGAGGACACCGAGGAAGACGCCGCAGACGACACCACCGATGCGCCGGCGCGGCCCAGATGGCGGTCCGCAGCGGCAATCAGCGTTGTCATGACGGTGGCGCTGGCTACATTGCTGGGCTGGCTCGCATTCCAGGACCATCAGGCGCGCCTGGCCCAGGCCCACCGCGCCGCGCTGCTGCAGGTGGCCAAGCAGGGAGCGCTGAATCTGACCACCATCGACTGGCAGCATGCCCAAGACGACGTCCAACGGATTCTCGACAGCGCCACGGGTCAGTTCCACGACGATTTCTCAATACGCTCCGGGCCATTCATCGACGTGATCCAGAAGGCCCGGGCGGTGACGGTCGGCACGATCGTCGAGGCCGGCCTGGAGGCGGTGTCCGACGATGCTGCACAGGCTCTGGTGGCGGTCTCGGTGCTGACCTCGAACGCCGGAACCCCTGATCCCCAGCCTCGGTACTGGCGACTGCGGGTGTACGTCACCCAGGTCGACGATCAAGTACGGGTCTCCAACGTCGAGTTCGTTGCGTGAGCCGGGCCATGACCGACGAACGACACACCGAAATCATGGACGAAGGCTCCCTCATGACGAACGAAATCATTGATGACAGCGTCGATATCGACGAACTCGAAATCGAGGACCTCGAACCGGACGCCGAAGCCGGTGCACGGGCCGGCCGTCTGCGGACCTTCGCCCGCCTCGCCGTGCCCGTGACGGCGATGCTGCTGGCCCTCGGTTCCGGATTCGTGAAGTACCAAACCGGCACACTGACCGGGCCCGATCCCGACGACACAGCGGTACGGGCAGCCGCCGACGGGGCGGTCGCCATGCTGACCTACCATCCGGATTCCGTCGAGCAGGACCTGGACGCGGCCAAGGACCGGCTGACCGGCTCATTCCTCGACGAATACACCAAACTTGCCCACGATGTCGTCATACCGGGCGCCCGACTGAAGAAGGTGACCGCCAACGCCACCGTCCCGGCCGCGTCATCGGTTTCCGCCGGCCCCGACCACGCCGTGGTTCTGCTGTTTGTCGACCAGACCGTGACGGTCGGCCATGACGCGCCGGCGAACACCAGCTCCAGCGTGCGGGTGACCCTGGACAGGGTGGGCCAACGCTGGCTGATCTCCGAATTCAAGCCGGTGTGAGCGCAATGAGCAGCCCGGCACCGGCCCGATGTCTGCTGGCATCGATCCTGGGCGTCGCCGCGGTGGCCGCGGCCACCGGCTCCGCAGGAACAGCTCGCGCCGACGAGGTGGCATACCTGGTCAATGTGCACATGCGCCCGGGCTACGGATTCCCCGATGCCGAGACCGCACTGGCCTACGGCAACGGCATCTGCGAAAAGGTGACCGCCGCGGTTCCGTTCGCACAGTTGATGGCCGAAGTACGCACCGATTTCGACACGACCGACGAATACCAGGCGCTGTACCTGATCTCCCAGGCGACCAACGAACTGTGTCCCGCCCAAATCTGGCGGCTGCGTGAATCCGCCGCCGGATACCGATCACCGACCCCTGCTTCCTGATCCGGAGGGACGCCGAGATGCACTACCGCACAGCACTTCTGTCGGCCACCGCGGCCACGGCCCTGCTACTGACCATCGAGGCACCTGCGGCGCACGCCGACAACAAACGCCTCAACGACGGCGTGGTCGCCAACGTGTACACCGTGCAACACCAGGCGGGCTGCGTCAACGACGTGAAGATCAACCCGCAGCTGCAGCTGGCCGCCCAATGGCACGCCGAGGATGTGCTGAACAACCGCGAACTCGACGGCGATATCGGCACCGACGGCTCGACTCCGCAGAGCCGCGCCGACGCCGCGGGTTACCGCGGGGTCGCCGCCGAAACCGTGGCGATCCACCCGGCGCTGGCGATCAGCGGCGTCGAACTGCTCAACCGCTGGCACGGCGACCCCACGGATCTGGCCATCATGCAGAACTGCGCGAACACCGAGATCGGCGTGTGGTCGGTGAACAGCCTCGATCGAACGGTCGTCGTCGCAATGTACGGGCAGCCGGCGGTACCGCCGGCGCCCTACGTGGGTCCCGATGCCGGCCTACCGCCGGGCACCGTGCTCGCCGAGAACACCCCGCTGTCGCCGGTCCCCGACTACGACGGCACCGACGAGGTGGAATACGCAATCTCCTGGCTGCCGTTCATCCTGCGCGGGGTCTACCCTCCCCCGGCCTATCCGGGACAGTGACCAGAAGTTCACTAGAAACACGCTAAAATACCTGTCCGATCCGGCCTTTTGATGAATTCAAATCCGCTAAAGGGGGGAACCATCGCCGCCGACGCCATCGCCGCTTCAAGCGGCCGCGCGCGAACCCGGGATCCGGAACGCAAACACCGGATACTGCGAGCAGCGGCGGATCTTGTCGGCCGGAGAGGTTTCCACGCGGTGTCCATCGCCGAGATCGGCGCCGCAGCGGGCATCACCGGTTCCGGGGTGTACCGCCACTTCGGCAGCAAATCAGCGATCCTGGTGGCCCTGTTCGACCAGGTCATCGATGACCTCCTGAACGACGAGCAGCGAATCCTTGCCGAATCCGACGACCTGCCCTCCGCCCTGGCGCAATTGGTCGCCGGCCAGGTGGAATTCGTGGTGGGTCAGCGCCAGCTCGCCCAGGTGTATCACAACGAGGTCAACAACCTGCCCGACGAGGACCGTCGGCGGCTTCGCCGCAAACAACGGCTGTATCTCGAAGAGTGGGTCCACCTGGTCAACGAACTGCGCGGGGAGCTCAGTGACACCGACTCACGGGCCATCGTGCACGCCACCATCGGTGCGGTCCAGTCCCCGCTGTTTCACAACACCGGACTCGCCGAAGACCGATTGCGTGTGCTGCTCACCGACGCAGCACACGCAATCCTCGGTATCGACCTCGCGGTCTCGGACTGACTCGACTACACCATCGGCCTCGACGGAACCGGCACCGCCACCGCGTCGGCGGCGATCGGATCGGCCGGGGGAGGCGCAGTCGGCAGGAACCGGCTCAAACCGTTGACCACGACGGTGCACAGTGCAATGGTCAGCAACGTTGCCGACCAGATCATTCCCCCGGTGGCCAGGCCGTTGTCCAGGTGCATCGCGATGATGACCGGGAAGCCGATGCCGAAGTTGGCTGCAAAGAAGGTCATCGGGAACACCAGGAACAGACTCAGCAGGCCCCACGCCGTGGTCACCTTCCGCCACACCAGAACCGCGACGACGGTGAACAGGACGACCTGGGTGCCCTCCAGGATCCCGATGACCATCGGGTAGTTCCACAATCGGAGAACGAACGGACCGTAGTAGGTGTACACGTTGGTACCGGTGCCGATCACCTCGAACAGACAGGACGCGGCGACCTCTGCGCCCCACACCAGAAACAGGCCCCGGCGACCCAGCCGTCCCTCGTAGATCCGCCGGCCCGCGTAGAGGCACGCACTGGCGTACAGGATGATGTAGCCGCTATGCGTCCAGTTCGGTTGGACCACACCGAATGCCGAGAAGTGCATGTAGCCGGCACCGGGTTGGCCATCGTGGGCGTCGTAGAACCAGAGGTCGAAAGCCACGTCGTAGAGCGGCTCGGCATACGCGGCGATACCGGCGGCCAGACAGGCGATCAGATAGAACGGCGTCCGCTGCCGGATGCCCATCCGGATCGCGATGACGACCATCACCGCCACGATCGCCCAACTGACCCAGGTGAAGACGTTCTGCCATATCAGGTCCAGCTCATGCGTTCGCACGTCGAGCGACATCCGGCCCACGGGCCCTCCTCAGTTGGATTGCTCACTCGGCAGAGAAACCGCTGCCCGGCATTCCCGCGGTGAGCAGACCCAACGCTAGTGACCTGGGACACTCCCGACGGCCCCACGACGATGGATATCGCTCCCCCATCCGGGGAATAACTGGTCACTCACCCCGCCGGTTGTGCGAGCCTTCCGGCATGTTCATCGACACCAACATCGGTGGCGGAATCGACGGCACCTCCGGTGCGGATACCGTCACCCTCACCGGCCAGGTGCGGGCGGCCGAACGCATTGGCTTCGACGGTCTGTGGTCCACCGAGGTCAACCGGGACCCGTTCCTGCCCTTGGCAATCGCAGCCGAAAAGTCCACCACGTTGCGCCTGGGCACCGGGGTCGCGGTGGCGTTTGCGCGCAGCCCGATGACCACCGCGCTTGCCGCCAACGACCTGCAGTCGTTGAGCGCCGGGCGTTTCATCCTCGGTCTGGGCTCGCAGATCCGGCCGCACATCGAGCGCCGCTACTCGATGCCGTGGTCGGCCCCCGTCGAGCGGATGGCCGAATACATCATGGCGCTGCAAGCGATCTGGCGCAGCTGGCATACCGGCGAGCGGCTCGACTTCCGCGGCGAGCACTACCGGCACACCCTGATGACGCCGATGTTCACCCCGGAACCGCACCCCTACGGACCACCACCGGTGGTGCTCGCCGCGGTCGGCCACAAGATGACGACGGTAGCTGCCGAATACGCCGACGGACTGCTCGTGCACGGGTTCACCACCGCCAGGTATCTGCGCGAGGTGACCACCCCGATCGTCGCGGCCGGCCTGGCGCAATCGGGGCGAAGCCGCGCGAATTTCACCGTGTGCTATCCGGGATTGGTGGCGACCGGCCGCGATGAGCGTGACCTGGACAACGCGATCGCCGGGGTGCGTCGACAGATCGCGTTCTACGGCGCGACGCCGGCCTACCGCGCCGTGCTGGATCTGCACGGCTGGGGCGAGCTGCACACCGAGTTGCACCGGTTGTCGAAGTCCGGCGACTGGGCGACGATGACCGACCTCATCGACGACGAGGCGCTGAACACCTTTGCGGTGGTGGGTGAACCCGGCGCGGTGGCATGCGAGATCACCGCTCGGTTCGCTGGACTGATCGACCGGTTCACCCTCTACACGCCCTATCCCCTCGACGACTCCGCGCGAGCCGAGGTCGTCGAGGGGATACGCGCGGCTACTGCTGCGCCGCAGCCGTGTTGAGTAGGAACTCACCGATGTAGGTGCGGGACTGGTCTGCGTTGAGCGGCTGGAACATCGACGCCGCGGAATCACGGTAGAGCCGCTCGAAAATGGTGCCCCGGCGGAACGACGATCCGCCCAGCAGGCTCATCGCGTGCCGCGACATGTGCATCACGTTGTCGGCGATGAACGTCTTGGCCAGGCCCAGGTACGGAAAGCGCAGTTCCGGAGCCCACCGCTTGTCCTTGCCCTCGATGAGATCCTGACAGGTTTGGTAGAGCACCCGCCGGGAGAACTCGTAGCGCGACGCCATGTCTCCGATGCCGTCGATCACGTGGCCGACATTCTTGACCGCGGTGTCGGCCGCGACGATGGCCCCGAAAGTGGCGCCCAGGTGCTTCTTGGACAGTGCCCGGGTGGTCTCCTCCAGAATGCGGTCCTGCATGCCCAGGTAGATGCTGGCGAACATCAGCGACGCCCACTCCAGGACGCCGAAGGCGCCCGCCCGCCAGGGCGCGACGAAGCCGTCTTCGGGCACGAAGTAGCCGTCGAACACGATGGTCTGCGTCCCGGTGGCATGCATCCCCAGGGCATCCCAGGTCTTCTCGATGCGGATCCCGTCGCCCACTCCGTCCGCATCGACGGTGAAATCGCCGATGAACAGCTTTTCCGCCGCCACCCGGCCCTCGAAGGTTTCCGGCAGGTTCCCGTCGGCGTCGGTCTCGGTGGCGTTGGTGGTGATGATGTCGGCGGCCTCGCACAGGGTTCCCCACGTCTTCTTGCCGTAGAGTCGCCAGCCGCCGCCGGGCTGCGGCACCGCCGTCATATCGGCCAGCCCGGAGAACCCGGCCCGCTGTTCGGAGAACGGCCCGAATATCAGCTCACCGTCGAGCACCCGGCCCAGCCAGTACTTGTTCTGCTCCTCGGTCATCAGGTTCCCCGCGATGCCCAGCATGATGTAGTGCATGTTGTAGGCCAGCGTGATCGCGGAATCGCCTTTGGACAGCTCCGAGACGACCTTGGAGACCTGCAGGATGTTGCCGCCGGGCCCGCCGAACGCCCGCGGCACCGGCAACGCCCCCAATCCGGATTTCTTGAACACCTCGATGGAGGGGTAGGCGAACGTATTCTCGGTGTCGTACTTGGGACCGATCTCCCGGAAGAATTGCGAGACCTCCTGCGCCTTGGCGAAGTACGGGACGAATTCCTCATCGGTCATGTCTTGTTCCAGCATTTTTGCTCCCTGTCAAACGAATGGCGGCAAACGAGTGCATCGCTTCCTTCCCGATGTTCCGCCCGCGCACCGCCCCTACACACCCCTCACAGGGGGGAACTCGATCCGGCATCGGGGTAGCCACCAGGCCGGCTCCGGCCCGCCCTCAGGAGCGGTAATCGGGCATGTCCCCCCGACGGGCGTCCGGTTTCCCCCCTCCGGTAGTCGCCACCGGTCCGGTGTGCTCCATAGCGTCAGACAGGTCTTGCACACAACGCCCAGGGAGTACCCGACGATGAGTCACACATTCGCCGTGAAATGGCTGAAAGCCTTCCGGACGAGCCCGGAAACCGTTGTCGCGCTCTACGCCGACGATTTCCTATTCGAGGACCCGATTCTCGGCCAAAAGATCACCTCGAAAGAGGAGCTGCTGCGGGTCTTCGCGCCATACGCCAACACCGACACCGACAACGGCATCGGGATCAACAATTTCCGGATCGACGAGGTGGTCGGCGATGCCAACGCCGCGATCTACCGGTGGACCTGGCAGGCTCCGACCGCCACCGCATTCGTCGGCGTACCCACCGACGGCAAGGTACCCGGGGCGCGCGGCATCACCTTTCACGTCTACGACAGCGACGGCCGGATCAAACGCGAAGCGAGCTTCTGGGACGTCTCCACGGCCGTTCGCGACCTCGGCCTGCCCGTCGACCCCCGCGCGGTCGCCCGGACCGACGCCACCGCCTGAAAGGAAATACCCGATGAGCCTGAATACCTCTTTGGCCGGCGAACACGCACAGCGCTGGACCACCGCACTGACGACCGACACGGTGGCCGCCGTGGCCCTCTATAACGACGACCTGGTCTACGACGACCACGGGGACTCCGACCACATGGTCGACACGGCCATCACCAAGGCCGAGCTGGAACCGCGTCTGGCACCGTTTGCCAACAAGAACCCCGAAAACGGTGCAGGCCAACACCGCTTCGTCGTCGACGAGGCGTTCCAGTTGGCGGGGACCGGCGGAGATCCCGCCGTGGTCATCCTGTGGAGCTGGACGGGCGAGGGTTTGGCGACCTTCCGCGGCGTACCTTCGGCCGGCCGGACGCTGAGCACCCGGGGAATCACCTGGCATCAGCTCGACAGCACCGGCAGGATCGCCCGCGAAACCACCTATTGGAACGACACCCCGGTCCTCCAGGAACTCCGCCTGCCCATCGTCACTCCGGAGTACTGGGTCGAGGGATTCGACCCCACGTCGGTGTCGGGATGACGACGGCAGCACACGCCACCGGGATGTGGGGCGTGCTACCGGACGTCCTGGATCGCGCATGCACCTACTACGCGGGGCGCACCGCGATCCTCGACGCCGCCGACGGCCGATCCCTGACCTACCGCCAGCTCAACCACTGGCGCAACCGAATCGCCAACGGACTCATCAAGTCCGGGGTCGAGAAAGGTGAACGCGTCGGCCTGCTGATGCCGAACTGCCTGGAATTCATTCCGGCGCAGCACGGAATCTGGGCGGCCGGCGCGTCACTGGTGCAGATGGCCACCCGCTCGGCCCCCGAGGGATTCAAGGCGAACCTCGCGCAAACCGGCGCCACGGCGCTGATCTACCACGCGAAGTTCGAGGCGGCCGTGGCGACGATCCGCGAGGATCTGCCCGAACTGCGTATCCTGATCCGCCTGGGCCAACCCCGGAGCGAGCTCCTGGTGGATGCCGTCGACTTCGACGAATTCGTCGCGCAACAGCCCCTCACCAGGCCGACGGTGTACATCGATGAGCACGACGAAGCCTACGTACTGTTCACCTCCGGCAGCACCGGGGAACCCAAGGGCGTGGTGAATTCCCACCTGAGCTGGAGCCACTACGCCATCTCCGCGGGCCTGGACATCGGCGACATCCGGTTCGGCGAAGTCTTCGCCCACGGGGCGCCGCTGACCCATTTCTCCCAGATCTTCGTTATGCCCACATTCGTCCGAGGCGGCACCAACGTCATGCTGCCGGGCCTGGACGTCGCCGGGTTGACATCGAACATCGAAAAGTTCGGTGTCACCGCGGTCGCGCTGGTCCCCACCATCATCTACCTGTTGATCGATCATGCGCGCACCCACGACAACGACCTGAGTTCACTGCAGACCGTCGTCTACGCCGGTTCACCGATAGCCCCCGAACGGCTGCGGCAGGCGCTGGAAACGTTCGGCCCGATCTTCATTCAGACCTACGCCGGCAGCGAACCCGGCTACGTGTCCTGCCTGCGCAAGCAGGACCACCTGCAGCGGGCGGGGGAATCCGCCGAGGCTTGGACGGCGCGCCTGGCCTCGGCCGGCCAACCGATGTTCCCGGTCCAGGTCAGCATCCAGGACGAGAACGACAACATCCTGCCCATCGGGGCTTCCGGTGAGATCTGCTCGCACCAACTCGGACAGATGCTGGGCTATCTGGACCCCGAACGCGACATCGAAACGCTGCGCGACGGTTGGGTGCACACCGGCGATATCGGCCGTCTCGACGAGGACGGGTACCTCCACCTGGTCGACCGCAAGAAGGACATGGTGGTCAGCGGTGGATTCAACGTGTTCCCCCGTCAGGTGGAGGACGCGCTGGCCACCCATCCCGCCGTCGCCCAGTCCGCGGTCATCGGTATTCCGCATGAGAAGTGGGGCGAAGCGGTGCTGGCGTTCGTGGTGGCCCGGTCCGGCGAAATCACCGGTCCGGACCTCGGCTCGGAGTTGATCGGCCATGTGAAGACGGCACTCGGGAGCGTGCACGCACCCAAATCCGTCCTTTTCACCGACGCCCTGCCGCTCAATCCGGCCGGCAAGGTCGACAAGAAAGCACTCCGCAGACCCTATTGGCACCACCGATCCCGCCAGGTCGGCTGAGAAAGGACTCAAACATGACACCGCACTACTGCATGTACATCGACGGCAAGTGGGTCGATGCCGACGATGTCTACGAACTGCGCAGTCCCGCAACCGAAGAGCTGATCGCCACCGTCGCCAAGGGCGACGTCTCTCACGTAGATGCCGCGGTGGCCGCCGCCAAAGGCACCTTCGATCAGGGCGGCTGGCGCAACACCGCGCCGGCCGAGCGTGCCGCACTCATCAACACCGTCGCCGAGCGCCTCGGCGGACGCGTCGATGAGTTAGCCGCGCTGCAGAGCAACGAAAACGGCGCCACCATCAGGATCACCGGGGCCTTCCACATCGGCCTGTCCGTGGCGCAGTTGCAGTATCTCGCCGCCATCACCGAGCAGTACCAGTGGGAAACCTCCGGACCGGCGATCGAGCCGGTTGCCGCCGAGGGCGTCGTGGTCCGGGAGCCACTGGGCGTCGTTGCGGCGATCGTGCCGTGGAACATTCCCCTGCTGACCACCGTGTGGAAGATCGGGCCGGCGTTGGCAGCCGGCAACTCGGTGGTACTCAAACCCGACGAGCACGCTCCGCTGCTGGCGCTGGAGCTGGCCCGCGAGTTCGAATCCGCCGGTCTGCCCCCGGGGGTGCTCAATGTGATCACCGGGGACGGCGAGCCGGTCGGAGCGCATCTGGCCGGGCATCCCGACGTGCGCAAGGTCGCCTTCACCGGGTCCACCGCGGTGGGCAAGAGCATCCTGCGGCAATCCGCGGACAACATCCGACGAGTCACCCTGGAGCTGGGCGGCAAGGGCGCCAACATCATCCTCGACGATGCCGATATCGACATGGCCGTGGACGGTGCACTGTTCGCCTGCATGGCCAACAACGGCCAGGCTTGCGAAGCCGGCACCCGGCTGCTCATCCCCTCCTCGCGGCGTGAGGAGATCGTCGCCAAGTTGCTCAACCGCGCCGCCACCTTACGACTCGGTGATCCGATGGACCCCACTACCCACGTCGGGCCGATCATCTCGGCAACCCAGCGAGACCGGATCCTGAGCTACTTCCAAATCGCCGCCGAAGAAGGCGCCACGCTGGCCCTCGGCGGAAAGGCGCCGGACGGACCGGGATTCGGTAAAGGCTACTGGGTAGAGCCCACGATCTTCACCGATGTCACCAACGACATGCGGATTGCCCGGGAGGAGGTGTTCGGTCCGGTATTGGTGGTCCTCACCTATGACTCCGACGACGAAGCCGTCCAGATCGCCAACGACACCGGATACGGACTCTCGGCCGGTGTGTGGGGTAGTGAACCGCGGGCGCTGCAGATGGCCCGCAGGCTGGAGTCCGGCATGGTCTGGGTGAACAACTGGCACGTCATCCACCCCGCCTATCCCTTCGGGGGCTACAAGGAGAGTGGCCTGGGCCGCGAAGGTGGACCCGACGCCCTCGGCGAATACACCGAGGAGAAGTTCATCGCGCTGGACCGGTCCGGCGGCATCGAGAACAAGGCATTCGCCATCGTCATCGATCCGGAGTCGTGATGACCGTGATGACGCCGTGCGCCACCCTTCGCCGCAGACCGTTGCGCTTGGGTATCTCCGTCGGCGACCGCCTCTGGATGAACAGCTCGGCCGAGTCAGTTCGCGTCCGCGCGGCAGACCTGCGCGCGTTGACTCGGGTCGCCGCCGACGTGCGCGACGAGTACCCGGAAACCGACATCGTCGTCGATATCGACGCGCTCATCGCGCCATCGGCGCACGAGGCCATGTCCGCCGCCGGCAGCCACCACGGTGACACCCTGTTCTACGTCGGGACGCCGACCGGGTTGGCCGGATTGATCGCCGACATCCACAGCCTCGGCATCGCCGAGGGCGCCGTGATCCATCCGGTCCGCAACGATCCCGACGCCATCGAGCTGCTGCACCAGGTTGTGGTACCGGAGTTACACGCCAGGATGAGCCGGTGACGATCTCCGCCTCCGAGTACCGCGCCGCGCTGCGTCGTCACCCGGCCGGCGTCGCCGTGATCACCCTGATGGCGCCGACGGGCCCAGTAGGATTCACCGCGACCTCATTCGCGTCGGTGTCCCTGACCCCGCCGCTGGTCTCGTTCAATATCACCGACACGTCGTCTAGCATCGACGCCCTGCGTGAGGCGACATCCGTCGTGGTCCATCTGCTCGGCGCGAGCCAACTCCCCGTCGCGCAACGGTTCTCCCGGTCCGCGGAGGAGCGGTTCGCCGATCGGAGCACCTGGACCATCATCGATTCCGGGGAGCCGGTGCTGGTCGGCGCAACGACCTGGCTGCGCGCCGAGATCGATCGACTCATTCCCGCCGGGGACTCGACCCTCGCGATCGCCGGGGTGAAACAGATCCACTGCGACGCGACCACCCCCGGGCCGCTGATCTACCACGACGGCGGGTACCACCGTGCGGTCCCGATCGACTGAGCGACCGTCAGTTCTGCCGCAGCGCGATGGCGATCGCCTGGGCACGGTTGACGGCTCCATACTTTCGCAGGATGTGCTTCACGTGCGACTTGACGGTGCCCTCGGTGATCACCAGCCGATCGGCGATCTCCTGATTGCTGGCCCCGGTGACCATCAGTTCGAACACCTCGACCTCACGCTCGGTCAGCTCGACCCGCGCATCCCTGCCGAAGCCCTGAGCATCCGCGCGGAAGGGCAGGCCGCGGTCCTGTTCGGCGCTGAGGGAAGTGCTGAAACCGGACTCGCACAACGCATCCAGGCGACCGACCGCACCGAAGAAAAGCTCCCGAACACTGTCTCGATGGGCGCGGATCCGCTCCAACAGAACCGCGCGCTCATAGATGTGGCTGAAACCGTCGGCGAAGGCCCACAGTACGTCGCGGTCCCCCTCCCCGACACGGCGCGAATGCGGATGATGGTCGGTGTGCAGGAAACCGATCACGTCGGAACCGAGCACGATCGGCGCGACCACATAGGAACGCGATCTCCCCGCCTGGACGATTAGCGGCCGGAACACCGGGGCGTCGTCGGTGTCCTGGATCAGCGCCGGGCGCCGACGGGCCCTCGCCTCGGCTTCCGGCGTCCGTTCCTCCAGTGGAATCGTCTGGTTGCGCCAGGGCTGGAACCAGGAACCTTCTGCCGGCTCGGATCGGTCCAGGAGAATCATCGGCTTCCATGCACCGGCTTCCACGGTGGAGAGCACTGCCCGGTGAAAGCCGCACCGCGTCACCAATTCCTGACAGGCACCCTCGATCAACGCCGCCGAATTCGGCAGTGTCGACAACCGGCTCAGCGCCGTGGCGCAACCGGCGAGCCGCTGGCTTCGCATCGCGGTGTCGCCGAGATACCAGTCGATGACCAGTCCCTGGAAGCCCAGCAGCAGTTCGCCGAGCTCTCGCACCGCTTCGACGTCGGCGGTGGTGGTGGTGTGCAGTCGATCCAGACAGGCATGAGCGAGCTCGGCGACCACCGCCACCGAGCGTCGGGGTACATCCCATTCCACGGTCGGCAAGGTCGTGTCGACGCCCAACGCGACGGCGGCTCGAGCCCGCAAAACCCTCAGTCGCTCCACGAGCTCGAGTTCCCTGGCGCACCAGTCAGATCTGACCCGGCCGGGGCCGACGGTCCGCGTGGACTCTCCCGCCATCAAGACAGTCATCGCTGCATCCGTCCCTCACTGCGTGTTTCGTGCAGGAAACACGCGATCGCCGCCGCCCGGTTGGCCGCACCCAGCTTGTGCAGAATGTGTTTCACGTGGGATTTGACCGTGCTCTCCGCTACCGTCAACTGGTCGGCCAGTTGCGCATTGGACGCACCGCTGGCCATCAGACCCAACACCTCGCGCTCACGGCCGGTCAGCCGGGCCAAGCGAGAAGAGCTCCGCAGCTCCGCCGGCCGCTGCCGCTCCGGCGCGACGAGCTCGGCGCCGGTGTCCCCGGAGACGACCGCCAGCGCCGCGATGCGCGTCCGGGACAGCGAACCGGGTCCGAAGTCCTCCAACTCGGCGCAGGCGCGACCGCAGACGTCGGCCACCTGCTGTCGTTGCACCGCAAAGCGTTCGGCAATCACGGCCCGTTCGTACGCCAGCCCCACCGCGTCGGCGAACATCCTGAGCAGATCGCGATGGACCGGGGCGAGTGGACGACCACCCGCGCCGGCATCGGCGTGGATCAGCGCGATCGTCGAGGATCCCGCCAACACCGGCGCCACCACGTACTCGCGAGTCCCCGAGCGCTCGGCCAGCGGTCGGTACACGCGTGCCTCGCCCTGTGCATCGGTGACCAGCGCCGGAAGCCTGCGCCGCACCACCTCGGCTTCAACCAACGGCGAAGCCAGGCCGATTCTCAGTTCCTCGGGCTGGCCATCCGACGACACCACCACGTACCTGCGCACCCGCCCGTCCCTGCCGGCCAGGTGATACTCCTGCGGTATCCATACCGAGCCGACCACCCGCGAAAACATCACCCGGTCGAATATTCCTGCGGCACAGAGCTCGCGAGACGCGCCGTCGAGGACCGCCCGGGCGGTCTCCATCCCGCGGACCCGCGCCGACGCCCCCAACACCGCCGCGACGCCGTCGGCAACGAGATCATCCGGCGGCGCGACAAATCGCGCAATCTCGGCCGCGGTCGGCAGTTCCGGCAGTTCCGGCAGAAGGTCGGTACCGATTGGAGCGTCTCCCTCCAAGAGAGAACAAATGCGGATTCTGAGTAACTATCCGCCTCATCATTGGTGATGCGAGTCACTTTGTCAACGTTCGGATTCAACGCCGGTTTTTACCTTCTGACTAGGGATTACCCCCTCGTCGCCAGCGCAAGAGTTGACAGACGCCCTCGGCGCTTAGTAAATCTTGATTCACTAATAACGGCGGAATCCGACAGCGGGAGACACCTTGGCCCTCACCTCTTCGTGGCTGGACCGGCTGGCCCTACCCGCAATCGCCGCCCCCATGACCGCAGTCTCCGGCCCCGACCTGGTGATTGCCGCCTGCCGGGCGGGTGTCATCGGGTCCTTCCCCACCCACAACGCCGCAACGCCGGAGATCCTCGACGACTGGCTACACCGCTTCCGGCGAGAGATCCCGGACACGGCCGCACCGGTCGCGCCCAACCTCGTCGTGCACCGCAGCAACAAACGACTTGCCGCCGACCTGGCCTGCGTCGTCACCCACCGTGTCGAACTGGTCATCACCAGCGTGGGCAACCCCGCCGCGGTGGTGGAGCCGCTACACGCCGCCGGCGCCCAGGTCTACACCGACGTCGCCACCTTGCGCCATGCCCGGCAGGCCCTCGAGGCCGGTGCCGACGGTCTGGTCCTGCTCACCGCCGGCGCCGGCGGCCAGACCGGCTGGCTGAATCCGTTTGCCTTCGTCCGCGCCGTCCGCGAACATTTCGACGGACCACTGGTGCTGGCCGGTGGCATGAGCGACGGCCACGCGGTGTACGCGGCGCAGATACTCGGGGTCGACCTCGCCTACCTGGGGACCAGATTCATCGCCACCCGGGAAAGCCTGGCGGCCGACGACTACCGGCAGGCCCTGACCACCGCCACCCTCGATGACGTGCGGCTCTCGGACCGGGTCGGCGGTATCCCCGCCAGCCTGCTCGCCTGCTGGCTCGATCAACAGAGACACCCGGAATTATCCGGCGACGGGTTCGCCCAGGATCGGCTGCTCGACAACGGCGACGCGTGGAGCGCCGGGCACAGCGTCTCCGGCATACATGCGGTATCCGGCGTCGCCGAGCTGGTCGACACCCTGGCCCGCGAATACCGCGACGCCCGCGCCACCACCAGGAAGCTGCCCTCCGCCGGCACCTGAGACAACCAATCTCCCCCTGGGGCTTCGTTTGTCACCTCTTGGGGGTGCATATCGGAGATTCCCTTGAACTCGACCATCGCAGACATGACTGTGTCTGTATTCACCTTTGACCTTAAGGACATCGATGCCAGGTCTCGTTTCGCAGGTGGACACCACCTCCGATATCTACCTCAACAATCACGAGGTTCAATCGGCGGCCGTCGCGGCGCTGAATGAACAAATGGCAGTTGCCGCCGCCGGTGGCGGCGAGCGTTACGTCGCCCGCCATCACCAGCGCGGCCGGCTACTCGCCCGGGAACGGATCGAACTGCTACTGGACCGCGACGCGCCGTTCATGGAGCTATCGGCGCTGGCCGCGTGGGGCACCGAATTCAACGTCGGCGCGGCGATAGTCACCGGTGTCGGCGTCATCAGCGGGGTCGAATGCATGATCATCGCCCACGACCCCACCGTGCGGGGGGGCACGATGAACCCGTACACCCTGCGCAAGAACCTGCGCGCCCTGGAGATCGCCCGGGTCAACCGCCTGCCGGTGATGTATCTGGTGGAATCGGGTGGCGCCGACCTGCCCACCCAGTCCGAACTGTTCGTCCATGCCGGGCGAATCTTCCGCGATCTCACCGACTTGTCGTCGCAGGGCATCCCGACCGTCGCCCTGGTCTTCGGAAACTCGACTGCCGGCGGGGCCTACGTCCCCGGCATGTGCGACTACTGCGTGCTGGTCGACCAGCAGGCAAAGGTATTCCTCGGCGGGCCGCCGCTGGTGAAGATGGCCACCGGTGAAGACGCCGACGACGAATCCCTCGGCGGGGCCGACATGCACACCCGGGTGTCCGGTCTGGGCGACTACTTCGCCGTCGACGAGGTCGATGCCATCCGCATCGGCCGCGATATCGTCGCACACCTGAACTGGCGCAAGCTGGGCCCGGGCCCCAGCCAACCCGCCGACGAGCCGCTGTACGACAGCGAGGAACTGCTAGGCATCGCCTCGGGTGATCCGCGCGTCCCGTTCGACCCCCGCGAGGTGATCGCACGCATCGTCGACGGTTCGCGCTTCTCCGAATACAAGCCTCGCTGGGGCACCAGCCTTGCCACCGGTTGGGCCTTTATCCACGGCTTCCCGGTCGGCATCCTGACCAATACCCGCGGTGTCCTGTTCAGCGAGGAGTCCAAGAAGGCAACAGAATTCATTCTGCTTGCCAACCAGACCGACACCCCGTTGATCTTCCTGCAGAACGTGACCGGCTTCATGGTGGGCACCGAATACGAGCAGGGCGGCATCATCAAGGACGGCGCGAAGATGATCAACGCGGTCACCAACAGCACCGTCCCGCACATCACCATCAATATGGGCGGCTCGTTCGGCGCGGGCAACTACGGGATGTCCGGGCGCGCCTACGATCCCCGGTTCATGTTCAGCTGGGTCAACGCCAAACTCGCGGTCATGGGAGCCGCGCAGCTCGCCGGGGTGCTGTCCATCGTCGGCAAGGCCGCCGCCCAGTCCGCCGGGCGGGAATTCGATCACGAGGCCGACGCGAAGCGTACCGCCGAGATCGAGGCGCAGATCGAGAACGAGTCGAGTTCGTTCTTCGTCTCCGCACGGATCTACGACGACGGGGTCATCGACCCGCGCGACACCCGCTCCGTGCTCGGAATGGCCCTTTCCGCAGCACATTCCAATGTCGTCTCCGGCCGCCGCGGTTTCGGCGTGTTCCGGATGTGAGAAGGATGACCACCACCGTGACCAACGACCGGACCGCTCCCATCAAGAAGCTGCTCATCGCCAACCGCGGGGAGATCGCGGCGCGGATCATCCGCACCGCCCGCGATATGGACATCGCGACCGTCGCGCTCTACTCCGACGCCGACCGATTCGCGCCCTACGTGGCGGCCGCCGACGAGGCCGTGCACCTTCCGGGCACCACGCCGGCCGACACCTATCTGCGCGCCGATCTGGTGCTGGCAGCGGCGGCCGCAACCGGAGCCGACGCGATCCACCCGGGCTACGGATTCCTGTCCGAGAACGCCAGTTTCGCCCGGTCGTGCGTCGCCGCCGGAGTCCGGTTCGTCGGCCCCAGCCCCGAAGCCATCGAGGCGATGGGGTCCAAGATCGCCGCCAAGGACATGATGCGCGCCGCGGGGGTACCCGTGCTGCCCGGCGTCACCGTCGAATCCGACGGCGACGCCGATCCGGCACTGCTGGCCGAAGCGGCCGCCGGAATCGGGTTCCCGATCCTGGTGAAGGCCGCCTTCGGGGGCGGCGGGCGCGGAATGCGCATCGTACACAACGCATCCGAGTTGGCCGAAGCCGTCGCCGGCGCCCGGCGCGAAGCTGCTTCGGCGTTCGGCGACGGAACGGTATTCCTGGAGAAGTTCGTCGAATCCCCCCGCCATATCGAGGTCCAGATCTTCGGGGACCGTCACGGCACCCTGGTCCATCTCGGCGAGCGGGAATGCTCCATCCAGCGCCGCTACCAGAAGATCATCGAGGAAGCACCGTCCACCGCCGTAGACGAAGCACTGCGCGACGAACTGGGACGCGCCGCGGTCGCCGCGGGCAAGGCCCTGTCCTACGAAGGTGCGGGGACAGTCGAGTTCGTGATGGCACCCGACGGCACCTTCTACTTCTTGGAGGTGAATACGCGGCTGCAGGTCGAGCACCCGGTGACCGAACTGGTCACCGGCATCGACCTGGTCCGCGCCCAGTTGCTGGTTGCCGCCGGCTATCCCCTTCCCCCCGAGATGTTGCACACCGTCCCCAACGGACACGCCGTCGAGGTACGCCTGTACGCCGAAGATGTTGCGGCAGGGTTCATCCCGGCGTCCGGTGAACTGACCACACTGGAATTCCCGGATTCGCCGAACGTGCGCGTCGACGCGGGCTTCACCTCGGGATCGACGGTCAGCACGTTCTACGATCCCATGCTCGCCAAGGTGATCGGATACGGACGCACCCGCGACGAGGCGTGTGCCCGGGTCGCCCGCGCGCTGCGCGATACCCGGATCCACGGTGTATCGACCAACCGTGATCTGCTGATCGGCATCCTTGGCGAATCCGAGTTCCTGGCCGGCGCCATCGACACCGGGTACCTCGAACGTCACCGTCCCGCGACGCTGATGGGCGACGAGGAAACCGGCCACCCGCGGTGGCGCACGCATGCACTCGTCGCCGCCCTGGCCGACCAGGCCGGACGGCGAGCATCGACGACCGTCCTGCCCGGACTGCCGTCGGGCTGGCGCACCCTGCCCAGTCAGGACCAGTGCGTGACGTATGCGGCAGGTTCGGAGGACCTCACGGTCCGCTATCGCTTCGACCGCTCCACCTTGCACGCCACGGTGCACGACTGGCAGCCCGAGGTTCACCTACTGTCGGCGACCTCGGAACTGGTGGACGCCGAGATCGAGGGTGTCCGCCGCCGCTACCGGATCACCCGGTGCGGCAACATCCACTACGTCGACAGCGCCCTGGGCGCAACGGCGCTGAAGGAGATCGAACGGTTCCCGGATCCAAGCTCGGTCCAGGAATCCGGCTCACTGCTGGCGCCGATGCCGGGATCGGTCGTGCGCATCGAGGTCGCCGAGGGGACACCGGTCACCGCCGGGATGCCGATCGTTGTTCTTGAGGCGATGAAGATGGAGCACACAGTGCGCGCGCCAGCCGACGGCATGGTGTCGGGCATCTCGGTGCGGGTGGGCACCCAAGTCGAAACCGGGCAGGTGCTGGCCGTGGTCAGCGGCACCGATCAGGATTTGCCCGCCGGAGCCGACTCATGAGCGTGACGTACCAGGTTCACAACGAGATCGCCTGGCTGACCATCAACCGCCCGGAGGCGCGCAACAGCCTGAACAAGGCGGTCCGCGACGGGCTGTTCGCCGGTGTCCGCAGGTTCAACGACGACGACAGCGCCAAGGTCCTGGTTCTCACCGGCGCCGGAGACAAAGCGTTCTGCGCCGGCGGAGACCTCAAGGAGATGTCGGAGTCCCAGCTGACCATTCCCCCGGTCGACTTCGTCCCGCAGTTCGGCCGCAACATCACCGTGGACAAACCGACGATCGCCGCGGTGAATGGCGTGGCGTTTGCCGGCGGCTTCCTGCTGGCTCAGACCTGTGATCTCTGCGTCGCGGCCACCACCGCGCAGTTCGGCATCACCGAGGTGAAGGTCGGTCGGGGATCGCCGTGGGCGGCCCCGCTGCCGTTGATGGTTCCCCGGCGCGTTGCCACCGAACTCGCGCTGACCGGCGAGCCGCTGTCGGCTGAGCGCGCCTACCAGATCGGTTTCGTCAATCAACTCGCCGAGCCCGCCGGCCTCCGGGAGGCCGCCCAGCGGCTCGCCGAACGGATCGCCGCGAACGCGCCGCTGTCGGTGGCAGCAGGCAAGAAGACCGCCGTCCTGACCGCCGAGTACCCGCTCAGCGAGGCATTCGACCGGGCCGAGAACATCTGGGCTCCCGTGTATCTCAGCCAGGACGCCCAGGAAGGCATGTCGGCCTTCAAGGACAAACGACAACCCGTCTGGAAGGGCGTGTAATGAGCCTCGACTACCCGCGGCTACTGGCGGACCTGCAGGCAGAATCCGACGAGCTGACCCGGCGACTGCAGGGGCTGGACGGCAATCGGTGGGCGCTGGAGACTCCCGCCCGCGGCTGGTCCATTCAGGACCAGGTGTCGCACCTGGCGTTCTTCGATGACGCCGCCGTCCTCGCCCTGACCCGACCCGATGAATTCGGCACGCAGGCAGCCGCCCTGATTGCCGGCGGCATGGATTTTCCCGACCGACTCGCCGAGCAGTACCGGTCACTGGCCCCGATGGCATCGTTGCAGTGGTTTCGCGAGGCACGACGCACTCTGCTGGCAACTCTCGGCACCGACGACCCGAAGCGGCGGATTCCATGGTTCGGTCCGGACATGAGCGTAGCGTCCTGCGCCACCGCCCGGCTGATGGAAACCTGGGCGCACGGCCACGACATCTACGACACCGTTCACACGCCGCACCCGGCCAGTCCAGGTCTGCGGAGCATCGCCCACCTCGGAGTGGCAACCTTCGCGTTCTCCCACATCCACCACGGACTCGATGTGCCCACGGAGCCGGTACGGATCGAACTCCGCGCGCCGTCCGGGGCACAGTGGGAATGGGGGCCCTCGGATGCCGATGACACCGTCTCCGGCGACGCCGAGGATTTCGTCCTCGTGGTGACCCAACGCCGACACTGGACCGAAACCGGGCTGGCAGTGAGGGGTCCGGTTGCCACCGGATGGCTCGACATCGCCCAGGCGTACGCCGGTGCCGCCAGCCGTCGCAGCCCCGGGGCGGTGCAGCGATGAGGCGCCCGGTTCGGATCGGCAATGCCTCCGGGTTCTACGGTGATCGACTCTCGGCGATGAAAGACCTCGTCGAACACGCCGACATCGACGTCATCACCGGCGACTACCTCGCCGAGCTGACCATGCTGATCCTGTGGAAGGCCCGCAACAAGAATCCCGATACCGGCTACGCCCAGACCTTCGTGACCCAGTTTCGCGACGTCGCCGCGGCCTGCGCGCAGCGCGGCATCAAGATCGTCGTCAATGCCGGCGGGCTCAACCCTGCGGGGCTGGCGAGGCAGCTCCGCACCGTCGCCGCCGAACTGCACGTCGATCTCGACGTCGCCCATGTCGAAGGCGACGATCTGCTGCCCAGTCTCGACGACCTGCACGCGGCCGGGCTTGCCTTCACCCATCTGGATACCGGCGCCGAACTCGACATCGCCGAGGTGACACCGGTTTCGGCCAACGCCTACCTCGGCGGCTGGGGTATCGCGGCCGCGCTGGCGGGCGGCGCCGACGTCGTCGTCACCGGTCGGGTCACCGACGCGGCGCTGGTGGTCGGGGTGGGAGCCTGGTGGCACGGCTGGTCCCGGACCGACTACGACGCGCTGGCCGGGGCGGTCGCCGCCGGGCACATCATCGAATGCGGTCCGCAGGCCACCGGGGGTAACTACTCACGGTTCAGCGAGATCACCGACCGGCGCTACCCGGGCTCGCCGATCGCCGAACTCGCCCACGACGGCAGCTTCGTCATTACCAAACCACCCGGATCGGGCGGGCTGGTATCGCCGGGGACGGTGACCGCCCAGCTGCTCTACGAGGTGTCCACACCGGCCTATGCCAACCCGGATGTGGTGGCGCACTTCGACACCCTGAGCGTGGCGTCGGCGGGACCGGACCGGGTCCTGGTGTCCGGCACCACCGGCACGCCTCCCCCGGACACTCTCAAGGTCGCGATGAACTACGTCGGCGGCTACCGCAACACGATGACGATGGCGTTGACCGGTCTGGACATTGACGAGAAGGCCGCCTGGGCGATCGACGAACTCACCGAGATCCTGGGTGGCACCGAGCAATTCGACTCCTTCGAGGTGCAGTTGCTGCGCTACGACCGGCCCGACCCCACCCGCATGAGCGACGCCACCGCGCACCTGCGGGTGACAGTGAAGGACCGCGACCGGGCGAAGGTCGATCGCGCCTTCTCCAACGCAGTCATCGAGCTCTACGTGGCCGGCTATCCGGGCTTCTACACCACCACCTCGCCCGCCTCGGCAAGCGAATTCGGGGTTTACTGGCCGACTCTGGTGCCGGCGGCGGCGGTCGAGCACGTCGTCGTTCACGGTGACGGTTCCCGCGAGGTGATCCCTCATCCGCCACGGTGCTCCCCGCCGGTGCCCTACGTGGAGCAGCCGGCGCCGGAACCGGAGGACTTCGGCCCGAGGAGCCGGCGCGCCCTGGGCACCGTGGTGGCCGCACGGTCCGGGGACAAGGGCGGCAACGTCAACATCGGCCTATGGGCCGACACCGACGAACGATGGGAGTGGCTGCGGTCGCATCTGAGTGTGGAGAAGTTCCGCGAGCTGGTTTGCGAAGCCGCCGGGTACCCGGTGCACCGGTACGAGTTCGCCAACCTGCGGGCGCTCAACTTCGTCGTCGTCGGATTCCTCGGTGAGGGCGTCGCGTCCTGCACCCGGCCGGACGCGCAGGCCAAGAGCATGGGCGAGTTCCTGCGCGCATTGCACACCGACATCCCCGACAAGCTGGTGTAGCCGATGGACTTCTCAGAATCTCCCGAGCATCACGATCTGCGCGCAGCCGTCGCCGCGGTCACCGACAAATACGGGCCGGGTTACTACGCAAAACGAGCCGTCGCGTACCAGCCCACCACCGAGCTGTGGTTGGAGCTGGCCCAGCACGGGTTCATCGGAATCAACTTCCCCGAGGAGTACGGCGGTGGCGGCGCCGGGATGGCCGAACTCGCCATCGTCTGCGAGGAAACGGCTGCTCGCGGGTGCCCACTGCTGCTGATGCTGGTGTCCAGTGCCATATCCGGGGAGCTACTGGCCCGCTACGGCAGTCCCCAGCAGCGGGCCCATTGGCTACCCCGGATGGCGGCAGGACAGACCAAGGTGGTGTTCGCCATCACCGAGCCAGACGCGGGCTCCAACACACGCCGGATCACCACGACCGCCACCGCCGACGGGAGCGACTTCCTGATCACCGGCACCAAGTACTACATCTCCGGTGTCGACGAAGCCGACGCACTGATCGTGGTCACCCGCACCGGAGAAGAGCGGTTGTCGCTGTTTCTGGTACCCACCGATGCCCCCGGGCTGGTCAAACACCGCCTGCCAGTTGGCATCAGCCTGCCCGAAAAGCAATACACCCTGCATTTCGACAATGTCCGGGTACCGGCGGAGAGTCTGGTCGGAACCAAAGACGAGGGGTTTCGCCAGGTGTTCGACGGACTCAATCCCGAGCGGATCACCGGTGCCGCGGTGTGCGTCGGCGTCGGCCGACACGCCATCGATCAAGGTGCGGCATACGCGCGCACCCGTACGGTCTGGGGAGCCGCAATCGGTGCCCACCAAGGGATCTCCCATCCGCTGGCGAAGGCGAAGATCGACGTCGATCTCGCCGCGCTGGCCACCGCCCGGGCGGCCTGGCTCTACGATCAGGGCCGACCCGCGGGCGAAGCCTCCAATATCGCCAAGTATTTCGCCGCCGAGGCCGCGGTGGCCGCGGTCGACAGCGCGATTCAGCTGCACGGCGGCAACGGCATCTCGCAGGAATACGGCCTACTTCCGCAGTGGGGCCTGGCCCGACTCCTGCAGATCGCCCCGGTCAGCCGGGAAATGATCCTCAACTACGTCGCCCAGCACAGCCTCGGCCTGCCCCGATCGTACTGAACCATCGATCACCACCGGCTAGGAGATCCATGAAATTCGCTTTGCAGCTGGGTTATTGGGGCGCGCAGCCGCCGACCAATCACGGTGAACTGGTGGCCGCGGCCGAGGCCGCCGGTTTCGATGCCGTCTTCACCGCCGAGGCGTGGGGTTCGGACGCCTACACCCCGCTGGCCTGGTGGGGTCGGGAGACCACCCGGCTGCGGCTGGGCACCTCGGTGGTGCAGCTGTCCGCGCGCACCCCGACCGCCTGCGCAATGGCGGCCCTGACCCTGGATCACCTCAGCGGTGGCCGGCACATCCTGGGCCTGGGCGTGTCCGGGCCGCAGGTGGTGGAGGGCTGGTACGGCGCGAAATTCGGCCAGCCGCTGGCCCGGACCCGCGAATACATTTCCATTCTGCGCCAGGTGTGGGCGCGGCAGGCCGCGGTGACCAGCGACGGCCCGCACTATCCGCTGCCGCTGACCGGCGAGGGCGCCACCGGCCTGGGCAAACCACTCAAGCCGATCACCCACCCACTCCGCGCCGACATCCCGGTCATGCTGGGTGCGGAGGGGCCGAAGAACATCGCGATGACCGCCGAGATCGCCGACGGCTGGCTGCCGATCTTCTACTCCCCGCGGCTGGCACCGATGTACAACGAATGGCTCGACGAGGGCTTCGCCCGCCCGGGCGCCCGGCGCAGCCGCGCCGACTTCGAGATCTGCGCGACCGCGCAGGTGGTGGTCACCGACGACCGGCCCGCGGTGCTGGCCGCCATCAAACCCTTCTTGGCGCTCTACATGGGTGGCATGGGTGCCGAGGACACCAATTTCCACGCCGACGTGTACCGCCGGATGGGTTACGCCGAGGTGGTCGACGACGTCACCCGGCTGTTCCGCTCCGGCCGCAAGGACGAAGCCGCCACCGTCATCCCCGACGAACTGGTCGACGACGCCGCGATCGTCGGCAACATCGACCACGCCCGGGCTGAGGTCGCCCGCTGGGCGGCCGCCGGCGTCACCACCGTGGTGGTGAAGGCCCGCAGTCCCGAACACATCCGCACGATCGCATCCCTAGGAGCCCCAGCATGATCCGCGTTGATGACCGAAACGGCGTCCGCACGTTGACGCTGGACCGGCCCGAAGCTCTCAACGCGTTCAACGAAGCGCTCTACGACGCGACCGCCGAGGCATTTCTCGCCGCTGCGGCCGACGACACCGTGTCCGTCGTCATCCTGACCGGGTCAGGGCGTGCGTTCAGCGCCGGCACCGACTTGCACGAGCTGCAGGCCCGCGCCTCGGGCAGCGGGTTCACGCCCGGCCGGTACGGCTTCACCGGATTGATGGAGGTTCTGACCGACTTCTCCAAACCGCTGATCTGCGCCGTCAATGGCGTCGGGCTCGGTATCGGCGCCACGATCCTCGGGTTCGCCGATCTGGTCTTCATGGCCCGCACTGCTCGGCTGAAGTGTCCGTTCACCGCTCTCGGGCTGGCCCCCGAGGCGGCCTCCTCCTACCTGCTACCGGCTCTCGTCGGCCGTCAGAACGCCGCCTGGATACTGCTGTCTTCGGAGTGGATCGACGCTTCGCAGGCGCACGCGATGGGGCTGGCCTGGCGGATATCCGAGCCAACCGATCTGCTCGCCGAGACCCGTCGGCACGCCGAAGTACTGGCAGGAGTTCCGCTTTCGAGCCTGCTCGCGGTCAAGCGGACCATGATGGCCCCTCGTCTCGCCGGGATCCGTGCCGCGCTCGAACGCGAGGATGCCTGCCTGGATGAGTTGCTCGGCGCGCCGGAGAACACCCGCGCGCTCGCGGAATTCACCGCTCGCTGAAAACTTCGCCGACAACTCTTGCCATCCATCCCACTAAATTACTAGGATATCCTAGTAACCTGCACATGGCCCGGCACACACTCGCCAGGACGGAAGAAAATGACCAACCAGATCCCGCACTTCATCGACGGCAAGCGCTCCACCCTGTCCTCCACCCGCACCGCCGACGTGCTCAACCCGAGCACCGGCGAAGTTGCGGCCCAGGTCCTGCTGGCCTCGGCCGCCGACGTGGACGCCGCCGTCGCCTCCGCGGTCGAGGCGCAGAAGGGCTGGGCCGCCTGGAACCCGCAACGCCGCGCCCGGGTGCTGATGAAGTTCATCGAGCTGGTCAACGCCAACGTCGACGAGCTGGCCGAACTGCTGTCCAAAGAGCACGGCAAGACCGTCGCCGACAGCCACGGTGACATCCAGCGCGGCATCGAGGTCATCGAGTTCGCCGTCGGCATCCCGCACCTGTCCAAGGGCGAGTTCACCGAGGGGGCCGGCACCGGCATCGACGTGTACTCGATCCGCCAGCCGCTGGGCGTCGTCGCCGGCATCACCCCGTTCAACTTCCCGGCGATGATCCCGCTGTGGAAGGCCGGACCGGCGCTGGCCTGCGGCAACGCGCTGATCCTCAAGCCCTCCGAGCGTGACCCCTCGGTGCCGCTGCGGCTGGCCGAACTGTTCCTCGAGGCGGGTCTGCCGCCGGGCGTGCTGCAGGTGGTCAACGGCGACAAGGAAGCCGTCGACGCCATCATCGAGCACCCCGACATCAAGGCCATCGGCTTCGTCGGCAGCTCCGACATCGCCCAGTACATCTATTCCGGCGCCGCGGCCCACGGCAAGCGGGCCCAATGCTTCGGCGGCGCCAAGAACCACATGATCGTGATGCCCGACGCCGACCTGGACCAGGCCGTCGACGCGCTGATCGGCGCCGGCTACGGCAGCGCCGGTGAGCGCTGCATGGCGATCTCCGTCGCGGTGCCCGTCGGCGAGGAGACCGCGAACCGGCTGCGCAACCGGCTGGTCGAGCGGATCACCGCGCTGCGGGTGGGCCACAGCCTGGACCCCAAGGCCGACTACGGCCCGCTGGTCACCGGCGCCGCCCGCGAGCGGGTGCTGACCTACATCGGCGAGGGCGTCTCGTCGGGCGCCGAGCTGGTGGTCGACGGCCGGGAGCGCGGCAGCGACGACCTGACCTTCGGTGACGACGACCTGTCCAAGGGCTTCTTCCTCGGGCCGACCCTGTTCGACCACGTCAGGCCCGACATGTCCATCTACACCGACGAGATCTTCGGCCCGGTGCTGTGCATCGTGCGGGCCGAGGACTACGAGGAGGCCCTGCGCCTGCCCAGCGAGCACGAATACGGCAACGGCGTGGCGGTGTTCACCCGCGACGGCGACACCGCCCGCGACTTCGTCTCCCGCGTGCAGGTCGGCATGGTCGGCGTCAACGTGCCGATCCCGGTGCCGGTGTCCTACCACAGCTTCGGCGGTTGGAAGCGGTCCGGCTTCGGCGACCTCAACCAGTACGGGACGGCGTCGATCCAGTTCTACACCAAGGTCAAGACGGTGACCGAGCGCTGGCCGTCGGGCATCAAGGATGGCGCCGAGTTCGTCATCCCGACGTTCAAGTAGGGGCCTTGACCGCGACATTCGAGCTCGACGAGGACGACCGGGTCATCGCCGAGACGGCCGCGTCGTTCGCGGCCAAGCGGATCGCCCCGTTCGCCGCCGAGTGGGACGAGACCAAACACTTCCCCGTCGATGTGCTGCGCGAGGCCGCCGAACTCGGCATGGCGGCGGTGTACTGCGCCGAGGAGGTGGGTGGTTCGGGGCTGCGGCGCGTCGACGCGGTGCGCATCTTCACCGAGCTGGCCGCCGCCGACCCCACCATCGCGTCGTTCCTGTCCATCCACAACATGTGCGCGTGGATGGTGGACAGCTACGGCACCGACGAGCAGCGGGCGCACTGGGTGCCGAGACTGGCCTCGATGGAGACCATCGCCAGCTACTGCCTCACCGAGCCGGGTGCCGGATCCGACGCCGCCGGGCTCAGTACCCGCGCCGTCCGTCACGGCGAGCATTACGTGCTCGACGGGGTCAAGCAGTTCATCTCCGGGGCCGGGGTGTCGGATCTGTACGTGGTGATGGCCCGCACCGGGGTGCCCGGGCCGCGCGGCATCTCGACGTTCCTGTTGCCCCGCGATACGCCCGGCGTCAGCTTCGGCGCCAACGAGGCGAAGATGGGCTGGAGCGCCCAGCCGACCGCCCAGGTCATCTTCGAGGGTGCCCGGGTGCCGGCGTCGGCCATGCTCGGCGGGCCCGACGGCGAGGGCACCGGGTTCGGCATCGCGATGAACGGGCTCAACGGCGGGCGGATCAACATCGCCGCCTGCTCGCTGGGCGGTGCCCGCACCGCGCACGAGCGGGCCTGCGCCTATGTGCGGGACCGCCAGGCCTTCGGCGGGGCGCTGATCGACGAACCGACCATCCGGTTCACCCTGGCCGATATGGCCACCGCGCTGGAGACCTCCCGGCTGCTGCTGTGGCGCGCGGCGGCGGCGCTGGACGCGGGCGCCCCCGACAAGGTCGAGTTGTGCGCGATGGCCAAGCGGTACGTCACCGACGCCTGCTACGACGTCGCCGATTCGGCGTTGCAGCTGCACGGGGGCTACGGCTACCTGCGCGAATACGGAATCGAGAAGATCCTCCGGGATCTGCGGGTGCACCGGATCCTGGAGGGCACCAACGAGATCATGCGGGTGGTCGTCGGCCGGGCCGAGGCGACCCGCGCCCGCGACCTGGCGTGAACACGAGCAGAGGCGACGAAAGGCAGGCAATGGCAGCGACGACGGTGGCGTTCCTCGGGTTGGGCAACATGGGCGGGCCGATGGCGGCCAACCTGGTCAAGGCCGGGTTCACGGTGCGCGGCTTCGACCCGGTGCCGGCGGCCGTCGCCGCGGCCGAGGCCGCCGGGATCAGCACCTTCCCCGGCGGCGCCGAGGCCGTCGTCGGCGCCGACGTCGTCATCACCATGCTGCCCAACGGCGCCCTGGTGCGCAGCTGCTACGACGAGATCCTGCCGTCGGCCAAACCGGGCGCACTGCTCATCGACAGCTCGACGATCGCCGTCGACGACGCCCGCGAGGTGAACAAGCTGGCCACCGACGCCGGGTTCGCCCAGCTCGACGCCCCGGTCTCCGGCGGCGTGAAGGGCGCGGTGGCCGGCACCCTGGCCTTCATGGTCGGCGGTGCCGACGACGCCGTGGCGACCGCGCGCCCGGTGCTGGAGCCGATGGCCGGCAAGGTGGTGCACTGCGGCGCCGCGGGCGCCGGCCAGGCCGCCAAGGTGTGCAACAACATGGTGCTGGCGGTGCAGCAGATCGCCGTCGGCGAGGCGTTCGTGCTGGCCGAGAAGCTGGGCCTGTCCGCCCAGTCGCTGTTCGACGTGATCACCGGCGCCACCGGCAACTGCTGGGCCGTCGCGGTGAATTGCCCGGTGCCCGGGCCGGTGCCGACCTCACCGGCCAACAACGATTTCAAGCCCGGCTTCGCCACCGCATTGATGCACAAGGATCTGCAGCTGGCCATGTCGGCGGTGGCCTCGACGGGCTCGGCGGCACCGCTGGGCAGCCACGCCGCGCAGATCTATGCGGATTTCGCCGCCGAGCACGCCGGCCTGGACTTCTCCGCGGTGATTGAGGCGCTCCGCGCCTAGGGGCGGCCAGCGAGGCGCTCAGCAGTTAGGCCGTCACCCAGTCCGGGCGCCCGGGTTCGCCCTGCGGCGCCCGGGTGGCCGGCGAGAGCACCAGCCTGGCGCAGCTCAGCAGGGTGAGGATGCCGATCGCGGTCAGCGCGAGTGCGAGCGTGCGCTGATCGGCGATGGCGGAGACGCAGGCGCGCTCGCCCGCCCCGGCGGTGTCGATGGACACCGCGGTGCCGCAGGACAACATGCTCGTGGCCAACGGGCCGGCCGGAACGGCCACCGGGTAGAGCATCACCACGGCCGCGCCGATCAGCGCGACGGTACCCAGTATCCGCATCGCCCAGCGCGCGGCACTCCAATGTGCAGCCACACCGAACTCCTTCTCACACCTGCAGCCATCGGGGCCGCGTGTGCTGAGAATCATCTTAAGCCAAGCTAGGTAATTTAGGTTACGCAGGCCGCTGAGAAAATGGTCACAGGCGACCGGGGTGTCAGTAGTCCCCGGCGTGACGGCGCAGCGTATCGATGGCCTCGACCAGCGCGCGTGACTGCTCGGCGGGCATCCCGATGTCGGCGAACACCTCTTCGTTGAGGGTGCCGGTCGCCTCAGCGACCAGGTCCCGGCCGCGATCGGTGATCTCCACCAACGTGGTCCGCCCGTCGGTGGGGTGCGGCACCCGGCGCACCAGCCCGGCGGCCTCCAGCCGCCGGATGGCGTGCGTGACGCTGGTGACGTGCACCTGCAGCCGCGCCGACGCCTTCGCGATCGGCAACGCACCGAGCCGGCTGAACGCCAGCAGCCGCAGCAGTTCGAAACGGGAGAAGCTCAGATCGTAGGGCCGCAGCGCGGTCTCCACCCGGGCCAGCAGGATCTGGTGCGCCCGCATCACCGAGGTCACCGCGACCATCCCGTCGGCCACATTGCCCCAGCCGGCCCGCACCCAGTTGGCGCGGGCGGTGGCTATCGGGTCCGGCTTCTGCGGGCTGTCGGACACCGCTTCACCCGATCGTGAGGATCCGGGGCCCGTCGGCGGTGACGGCGACGGTGTGCTCCCAGTGTGCGGCCCGGCTGCCGTCGGTGGTCACCACGGTCCAGTCGTCGGCCAGCACCCGGGTCTTGGTGGTGCCCAGGGTCAGCATCGGCTCGATCGCCAGCACCGAACCGACAGCCAGCAGCGGCCCTCGGCCGCCGGCGCCCTCGTTGGCCAGGAACGGGTCCATGTGCATCTCGCGGCCGATGCCGTGGCCGCCGTAGCCGGCGACGATGCCGAAGCGCCGGCCCAGCTGCTTCTCGGCGGCCTTGGTGCCGCCCTCGATGGCGTGCGAGACGTCGGTGAGCCGGTTGCCGGGCAGCATCGCGGCGATGCCGGCCTCCAGGGACAGCCGGGTGGCCTCGCTCAGGGCGGCGTCGTCCGCGCTGAGCTCGCCCACCCCGAAGGTGACCGCGGAGTCGCCGTGCCAGCCGTCGACGATGGCGCCGCAGTCGATGGACACCAGGTCCCCGTCGATGAGGATCTCGGTGGCCGTCGGGATGCCGTGCACGACGCGGTCGTTGACCGACGCGCAGATGGTGGCCGGGAAGCCGTGGTAGCCGAGGAACGACGGGATGCCACCGCCGTCGCGGATGACGGACTCGGCGACGCCGTCGAGCGCCTTGGTGGAGACCCCGGCCACCGCGGCGTCGCGCACCGCGGCCAGCGCCGCGGCCACCAGGGCGCCGGCGACGGCCATGGCGTCGAGCTCACCGGGGGTGCGCTGGGGCACCACCTTGCGGCTGCGCAGGCCGGGCAACCCCACGGGTTATTTACCCAGCGCCTGCAGGGCCCGGGCGAACACGTCGTCGAGCTCACCGACGGCGTCGACCGTCTTGAGCTCGGCGCGGTAGTAGTCGAGCAGCGGAGCCGTCTCGTCGCGGTACACCCGGAACCGGTTGCGGATGACGTCCTCGGTGTCGTCGGCGCGGCCGCGGCCCTGCAGCCGGGCGACCAGCTCGTCCTCGGGCACCCGGAACTCCAGCACCGCGTCCAGCGACAGGCCGCGGCGGGCCAGCATCGCCGCCAGCGCCTCGGCCTGCGCCACCGACCGGGGGTAGCCGTCAAGGATGAAGCCGTCGGCGACGTCGGCCTGATCAAGGCGGTCGTCGACCAGGTCGTTGGTCAGGCTGGCCGGGACCAGATCGCCGGCGTCGAGGTACTTCTTGGCCTCGATGCCCAGCGGGGTGCCGGTGCTGATGTTGTGCCGGAACAGGTCTCCGGTGGAGATCTGCGGGACGCCGAGGCGCTCGGCGAGCTTCTCGGCCTGGGTTCCCTTGCCCGCACCGGGCGGGCCGAGCAGAACAATTCTCACGGCAGAACCCTCTCTCATTTCAGGAAACCCTCGTAGTTGCGCTGCATGAGCTGGCTTTCGATCTGCTTCACGGTGTCCAGACCGACGCCGATCATGATCAGCACGGCCGTGCCGCCGAACGGCAGGTTCTGCACGCCGCTGCCGTTGCCCATCTCCAGGAACAGGTTGGGCAGCACCGCGATCACACCGAGGTAGATCGAGCCGGGCAGGGTGATCCGGCTGAGCACGTACCGCAGGTAGTCCGCGGTCGGCTTACCCGGCCGGATACCGGGGATGAAGCCACCGAACTTCTTCATCTCGTCGGCCCGCTCGTCGGGGTTGAACGTGATGGAGACGTAGAAGTAGGTGAAGAAGATGATCAGGCCGAAGTAGACGGCGATGTAGATCGGGTCGGCCGGCTGAGTCAGATGGCCGGTGACGAACTTGTCCCACCAGCCGCCGCCCTTGTTCGGGTCACCGCCCTGGACCAGCTTGGTGATCATGCCCGGCACGTAGATCAGCGACGACGCGAAGATGACCGGGATGACGCCCGCCTGGTTGACCTTCAGCGGCAGGTACGTCGAGGTGCCGCCGTACATCTTGCGGCCGACCATGCGCTTGGCGTACTGCACCGGGATGCGGCGCTGGCCCTGCTCGACGAACACCACGCCGATGATGATGATCAGCGCCGCGACGCAGACCAGGGTGAAGGTGGCCCCACCGCGGCTCTGCAGGATGCTCTGCCCCTCGGACGGGATGCGGGCGGCGATGCCGGCGAAGATCAGCAGCGACATGCCGTTGCCGACGCCGCGCTCGGTGATCAGCTCACCCATCCACATCACCAGCGCCGCGCCCGCGGTCATCACGATGACGATCACCACCACGGTGAAGATCTCGTGGTCGACCAGGATCTCGGTGCCGCGGTCACAGCCCTGCAGCAGCCCGCCGTTGGCGGCCAGCGCGACGATGCTGGTGCCCTGCAGCACGGCCAGCGCGATCGACAGGTAGCGGGTGTACTGGGTCATCTTGGCCTGGCCGGCCTGCCCCTCCTTCTGCAGCTGCTCGAACCGCGGGATGACCACGACGAGCAACTGCACGATGATGCTGGCGGTGATGTAGGGCATCACGCCGACCGCGAAGACGGTCAACTGCAGCAGCGCACCACCGGAGAACAGGGTGATCAGCGAGTAGATGCCGTTGTCGGACACCTTCTCCAGGCAGTAGTGGATGTTGGCGGTGTTGACGCCGGGCGAGGGCAGCGACGCGCCGACCCGGTACAGCACGATGACACCGAGGGTGAACAGGATCTTGCGCCGAAGGTCGGGTGTCCGCATCGCCGAGATGAAAGCCGAGAGCACTCAGTTCCTCCTGGGCAGCCGAAACGGGTCGCGGCATGCCGGTGGGGCTGGCCTGGCCAGCATCGGATAGTCCAGTGTCACGCGTCGACACCGACCGGCTGAAATGCCGTCGGAGTCGGGCGCCGAACAGTCTACGAGACTAACAGCTGAAGCTTGCGGGTCCCCCATCACCGCCGATACAGCGACTTCACAATCGCACCCGGTACCATGATTATATTCGCTAACCAAATAATCGTTCTCCCCGAAACGAGGTGGCCGATGGCCCGCACCGATGACGACAGTTGGGACCTGGCCTCCAGCGTCGGCGCCACCGCGACCATGGTCGCCGCCGCCCGCGCAGTCGCCACCCGCAGCCCGAAGGCCGTCATCGACGACCGGTTCGCCGAGCCGCTGGTCCGGGCCGTCGGGGTGGACTTCTTCAGCCGGATGGCCGCCGGTGAACTCGACGCCGACGCGCTCGATTCCGACGACGGCCGCTTCGGCATCGACCGGTTCGCCGACGCGATGGCCGCCCGGACCCTGTTCTTCGACGGCGTCTTCGCCGACGCCGCCGCCACCGGGGTGCGCCAGGGCGTCATCCTGGCCTCCGGGCTCGACGCCCGCGGCTGGCGGCTGGACTGGCCGGCCGACATGGTGGTTTACGAGGTCGACCAGCCCGAGGTGATCGCCTTCAAGACGGCCACCCTGGCCTCCCTGGACGCCACGCCGACCGCAGACCTGCGCCCGATCGCCATCGACCTGCGCCAGGACTGGCCGGCCGCACTCGCCGAGGCGGGCTTCGACCCGACCGCCCCGACGGCGTGGATCGCCGAGGGGCTGGTGATGTACCTGCCCGCCGACGCCCAGGACCGGCTGCTCGACGCCATCACCGAGCTCAGCGCACCCGGCAGCTGGCTGGCCGTCGAGGCCGTCTCCCCGCCGGAGGTGCCGCTGGACCCCGACGAACAGCGGGAACGCGCGCTCAAGTCCACCGAGCGGTGGCGCAACCACGGTTTTGACCTGGACTTCTCCGAGCTGGTGTACACCGACGCGCGCACCGAGGTGCCCGCCTATCTCGGGGGCCTGGGCTGGCAGACCACCGTCCTCGACGGCAACGACATGCTGACCCGGTACGGGCTGGACCCGGTGGAGCGCGACGAGAACGCCGGCCGGCCGATCTACATCACGGCGACACGGTAGGGATCGGCAGATGACGCGGACCGACGACGACCGGTGGGACCTGGCCTCCAGCGTGGGGGTGACGGCGACGATGGTGGCCGCGGCCCGGGCACTGGCCACCGCCGAGCCCGACCCGTTGATCAACGACCCGTTCGCGGCCGGGCTGGTCCGGGCGATCGGTATCGACTACTTCACCGCGCTGGTCGACGGCACCGCGACGCTGCCCGACGAGCAGACCGCCAGCGGGATCGCGCTGATGACCGCCACCATGGCGGTGCGCACGAAGTTCTTCGACGACTTCTTCCTCGACGCCGGGGCGGCCGGGGTGCGCCAAGCGGTGATCCTGGCCTCGGGCCTGGACGCCCGGGCCTACCGGCTGGCCTGGGCCGCCGGCACCGTGGTCTACGAAATCGACCAGGAGCAGGTGCTGGCCGGCAAGGACGCCGCGCTGACCGCACTGGCTGCCACCCCCACCGCGACGCGGCGCGCGGTGGCCGTGGACCTGCGCGACGACTGGCCGGCGGCGCTGCGATCGGCCGGTTTCGACCTGGACCAGCCGTCGGCGTGGAGCGCCGAGGGCCTGCTGATGTACCTGCCGGCCGACGCCCAGGACCGGTTGTTCGACAACATCACCGCGCTGTCGGCGCCGGGCAGCCGGGTCGCCACCGAGTTCCACGGCGGTGACTTCGGCGCGGCGCTGGCCGACCGCGCCCGCAACATCGCCGCGGCCTGGCAGGGCGACGGCGCGGTGGTGGATTTCACCGAGCTGTTCTATCCGGGCGAACGCAATCACGTGTCGGACTTTCTGCGCGAACGCGGCTGGGAGGTGCACGCCCGCCCGCGGACGCAGGTGTTCGCCGACTACGGTCGCGCGCTCCCGTCCGATCCCGCCGTCGTCCCGCTCAGCGACTCGGTGGCCGTCACCGCCGTGAAGATCTAGGAGGGCCCCGTGGCACGTACCGACAACGACAGCTGGGATCTGGCGTCCAGCGTGGGCGCCACCGCGACCATGGTGGCCCTCGGCCGCGCCCTGTCCAGCCGCGAGCCGGACGCGCTGATCGACGACCCGTTCGCCGAGCCGTTGGTCCGGGCGGTCGGCATCGAGTTCTTCACCAAGGTCCTCGACGGCGACATCGACCCCGACGCGTTCCCCAACGCCTCGCCGGAGCGTGCCCGCGCGATGATCGACGGGATGGCGGTGCGGACGAAATTCTTCGACGACTACTTCACCGCGGCCGCCGACGCCGGTATCCGCCAGGTGGTGATCCTCGCGTCGGGCCTGGATTCCCGGGCCTACCGGCTGGACTGGCCGGCCGGCACCGTGGTCTACGAAATCGACCAGCCCGACGTCATCACCTTCAAGTCACGGGTGCTCGACGAGCTTGGCGCCGGCCCGCGGGCGACCCGCCGGACAGTGGCCATCGACCTGCGCGAGGACTGGCCGGCGGCGCTGACCGCCGCGGGGTTCGACCCGTCGGCGCCGACGGCGTGGCTGGCCGAGGGGCTGCTGATCTATCTGCCGCCCGCCGCCCAGGACGCCCTGTTCGACACCATCACCGCGCTGTCCGCCCCGGGCAGCGCCGCGGCCACCGAGTACGTCCCGGGCATCTTCGACTTCGACGAGGACAAGGCCCGCGAATCCTCGGCGGTGCTGCGCGAACACGGCCTGGATCTGGACATGACGGCGTTGATCTATCCCGGCCAGCGCAGCCACGTCATGGACTACCTGTCGGAGAAGGGCTGGCAGGTGACCGGGGTGTCGCGGACCGAGCTGTTCACCCGCCACGGCCTCGCGCTCCCGCCGGCGGGCGAAGGCGATGCGCTCGGCGAGATCGTCTACGTGAGCGCGACCACCCCCGGCTGAGGCCGGCTCAGAACCTGGCCTGCCCCAGCCACAGCGCCGTCGTTCCGGTCAGTTGCCGCTGGGCGCCGTCGATCATGCCGGTGACCGATCCGACGACCGCGTTCGACAGCAGCTCGGTGAGCCCGGCCGCCGGCCGCGAGGAGGCCTTGGGCCGCAGCATGTCGCGCAGCGAGCCGCCCGGCAGCTCGACGACCTTCACCTTCTTGTCGGGATCCAGGCCGGCCAGGACCTTGGCGCGACGGATCGCCGTCTGCAGTCCGCCGAGTTCGTCGACCAGGCCGCGTGCCTGGGCGTCGGCGCCCGTCCACACTCGGCCGCGGGCCACCTGCTGCACCTCCGGGATGCCGAGACCGCGGCCGTCGGCGACGCGCTGCACGAAGTCGTCGTAGAGCAGGTCCGCCTCGGCGGCGATCTGGGCGTGCTGTTGCTCGGTGAACGGCGCGTCCAGCGACCAGGCGTCGGCGTTGGCGTTGGTGCGCACGCCGTCGGAGCCGATCCCGAGCCGGTCCTTGAGGTCGCGGGCGTTGAGTTTGCCGGTGATCACCCCGATGGATCCGGTGATGGTGGCCGGATTGGCGACGATCGCGTCGGCGGACATGGAGACGTAGTAGCCGCCGGAGGCGGCGACCGCGCCCATCGACGCGACCACCGGGATGCCGCGCTCGCGGGCCCGGACCACCTCCCGCCAGATGGTTTCCGACGCGCTGACCGACCCGCCGGGACTGTCCACCCGCAGCACGATGGCGGCCACCCCGTCGGTGGCGGCCGCGGTGCGCAGGGCGGCGGCGATGGTGTCACCGCCGGCGCTGCTCTCCCCCAGCGGCAGCAGTGTGCGGTCCCCGCGACCGCTGACGATCGGGCCGACGACGTTGACCACCGCGATCGTGGTGCCCGCGCCGCGGCCCGGGATGGGCGGCGTGGGCAGCTCGGACTTGCCGGCCCGGGCGTAGCGGGCCAGGAACAGCCGGTCCGGGGCGTCCTCGTCGTCGGGGTCGGTGGCCTCGGTGCCGGTCAGTTCGGCGATGCGGGCGTAGGCCTGGTCCCGGAAGCCGATCCGGTCGACCAGGTTGGCGGCCACGGCGTCGTCGCGCAGGATCGGTGCCCGGTCGGCCAGGGCGTCGAGGTCGGCGATGTCGATGCCGCGGCTCTCGGCGACGCCGGCCCAGACCTGTTCGGCGACGCTCTCCAGCAGCCGGGTGTCGGCCTCCCGGTGGGCGGGGGTGTAGCCGTCCTCGGTGAACATCGCCGCCGCGGATTTGTATTCGCCGGTGGTGATGAACTCGGCCTCGATGCCGGCCTTGTCCAGGGCGTTGCGCAGGAACATCTTGCTGGTGGCGAAGCCGATCAGGCCGACGGTGCCCGACGGCTGCATCCAGACTTCACCGAACGCCGACGCCAGGTAGTACGACAGCGTGCCGGGGTAGCTTTCGGCCCAGGCCAGCGAGGGTTTGACGGCGCTGAACGCGGCGATCGCGGCCCGCAGTTCCTGCACCGCGCCCGGGGCCGCGGCCTCCAGCTGGACCCGGGCGATCAACCCCGCCACCCGGTCGTCGGCGGCTGCGCGCTCGATGGCGGCGATGGTCTCCCGCAGCACCAGCGGTCGTTTGGCTCCGGCCAGCGAGGCGAGCGCCGTCACCGGATCGAACCCGGCGGTCTCCGCCGGCATCCGGGTGAGGTCGAGTTCGAGCACCACGCCGGCCGGGATGCCGTGGTGGCGAGCGGTGTCGACGCGGCGGGCCAATGCCTTGAGGTCGTGGGATCCGGGCAGCCCGGAAAGCAGGGAGAGCATGGCGCCGAGCCTACCGAGGGATCCCGGCCCAAGCCGGTGCCGGATACGTCGCAGGGCCCCGCCGAAGCGGGGCCCTGCGACGGAAAATGCTGCGACTACAGCTCGGTGGCGGTACCACCGGCGGCGGTGATCGCCTCCCGGGCGCTGCCGGAGAACTTGTTGGCGGTGACGTCGATCTTGACGGACAGCTTGCCGTCGCCGAGCACCTTGACCAGTTCGTTCTTGCGGACCAGGCCCGCGCCCACCAGATCGTCGACACCCAGGGTGCCGCCGTTCGGGAACGCCTTGGCGATGTCGCCGACGTTGACGACGGCGTACTCGGTGCGGAACCGGTTGCGGAAGCCCTTGAGCTTGGGCAGACGCATGTGGATCGGCATCTGGCCACCCTCGAAGGCCGCCGGCACGTTCTTGCGCGCCTTGGTGCCCTTGGTACCGCGACCGGCGGTCTTGCCCTTGGAGCCCTCACCGCGACCGACGCGGGTCTTGGCCTTCTTGGAGCCGGGGGCGGGCTTCAGGTCGTGCAGCTTGATGACGTCGCTCACTGGACCTCCTCCACTTCCACGAGGTGGTCGACCACGCGGATCAGGCCGCGGGTCTGCGGGCTGTCCTCGCGAACCACCGACTGGCGGATCTTGCGCAGGCCCAGGGTGCGCAGGGTCTCGCGCTGCTTCCAGCGGGCCCCCACGGTGCCGCGCACCTGGGTGATCTTCAATTCAGCCATGATCAGCCATTTCCTTCACGCGCTGCCGCGGCGGCCAGCGCTTCGCTCTCCCGACGGGCGCGCAGCATGCCGGCCGGCGCCACGTCCTCGATCGGCAGGCCGCGACGGGCCGCCACCTCTTCGGGACGCTGCAGCTGCTTCAGCGCGGCAACCGTGGCGTGCACCACGTTGATCGCGTTGTCACTGCCCAGCGACTTGGCCAGGATGTCGTGCACGCCGGCGCATTCCAGCACCGCACGCGCCGCACCACCGGCGATCACACCGGTACCGGGGCTGGCCGGACGCAGCATCACGACACCGGCGGCGGCTTCGCCCTGCACCGGGTGCACGATGGTGCCGCCGATCAGCGGAACCCGGAAGAAGTTCTTGCGAGCCTCTTCGACGCCCTTGGCGATGGCCGCCGGAACTTCCTTGGCCTTGCCGTAGCCGACGCCGACCATGCCCTTGCCGTCGCCGACGATCACCAGCGCGGTGAAGCTGAACCGGCGACCACCCTTGACGACCTTGGAAACGCGGTTGATGGTGACGACCCGCTCCAGGTAGTTGCTCTTGTCACCGCGGTCGTCGCGACCGCCGCGGCCGCCACGGTCGTCGCGGCGCCCGCCGCGGTCCCCGCGGCCCGAACCGCGCTCGTCGTTGCGGCCGGTGGTGGCAGCGCCGGCGTCAGCGGCCGTAGTCTGCTCCGCCATCATGCGGTCCTTCCGTTGTTGGAATGCTCGTTCACTAGAACTTCAGCCCCCCTTCGCGGGCGGCATCGGCCAGGGCCGCGATCCGTCCGCCGTAGGTGTAGCCGCCGCGGTCGAAGACCACGGAGTCGATGCCGGCGGCCTTGGCGCGCTCGGCAATCAGTTGTCCGACGCGGACGCTGTGCGCCTTCTTGTCGCCATCGACGCCACGGACGTCGGCCTCGATGGAGGAGGCGGCGGCCAGGGTGGTGCCGGTCAGGTCGTCGATCAGCTGCACGTGGATGTGCCGGGCGGACCGGTTCACCATCAGCCGCGGCACCGCGGAGGTGCCGGCGACCTTCTTACGCAGCCGGGCGTGCCGACGCAGCCGGGCGGTCCGACGGGTGGCGGAGACGTTCTGGCCGACCGGCTGGAACGGCTTAGCTTCAGTGTTGGCAGCCATGGTTACTTACCTGTCTTTCCGACCTTGCGGCGGATCACTTCACCCTCGTACCGGATGCCCTTGCCCTTGTACGGGTCGTTCTTGCGCAACCGGCGGATGTTGGCGGCGACCTGGCCGACCTTCTGCTTGTCGATACCGGAGATCGAGAACTTGGTGGGGGTCTCCACCGCGAAGCTGACGCCCTCGGGGGCGGTGATCAGCACCGGGTGGCTGTAGCCCAAGGCGAACTCCAGGTCCTTGCCCTTGGCGACCACGCGGTAACCCACGCCGTAGATCTCCATCTTGGTGGTGTAGCCCTCGGTCACCCCGGTGACCAGGTTGGCGATCAGCGTGCGGGACAGCCCGTGCAGGCTGCGATTCTGCCGCTGGTCGTCCGGACGGGCCACCACGATGGCGCCGTCGTCGTTGCGGGAGACGCTGATCGGCGCGGCGACATCCAGGGTCAGGGCGCCCTTGGGGCCCTTGACCGCGACGTTCTGGCCGTCGATCGTGACGTCGACCCCGGCGGGAACCGGGACCGGCTGCTTTCCAATGCGTGACATGTATCTACTCCCCTACCAGACGTAAGCGAGGACTTCGCCGCCCACGCCCTGTCGTGCTGCCTGGCGGTCGGTGAGCAGGCCCGAGGACGTGGAGATGATCGCCACGCCCAGGCCGCCGAGCACCCGGGGCAGATTGGTGGATTTCGCGTAGACCCGCAGGCCGGGCTTGGAAACCCGGCGCAGGCCCGCGATGCTGCGTTCACGGCTGGGGCCGTACTTGAGCTGGACAACCAGCGACTTGCCGACCCGGGCATCCTCGGTCCGGTAGTCGCTGATGTAACCCTCGCGCTTCAGGATCTCGGCGATGTTGGCCTTGATCTTGCTGTGCGGCAGGGTCACCTCGTCGTGGAACGCCGAGTTGGCGTTGCGCAGACGCGTCAAGAAGTCTGCGATCGGATCCGTCATTGTCATGACAGCGGTGTCACCTTCCTCGCGGCGGTTCCCGGCTGGATGAGTCCAGGGGGCCTACCGCGCACCTGTTCTATGTGGTCAGTTGGTCTGTGTAGCCGGATTACCAGCTGGACTTCTGCACACCCGGCAGTTCGCCGGCGTGGGCCATTTCGCGCAGGCAGATCCGGCACAGGCCGAACTTGCGATAGACGGCGTGCGGGCGACCGCACTTGTTGCAGCGGGTGTACCCGCGCACCGCGAACTTCGGCTTCTTGTTGGCCTTGTTGACCAGAGCCTTCTTTGCCATCTGCTCAGTTCTCCTTGAACGGGAAGCCAAGGGCCCGCAGCAGCGCTCGCCCTTCGTCGTCGGTCGTCGCCGAGGTGACGACGGTGATGTCCATGCCCCGCGGGCGGTCGATGGAGTCCACGTCGATCTCGTGGAACACCGACTGCTCGGTGAGGCCGAAGGTGTAGTTGCCGGTGCCGTCGAACTGCTTGGGGCTCAGGCCGCGGAAGTCGCGGATGCGCGGCAGCGAGATGGAGATCAGCCGGTCCAGGAACTCCCACATCCGGTCGCCGCGCAGGGTGACCCGGGCGCCGATCGGCATGCCCTCGCGCAGCTTGAACTGGGCGATGGACTTGCGGGCCTTGCGGATCTCCGGCTTCTGACCGGTGATCAGCGCGAGGTCGTTGACGGCGCCGTTGATCAGCTTGGCGTCGCGGGCGGCGTCGCCGACGCCCATGTTCACGACGACCTTGGTCACGCCCGGAATGAGCATGACGTTGGGGTAGTTGAACTCGGTGTTGAGCGCGTCGCGGATCTCTTCGCGGTAGCGCTGCTTCAGCCGGGGCTGAACCTTCTCAGTCGTGGTCATGCCTTGATGTCCTTGCCGTTGGTCTTGGCGATGCGGACGCGCTTGCCGGTCTCTTCGTCGGTGCGGAACCCGACGCGGGTGGGCTTGCCGTCGGAGTCGAGCACCATCACGTTGGACACGTCGATCGGCGCTTCCTGGGTGACGATGCCGCCGGAGGAGGCACCGCGCTCGTTGGTGGAGACGGCGGTGTGCTTCTTGATCCGGTTGACGCCCTCGACGAGGACCCGGCCGCGGGTCGGGTAGGCGCGCAGCACCTTGCCCTTGGCGCCCTTGTCCTTACCGGAGATCACCAGAACGGTGTCGCCCTTGTGGACCTTCATTTACAAAACCTCCGGGGCCAGCGAGACGATCTTCATGAACTTCTTCTCGCGCAGTTCACGACCGACCGGCCCGAAGATGCGGGTGCCGCGCGGGTCGTTGTCGTTCTTGATGATGACGGCGGCGTTCTCGTCGAACTTGATGTAGCTGCCGTCGGCCCGGCGACGCTCCTTGACGGTCCGCACGACGACGGCCTTCACGACGTCACCACGCTTGACGTTGCCGCCCGGGATGGCGTCCTTGACCGTCGCGACGATGATGTCGCCGATGCCGGCGTATCGCCGCGACGAGCCACCGAGCACGCGGATGCACAAGATCTCCTTGGCGCCCGTGTTGTCGGCGACCTTCAACCGCGATTCCTGCTGAATCACTCGATCTCCCTGTTGTGTGTCTGCACGCCAGAAAACGCCACCCCGAAGGGCAGCACTTGTAACCTGACATGCGCGGTCGTTGCCACCGAAAGGCACGCGGGGCTGACATCGATACCGCAGAAGTCAGCCGAGGTCTGCCCACGGCAACCCCCTGAGTCTAGGGGAGAAGCGGCGATGGTCCAAATTGCCGCTGGTGGGGTATCGGCGGGGCTCTATTACCGGGGAGAGCCGGGGTGTACGTGGGCCGGGAGTGCGCTCAGCGTGGAGTCGGCGGTCGGGGGTGCGCTCAGCGCGTTCGGGAGTGCGCTCAGCGTGGAGTCGGCGGTCGGCAGTGCGCTCAGCGCGTTCGGGAGTGCGCTCAGCGCGGTATTCGGTCTCGGGAGTGCATTCAGCCGTGGTTTTCCCGTCGACAGTGCATTCATCGTGCCCGTTTTGCCCCAGATCCCCCTTCTGAGCACGCCCAGCGCACTCCCGACGGGAAAACCACGGCTGAGTGCACTCCCGTGCGCTGGATCTGCGCTCTGTGCACTGCCGATCGCACGCGCACCACCCAGCGGCCGCGATCAGCTCTGGGCGAACAACTCGGCGACCCGGGCCAAGACGTCGGCGCGGCTGTCCCCCGCCACAACGCGCACGATCCGCCACCCCAGACTCGCGAGGTATTCCGATCGGCGAATGTCACCGTGATACTGGCGGTCATCGAGTCGGTGCTGCTGCCCGTCGTATTCGACGCCGATCTTCGGACCCTCCCACCCCATATCGATGTAGTAGCGGACCCGCCCGTCCGGCCCGAGTATCGGTATCTGGGTTCCCGGGCGCGGATATCCCCCGCCGACGAGCACCAACCGCAGCCAGCTTTCCTTGGGAGATTGCGCGCCTGCGTCGACCAGACCGACGACCCGCGGCACGCGCGCTAGACCACGGATGTTCCGATGCCGTTCCGCCACGGCAAGGATGCTGCTCGGGTCGATCTGCGTCGCCCGCACCAGCGCGTCGAGCCGAGCGACCGCCTCGGCAACGGTCCCGACCCGAGCCAGGTCAACGGCCGTTCGCAGCGCGGTCGTCGTCGGTACCCCGCGGACCGTTTGAACTTCGTCGGGAAGGAGTAGACCCTTGCGGACGACGACCCCCTCGGGCGCCCGATAGTTCGACCAGTACAGCTCGACGGGGACGTTGTCGTCGACCCATTTCGCGCCGAGCATTGCCGAGGCCGCCAGTCCACCGACCACGCCACGCCTGCCCGACCACAGCCAGGCCGCTTCGGCCCGGTCGGGCAGGTCGAGGTCCAAGGTGTTCGGAGCCCATACTCCCGGGAGCACCCGCCGGAACCGACGGTGCAACCCGAATTCGGTGAGTTCGCCCCGAGCCAGCGCCTCGCTTGCGATCCGTAGTCCGCTCATGTCGTCACCCTGCCCGCCGGCCGGGAAACCGCAATTCACCCCGGGGCGGTTATCCCCAGCGGCTCAGAGATCCGCCGATGATGTCGGCCGCGGATAGCCACCGTTTCACATAGCGACGGCGTGCACCGCTCCCCTACCTCGCCAGCAGAACGACCGTGCTCCGCGGGTTGGCGAGATAGTGGCCGGCGGGCTCGACGGGGACCTCCGCGCCGTCGGATGAGAAATCCTGGCCCGCGGGAAGACTCGTATCGATTGCCCGGAACCAGGCGCTGCCGTCGGGCAGCGACGGGAGGGTGATGTCCCGCATCTGGAAGTCGGCGTTGAGGATGACGTAGAGCCGCGTCGCGCCGACGTTGCAGCGGTCCTCGGCCGCGTCGAGTTGATAGCACAGCGTGCGCAGCTCCGGGTTGTTCCAATCCGGTGTACCCAGATCGGGGCCGAACCAGGTCAGATCCGGAATGCCGTCGTGGTAGATGTCCTTGCCGGCGAAGAACTTGCGCTGCTGCAACACCGGGAACCGCTGGGTGAACGCGATCAGCTTGGCGAAGAAGTCCACCAGATCCTGGTGCTTGTCGACCAGGGTCCAGTCGAACCAACTGGTCTCGTTGTCCTGGCAGTAGGCGTTGTTGTTGCCGCCCTGGGTTCGGGCGAACTCGTCGCCGCCCAGGATCATCGGGGTGCCCGACGCCAACAGGAGGTAGCAGGCGAAGTTCTTCGTCTGTTGCCGCCGCAGCGCCAGCACCGCAGGATCGTCGGTGTCCCCTTCGACGCCGCAGTTCCACGAGTTGTTGTCGTTGGAGCCGTCCTGGTTGTTCTCGCCGTTGGCCTGGTTGTGTTTGTCGTTGTAGGAGACCAGGTCCCGCAGGGTGAATCCGTCGTGGCAGGTGACGAAGTTGATGCTGTTGTAGGCCGACCGGCCGTCGTCGCGGTAGAGATCGGCGGAGCCGGTCATTCGGGAGGCGAGGTCGGCCACCTGGGCGCCGTCGCCCTTTCCGAACCGCCGGACGGTGTCGCGGAACCTGCCGTTCCACTCCGACCAGTCGACGGGGAAGTTCCCCAACTGATAGGTCCCGGTGTCCCAGGGCTCGGCGATCAGGATGGTGCGATGGCGGTTGAGGACGGGATCCTGGGCCGCCGCGTCGAAGAACGCGCCGGAGGGACTGAACGTCCCGTTGTCGTCGCGGCCGAGCACGGCAGCCAGGTCGAAGCGGAATCCGTCGACGCCCATCACCTCGACCCAGTACCGCAGTGAATCCATCACCAGCCGGATGACCGCCGGGCTGTCGAACCGCAGACTGTTGCCGCAGCCCGTGTAGTTCATGTAGTAGCGCTGCGGCGCGCCCGCCGGTCCGGTCAAGCTGTAGTAGGAGGGGTTGTCGATCCCGCGGAACGCCAGGGTCGGCCCCATCTGGTTGCCTTCGCCGGTGTGGTTGTAGACGACGTCCAGGATGACCTTGATGCCCGCTCGGTGCAGCTCACGGACCAGCGTTTTGAACTCGTCGACCTGACGGCCCGGCGCCGCGCCCGTCGCATAGGAGGATTCGGGGGCGAAGAAGCCGATCGAGTTGTAGCCCCAGTAGTTGGTCAATCCCTTGTCGCACAGGAAATCATCGACGTAATGCTCGTGGACGGGCAGCAACTCGACCGCGTTCACCCCGAGGCGCTTCAGGTGCGGAATCTTCTCGATGAACCCCAGATACGTGCCCGGGTGCGCGACGCCGGACGAGTGGTGCGCCGTGAAGCCCTTCACATGCACCTCGTAGACGATCAACTCGGCGAGATCGAGGTCCGGTGACGCCGTCCCCTGCCAGTCGAACATGTCGTCAACCACAATGGCTTTGGGCACGACGGCACAGTTGTCGCGGGCGTCGGGCACCAGGTCCCGCCCGGGCGCCTCGGGGTCGTAGGCCAGCAGCAGGTTGTCGACGTTGCGGAACTTGCCGGACACCGCTTTGGCATAGGGATCGAGCAGTAGCTTGGCGTCGTTGAAGCGCAGGCCGGCCGCAGGGTTGTAGTCGCCGGACATTTTGTAGCCGTAGAGCTGGCCGGCGCGCACGCCGGCGACGAAGACGTGCCAGACGTCCCGGTCCCGACGGGTCAGTTCGATGACGTCGGTCGGCGGAGCGTCGGGACTGTCGAACAGCAGCAGGTAGACCGCGGTCGCGGCCTGGGATCGGACGGCGAAGTTGACCCCGTCTGCGCAGACCGTCGCGCCCAGCGGGAAGTAGACACCGTCGCTGACGGTCTTCGTCGTGTTCTGTGCGAGTTGCTCAGGCATACATCCCCAGCGGCACGGTCCTCATGCCTCGAACACCACGCAGTCGTGCAGACACCCCAATTCGGCGACCGCCGATCCCGGCTTGGCCCGCCGGTGCAGCAGCGCCCTGGTCGGTGTCACCCGCAGGGTTCCTGGAGTGGTTGGCGACGCCCGACCATCGACCATCAGCGCATACCCGCCCGGCTCGCGCGGCGGCCACAGGATGGTGACGATCGAATGGGCGGTGATATTGGTCGCCGTGTGGCCACCAAAAGGGCCGAGGTCGAAGACCCCGCCGGTCAGCACCGGATCGACAAGCACTGAATGCGGGCGATGGTCGTCGCCGACGGTCACCAGGAACGCCTGCTGGTACTCGTCCAGCGCGACGGCCAGCCGGTCCAGGTCCACGGTGCTCATCGGCTGCCTTCCCGTCGGGTCTTTCAGCATGCCACCCGTGGGCGAGGTAGCGGTCAGCCGCGCGGGGCCGCGGGGCCGTAGGGCAACAAGGCCATCTCCCGGGCGTTCTTGATCGCGGTCGCCACCTGGCGCTGCTGCTGCACCGATAGGCCGGTGACCGCGCGAGAGCGGATCTTGCCGCGGTCGGAGATGAACTGCCGCAGCGTCGCGGTGTCCTTGTAGTCGACCTGGGTAATGCCCAACTGTTTCAACAGGTTTCGCCTGGGCTTGCGCTTGTCCAGTTCGGGACGGTTATCACGGCGTTTTGCGGCCATCACCAGCTCGCTTTCCGGACGCCGGGCAGCTGCCCGTTGTGGGCGAGTTCGCGCACCCGGACCCGGGACAACCCGAATTTGCGCAGATGGCCGCGGGGACGGCCGTCGACCGCGTCGCGGTTGCGCAGCCGCACCGCGCTGGCGTCGCGCGGCTGGCGGGCCAGTTCCTGCTGGGCGGCCAGTCGCTGTTCGGCCGAGCTCGACGGCTTGCGGATGATCTCCTTGAGCTCGGCGCGGCGTTCGGCGTAGCGGGCGACGATCAGCGCGCGCTGTTCGTTCTTGACGATCTTGGATTTCTTGGCCATTCAGCGCTCCTCGCGGAAGTCGACGTGCCGGCGCACGATCGGGTCGTATTTGCGCAGCACCAGCCGGTCGGGGTCGTTGCGGCGGTTCTTGCGGGTGACGTAGGTGTAGCCGGTGCCGGCGGTGGAGCGCAGTTTCACCACGGGCCGGATGTCGGTGGCGCGAGCCATCAGATCCGCTGCCCGTCGCGGCGCAGCCGGGCCACCACGGCTTCGATGCCGTCCCGATCGATGACCTTGATGCCCTTGGCGCTGACCCGCAGTTTCACCCGCCGGCCCTCCGAAGGCAGGAAGTAAGTCTTGGTCTGGATGTTCGGGTCCCAGCGCCGACGGGTGCGGCGGTGTGAGTGAGACACCGTGTTACCGAAACCGGGCTTGCGCCCGGTGACCTGGCAGTGCGCGGACAAGCCGCCACCTCCTTCACGCTGCCGCCCCGCGGGCGGCTTATTGAAAATCATTTTCGACAAGCTCCACTCGGGACTGTACCCTCAAGCACGCGTTAATGAAAATCATTACCAATAGCTGTGACGCTAGCTGAGCGCCAAGGAGGCCGATGCGCACCCCCGTGATCCTCGTCGCCGGACAGGGTGACACCGAAGGGATCGTCGACGAATTGCTCCGCCGGTCGGGAACGCTGGCCGTGCGGCACCGCTACGACGGCCATGTCGTCCTGCGCAGCACCCACACCGTCGACCACGGCGTGCCCACTGTCACCGAGACCGCACTCGAACTCGCGCACGGCTGCACGTCGTGCACCATCCGCAACGACCTGCTGATCCTGTTGCGCCGGCTGCACCAGCGCGACGACGTCACCCGCATCGTCGTGCACCTGGCGCCCTGGCTGGAGCCCGAGCCGATCTGCTGGGCCGTCCGCCACGTCCGGGTCAGCGCACCCGGCTTCGTCGACGGGCCGGCGGCACGCGATGTCGCCATCACCGCCGTCATCACCTGCGTCGAGGAATTCACCTGGTTACAGCAGGCGCTCGGCGACGACGACCTGGCCGACGGCCGCACCGTCGCCCAGGTGGTGGTCGGCCAGGCCGAGTTCGCCGACGTACTGCTGTGCCGCACGGCCGATCCCGAGCTTCCCGCGGTGCTGCGCCGCCTCTCCCCCAGGGCCGAGATCATCGACGACGCACGGGCCGTCGAGGTAGCGGTGGCCAGTCTCCCGTCGGGCGCCCGCCGGGGTCGCAGCAGCTGTCCGCACGATCCGCTGCTCGACGGTCAGCCTCCACTGGAACCCGCCGGCCGGGTGTCGCTGGTCGAGTTCTACGCCCGGCGCCCGTTCCACCCCGGCCGGCTCGACGCCGCGCTCGGCCTACTGCTGGAGGGGGTGGTGCGCACCCGCGGCCGGATGTGGCTGGCCAACAACATCATCGAGGCGATGTGGCTGGAGACCGCAGGTGGCGGCTGGCGGGCGACCTCGGCCGGCAAATGGCTCGCCGCCATGGACACCTCCGAACTCGCCTACGTCGCCCCGGAGCGTCGCGCGCTGGCCGACGTCGGATGGGACCGGGTCCACGGCGACCGGCACACAGCGCTGACCGCGCTGGTCTGCGGCGCGGATCCCGACGAGATCTTCGCCGCGCTGAGCTGCGCACTGCTGACCGACGCGGAGATGGACAACCCCGGGGAGTGGTCCGACTACGGCGATCCCTTCGAGGGCTGGAGCGAAACCGACTGCACCACCGATGATCTGGTGTCCAGCGGCGAAGACGGAGACCACCGGTGAGCGTGCGCCTGCCACTGCCCCCGCTGGCCGAGCACTGGGCGTGGCAACTGCGCGCGGAGTGCCGCGGCGTGCCCGCCGAGGTGTTCTTCACCGCAGAATCCGACAAGGGCCATCGCCGCGACGCCCACGAGGAAAACGCTAAGAAGATCTGCCGGGGTTGCCCGGTATTGCAGCACTGCCGCGACTACGCCGTCGCTGCCGACGAGCCCTACGGAATCTGGGGCGCCACCACACCGCAGGAGCGCCGGGCGCTTCGCCGGCAGTCGGATCTCGCTACGGAACCCGGAGACTCCACAGGCCGTCCGCCAACTCCCTTGCCGCCGGTGTCATCCGTTCCGGTGGCGGCGACGCCAGATAGACCCGCCAGAGCACCGGCTCGGCCAGCCGTACCGCACACAGCGCCGGAAACCGACCGGCCTCGGAGATCGGCATGAACGCGGTGCCCAGCCCGTTGTCCACCAGCTCGGCGATGGCGCCGTAGCCGGCCGGCACCTCGTAGGGCGTATTCGCCTGCATTCCGGCGGCGTGGAACGCATCGTCGATCAGCCCGCGCAGCCCAAACCCGCGCGGGAATCCGACGAGCTCCTCTGCCGCCAGCTCCCTCAGGCTCACCCGATCTTGCATCGCACGCGGATGATCCGGACGGCAGACGAAGACCATGGGATCCGCAAAGAGCTTCCGCAGGTGCAGCTGCGGCGGGAACCGGTTCGGCTCGGAGACCAGGGCGAGATCCAATGATCCCTCCATCAGCGCGGCCAGATATGCCGACGCCCCGGCCTGGCTGAGCCGTAGCCGCAGGCGGACGAACGGGTGCTCCCGGTGGAACTCCCCCAGCGCCTTCGGCACATCCAGCGGGCCGAAGGCGATCAGCGAGCCGAATTCGATTGTTCCGGAAAGCATTCCGCGGAACGCGATGACCGACTCCGACGCCTCCCGAGCGGTGTGGAGCAGCCGCAGCGCGTGCGGCCGGAAGCTCTCTCCCGCGGCGGTGAGGGTGATCCGTTGCCTGCTCCGGTCAAACAACGCGGCGCCGAGTTCGCGCTCGAGCTTGGCGATCGACGACGACAGCGCCGACTGCACCACCCGGATCCGCTCGGCGGCCCGGGTGAAGCTCAGCTCATCGGCGACCGCGACGAAATGCTCGACCTGGCGCAGCTCCACAATCATCGATTTTAACGATGAAACCTATTCAAAGTAATCGTTGGACACGATGGTTTTGGGCGGGTGTCATGGGCTCCATGCACACCACCACTCCCGCGACCCAGAGCCGGCTCAGCCGCCGGGGATTCGGCAGGCTCGCCGCGCTGGCCGCGGGCGCCGTCGCGGCAACCCCGGTCGCGACCGCGTGCCACAGCTCCCCGGGACTCCCGAAACTCCCCGCCAACCCGGCGCACACGATGGCGCCGGGTACCGCTCCCTCTACACCGGGCCCCACCGCCACCGCGTCCTCGACGGTATAGGGCACAACGTGCCACAGGAGGCCCCGGCACAGTTCGCCTCGGCCGTCGTCGACGTCGCCACCCTGTCCTGACCCGGATCACGAAAGACATTGGAGTACAGATGAACAACAATCGCACCGCCCTGGTGACCGGATCCACCGGAGGACTCGGCGCCGCCATCGCCAAAGCGCTCGCCGCGGACAATGTGTCGGTGATCGTCAGCGGCCGAAGCGCCGAACGCGGCAACGCCGTCGTTGACGAGATCAGGGCATCCGGTGGCACCGCGGCGTTCGTCGCGGTCGACCTGTCCGCGGGCGAGCCGGAGATCCGGCGGTTCGCCGAACTGTCCGCCGAGGCAGCCGGCGGCCGGCTCGATATCCTGGTGAACAACGCCGCACTCCTGCTCATGCCCACCCCGACCGCCGAGGTGTCCGCGGAACTGCTCCGGGATGCGTTCGGTGTCAACGTGTTTGCCCCGTTCCTACTCACCGGGGCGATCGCACCGGCGATGGCCGAGGCCGGCGGCGGTGCGATCGTCAACATCGGGTCGATCACCGGGTTGCGCGGCGCCGCCGGATCGGCGCTCTATACTGCGCCAACAAGGCCGCCCTGCACTCCCTCACGACCTCCTGGGCCGACGAGTTCGGCCCGCACGGCGTGCGGGTCAACACCGTCGCCCCGGGGCCGATCGCCACCGAGCGTCAGCAGGAGTACGCCGACTACCTCGCCCCGGTACTGCACCGGCTGCCCTCGCGCCGGATGAGCACCCCCGGCGAAGTGGCCGACGCGGTGGTCTTCCTCGCCGGGCCGCGGGCCGCCAATATCCACGGCGCCGTCCTCAGTGTCGACGGCGGCTGGGCCGCCATCTGAAGCCACGCTCGATGAAGGAGAGCAACGTCGATCATGACGAACCAACGCGTCGCCGACGCCCTTTCCCGGCTGCTCGCGGCCACCGCCAGAACGGCGCCGAAGCCCGCGGTCAGGTTCCCTGATATCACCGGGCGCATTGAGCACCTGGTGATCCCGACGCGATTCGGCCCGATCCCGGCGACGGTCTACCTGCCCGCCGCGGGCGTCGACCGCCCAGCCGTCTACGTCAACGTCCACGGCGGCGGATTCGTCGTCGGGCACCCGGAACAGGATGACCCGTGGTGCCGGTATCTGGCGGCCCGCGCGGGCGTGGCGGTCCTCAATCCTGATTATGTCCTGGCACCGCAGCATCGCTTTCCCGATGCGCCACAACAGATCTACGACGTGGTGTGCTGGGCGGCGAGCTGCGACCGGGCGTGGGACGGGTCGCGGCTGTGCGTCGGCGGGCAGAGCGCGGGCGGCAATCTGAGCGCTGCGGCCGCCCGGCTCGCCCTCGAACTGGGCGGGCCCCGCATCGCGCTGCAGGTGCTGCACTACGCACCGCTGGACCTGGTGACGCCGACCCGAGACAAGCCGTCGACCATAGGATCCCGGGCGGTCCTCAAACCGTGGATGGGCGATCTCTTCGACACGGCCTACATTCCCGATGCCGCGCAACGTCGCGACCGTTTAGCGTCGCCGGCGTGGGGCGACAACGCAGATGAGATCGCCGGCATTGCACCTGCACTCGTGGTCACCGCCGAACACGACCGACTGCGCGACGAGGCCCGTTGCTACGCCTTGAAGCTCGGCGCCGCCGGCGTGCTGGCGGCCTACCACGAGGTGGAGGACGTCGACCACGGGTACAACATCATGAGCTCGGCGACCGCCGTCACCGAGGATTCCTACGCGCGCATCGCCGGGCACGTGGCCCGGGAGGTGTCCGACCGGACATGATGTCAGCGCACACACCGGAACCCGATGTGGGTGGTGGCGCTGTCCTGCGACTGGGGGGACCGGGCGGCGGGCCGGTAGCGGTGACAGTACTCCGGCGCGCACAGATGCGATCCGCCCTTGAGCACCTGGCTGACGGTGGGGTCCGGGTCGACGGGCCCGCGGCTCGGCGTGCAGCACCCCTTGGCCTCCCTCAGCCGGTGCCGGCCGGCGAAGATCGTCGTCGTCCACTCCCACACGTTGCCGATCATGTCGACGAGCCCGAAGTCGTTGGGCGGGAACGCCCCCACCGGCGAGGTGCCGGCCCAACCGAGCGCGCCGTCGTTGCGGTGCGGGAAGGCGCCCTGCCAGGTGTTGGCCATCAACCGCCCACCCGGCGCGGCGTCGGGACCCCACGAATACGTCGACGACGACCCGGCCCGGGCCGCGTACTCCCACTCGGCTTCCGTCGGCAGCCGCCGACCCGCCCATGCTGCGTAGGCGACCGCGTCGACATAGGACACCTGCACGACGGGATGGTCGCCCCGGTCGGCCACCGAACTGTCCGGCCCGAACGGGTGTTTCCAGCTGGCGCCGGGCGCCCAGTCCCACCACTGGCGCCAGTCGGCGAGGTTGACCGGGCCGGAGGTCGGGCTGAACACCAGCGCGCCGGGCGCCAGGTCCTCGGCGGCGACCCCGGGATAGGCCGCCGAGTCCATCGGGCGTTCGGCGACGGTGAGGTAGCCGGTGGCGGCGACGAATTCGGCGAACTGCGCGTTGGTCACCGGGTGCCGCTCGACCGATACCGGTCCGACGGTGACGGTGTGCACCGGGGTCTCCTCCGGGTAGAACCCGTCGGCGCCCATGGCGAATGTGCCGCCGGGCAACGCGACGAGTTCGGTCAGCACCGACCCAGCGTAGGCGGGACCGGCTGCCGAGAGGTCCGCGAGGCCGGGTTCCGCACAGCGGAACGACGACTTTCCTCCGGCGGCCGGTGGTGGTTCATTCACCCCAAACCCGCCGATGTGAGGAGATGTCATGACCCGCCGCGTCAGTTCCGCGATCCCCCAGACCCTGGCCGGACTCGGGGTGATCGCCGTCGGCCTCACCTGCGCACCCAACGCCCTGGCCGGAACCCCCATGGAGCGGATGATCGCCCGGGTCACCGCCGTCCGTTCCAACGCGGGATGCGCCCCGCTGCACTGGGACCCGGTGGCCGACCAAGTTGCGAGCAAAGTGAACAGCCCGGACGCCGCCGGGACCACGTACTTCAACGACCCCGCCAAGGGCTTCGCCGAGCTCGGAGTCACGGTGGATGCGGCCATCGCACGCGCCGCGGTCGACGACCGCGAGGACCCGACGACCGATCAGCTCATCGACCACGCCAGCGCCGTCATCCGGGATTGCACCTACACGACCGTCGGCATCTCCTTCTGGCGCGATGACAACCAGGACATGGACTACGAGACCGTTGTGCTCAGCACGGACTTCAAGCAGGCCGCTGCACAGCCCAACGTCGTAGCCAAGCTGCCGAACATCGAGACGAACCTGCCTCAGGGGCAGTTGGTACCCGTCGACAAGCCCGCCGACCCACCGGTGGACCAATCGGTCACCTACACGCTGAAGGCGACCGGACTTCCGGTCTCCAGCATCAATATCAGCTACCTCGGTGACAACGATCAGCTGATCACCGACAACAACATCGCGGTGATCGCGGGCTGGACCTGGACCAAGACCGTCAAACCCAAGGGCGCACCGGTGCTCAAGGTGTCGGCGAACAGCCCCGGACTGGTCGGCTTGACCCTGGAGTGCTCGGCAAACTCCAACATCGCCGCGAACACCAAGACCGGCACGGTCCACTTCTCCGGCGGCCTCACCCCGGTGGGCGACCAATCCTGCGGATAGCCGGCGCGAGTGGCCGAATGCCGGAATTTCCCTGCCCCGGGTGGGTGCCACGGTTTACGGTCGAGGCACTAACCTGGAGGGATCATGGGGACCACCGTCACAAAGATCGTCACCGCTGTGGCCGCCGCGGCGGCCGTACCGGGCCTGCTCGCCGGTGCCGGCACGGCACACGCCGCCGGCCTGAACGTCACGCCGGTGCCGCAGATCACCGGCGACGGCATCTGGATCGGCTGGACGGCCGGCAGCGGTGCGACGTGGTGCACGGCCAGTTCGGACTGGTTCAGTTCGCGGGCCTATCAGAACGCCACCGGGACCGGCGGGGTGTTCGTCACCTCAATCCCGCTGAACCGGGTGTCACTGATCGACGTCAAATGCGACAACGGCGACACCGGCCACGTGCCCGGCTTCTGGTACTGACTCCACGCGAACGCCGTTCCGGCCAGCGGGACAACGCGTTGTCCGGCTCCCCCCTGATTTGCTGAACTGTGCCCACAGCGGTCGCCAACCGGTAGCCGCGGGCACCGGGAGGCGACCATGGCAGTTCACTTGAAGAAGGCGCTCGCGACGCTGGCGGCGGCGGGGGCGATGCCCGCCGCGCTCGCCGGCGCCGGCATCGCGCACGCCAACACCTTGACGCTGTATCCGGTGCAGCACGTCGGCGGGATCTGGGTCGGCTGGGACGGCGGCAGCGGCGGCACCTGGTGCACCTACACCTCGGACTGGTACACCAACCGGGTCTACCAGAACGCCGCGGGTCAGGGCGGCCTGTTCATCCCGGGTGTGCCGCTGAATCGGCCCTGGGACATCAACGTCAACTGCGACAACGGTGACACCGGCTTCTGGGGCGGCTACTACTACTGATCCCGCTCAGTCCCGGGCGAACGCGGCGGCAAGTTCGGCCTCGGCGTCCAGGTAGGCCGTCCCGGACACATCGACGACGACCTTGGCGATGGTCCCGCCGGCGAACGGGAAGGGCGCGGCGAACGCCTTCGACACCGCCTGCCCGGAGTTGCGGCCCACCGATGCCGAGACCCCACCCAGGCCGAAGGTGCCCGGGTGGGTGCGCACATCGGCGCGGGTGCCCACGACGGCATCGTCGACATAGAGCGACAGCACCCCCACCGGGGTGTGGCTGCCCTCGACGGTGCCGGTGCGCTCGTAGCGGACCCCGAGCACGTGCCGCCCCGCTGGCACCGTGGTGTCCGCGGTCACCGCCTGCTCGTCGGTGCCCATGAAGTTGTAGACGAAGGACAACCGGCCGTCGGTGACGTACAGGGCGTATCCCCCGTGTCCACAACCGTGTTTGAAGATCACGCCGTCGGGATCGGTCTGCACCTCGACGTCGGCGAGCACCGAGAAAGACTGCCCGCGCAGCTGCGGGTCCGCCCCCAGCCCGACGTCGGCGGTACCCGGGTAGAAGGTGAAGCTGGTGCGGTCGGTGCCCGCGCCGGGCCGCGGCCTGGTGAAGATCTCGGCGATGCTGAGGTCCGCCAGCGGCAGGCCGTTGTACTTCTCCGCTTCCGCGAACCACAGCGCCTGCAGTTCGGCGAGCTTCTCCGGCTCCGCGCCGGCCAGGTCGTGACACTGGCTGCGGTCGGTGTCGATGTGGAACAGCTCCCAACGGTCGTCGTCGAAATGTCCCCAGCCGCTGGGGGTGGCGGCGTGCACGGTGCTGGCGAACCAGCCGCGGTGCCAGATTCCTCGGGTGCCGAGCATGGTATAGAACTGGGTGTCCTTGCCGGTGGGCAGATTCGGATCACGCAGTGCAGCAGCGAAACTCACCCCGTCCAGTGGTTTCTGCGGGATACCCCGAACGGTGGCCGGCGGTACGATGCCGAGCAGGTCGTAGATCGTCGGGGTCACGTCGGCGACGTTGATGTAGTGGTCCCGGAGCTGGCCGGCCGCACCGATGCCCGCCGGCCAGGAGATGATGGCGGTGTCGGCGATGCCGCCCTCGTGCGAGGCGTAGCGTTTGAACAGCTTGTAGGGCGTGTTGAACGCCATCGCCCAGCCGATCGGATAGTGCCCGTAGGTCGACGGGCCGCCGAGTTCGTCGTAGTAGCGCAGGCTTTCGGCGACCGTGTCGATGTAGCCGTTGAAGAACTTCACCTCGTTGACCGAGCCGTTGGGCCCGCCCTCGCCGCTGGCCCCGTTGTCGGAGATGACGACGATGATGGTGTTGTCGAGCTGGCCGGATTCCTCCAGGTAGTCCAGGATCCGGCCGATCTGGTCGTCGGTGTAGGACAGGAACCCGGCGAACACCTCGGCCATCCGGGCGAACAGCCGCTGCTCGTCGGGCGAGAGTGAATCCCAGGGCCGCACGGTGTCCAGCGGCGGCCAGGGCTGTCCCTGCGGGCCGGTGACGTCGGCGTAGGGGTTCATCGGGGACAGTTCGGTCTCCGGCGGCACGATGCCGAGGCGTTTCTGGTTGGCCAGCACGATGTCCCGGTAGGCCTCGTAGCCCATGTCGAACCGCCCGGCGTAGCGGTCGGCCCACTCGCGGAACACGTGGTGCGGCGCGTGCCCGGCGCCCGGGCACAGGTAGGAGAACCACGGCTTGTCCGGCGCGATGACCTTGGCATCGCGGATGAATTCGATTGTCCGCTCAGCCAGGTCCTTGGACAGGTGATAGCCCTGTTCCGGGGTGGCCGGTGGGTCGACGGGATGGTTGTCGTAGACGAGTTCCGGGTACCACTGGTCGGTTTCGCCACCCATGAAGCCGTAGAACCGGTCGAATCCGCGCGAGCAGGGCCAGTGTCGGCGGGTGGCGGCCAGGTTGGATTCGTCCAGCGGGGTCAGGTGCCATTTCCCGACGGCGTAGGTGCTCCAGCCGCGTTCGGCGAGCACCTCCGAGAGCAGGGCCGTCTCGGCCGGGATGCGGCCGTTGCTGTTGGGGAAGCCCTCGGTGAACTCCTCGATGGTGGCCATCCCGACGGTGGTGGGGTTGCGTCCGGTCAGCAGCGCCGCGCGGGTCGGTGAGCACAGGGCGGTGGTGTGGAACTGGGTCAGCCGCACCCCGGCGTCGGCGATGCGGGTCATGTTCGGCATCTCGACCAGCCCGCCGAAGCAGTCCCAGGTGGCGATGCCGGTGTCGTCCCACACCAGGTAGAGGACGTTCGGCGCGCCCTCGGGCGCGGTCGGCGCCGCATACGCCGGCCAGTCCGGTTCGGAGTCGCGGATGTCGAGTGCGATCTTGCCGGCGAATTCAGCGGCCACGGCGGTGCGCCTCTCCTCGATGGGGATCACGCCGCGGGCGGGCGATCTGCGCAGGCTACCCCGCGCGACGTCGGGTCACCAGGGGTCAGGGCAGCCTGACGCCGAAATCGGCCAACAGCGCGCTGCGGGTGGCGCCGAAATCGCCTGCGCCCGAAGGCCCCTGGAGAGCGACAACGAGCAGGAAGTCGCCGGATCCGGTTCCGACGTGCACGATCCGGTCGGCGAAGTCGTCACCGTCGAGCAGGCCGCCGATCCGCTGCCCGCTGTATCCGCACATCGGGCCGGGCAGCACGCTGACCACCTGGTCCTGCGAAACGCCGATTCGTTCGGAGATGTACCGGCTGAAAGCGGTCCTCGGGCCGGGATCGGCCGAGCGGACCTCGACGGCCGCGGTCAGTTCGCCGGGCCCGGACATGGTGAGCCGGGCGGTGCCCGCCCGCGACGCCGCGGTGAATCCGTCCGGGACGCGCACGTGGACATCGGCCGCTGCATCGGACAGCGGGCAGCCGGTCTGCGGTGACGCGGTATCGGTGGGTTCGATGCCGTAGTCGGGCGTCTGGAACGACGGCGTCGTGTTGGACGTCGTAGCGGACGTGGTCACCCGTTGGGCGATCGAGGATTCCGGCGTCAGGTCCGGCGCGCTGCGGGTCGGATCACCACCGCAACCGGCCGTCGCGATCGCCACCATGCCCAGCATTGCCGATGATGGCGCGTATCCACCCCGTTCCACCCGGATCGGTTGCCAGATAGCTTGTTGCCCATGAAGGCAGCCCCTCGATGTTTCCTGGCTCCATCTTGAAATCACCCCCATGCCCGTTGCTCACCACAGCGAGGGCACTGCACTTGTCAACGAGCCCAACCCAATCCGGTGCTTCTTCACTGGGGATTCCGATATCGACGCTGTAAATCTCTGCACCTCCTCGTTCTCCCCTCCCGGACATACTCGCCCCAACCCGGGAGGTCGGTTTGTACAGTGGCCCTTTGAACAGCAGGCGGCAATCATCGGCGCTCAGCGTTTCGCTGCCAGCGCCGCCTTTGGCTTCCTTCACCTCCGCTGCTGTCCACTCTCCGCGTGGCAGATCGGGAAATGAATTCCGTCCGACAACCATGGAGGGAGTAAGTGCGGTGATATCTGACTTCGCCGTCGTAGCCGGCGCCCCAGAGCCATCGGAATCGCTGGTATGCGTTGAGCAACCGGCTGTCAGACCGGCGAAGCCAGCTACCGCGACTGCTGCAACTACTGCGTTAAGTCGTTTCACGACAATCAATCTCCTCGGAATGGTGCTCGGCAGTGCCGGCCATCGGATTTGCATCACGTTGAATACGGACAGTACCCATCGAATGTCCAGAACGGCTGAATCGAAACAGGATTCACCTGTTCGGACGACAGTGACCGGATTTGAGAGTGCGGTGGCGGAACCAGTCGCCGAGGCAGAGGCTACTCACCGCTGGGGGCTCGCGCGGTGAACAATGCCAGCACGACGGTCAGCACACCGATCACCGCGGCGACGACGAACGCGGCGTGCACGCCGGGCAGGTCCGGCGTGCCGCCGGCGTGCGATGCGGTGGCCATCACGGTGACAAACAGCGCGGTGCCCGCCGCGCCGCCGAGCTGCTGCAGCGTGGACATGATGGCGCTGCCGTGTGAGTACAGCCGGTCCGGCAGCGCGCCCAGCGCATCGGTCATCAACGGGGTGAACATCATCGACAGGCCGACCATCATGACCGCCTGCAGCACCACCAACTGCCAGATCTGCGAGCGCTCCGACAACAGGGTGAATCCACCGAGTGCAACGGCGAGCAGCACCGATCCCGGGATGACGAGGACCCGGGCACCGCGGCGGTCATAGACCCGGCCGACCAGCGGCCCGGCCAGCCCCATCAGCAGCCCGCCGGGCAGGCTGGTCAACCCGGCGACCAGCACGCTGCGGCCCAGGACGTCCTGGACGTAGAGCGGCACCATGATGATCGCACCGAACAGCCCGACGAAGCCGAGGATCACCAGGCCCAGCGACAGCGAGAACCGCCGGTTGCCCAACGGCCGCAGATCCAGGAACGCCCGATCGCGGCGCTGCAGGTGCTGCTGCCGCACGACGAAGACCACCATCGCGACCGCGCCGGCGACCGTCGGCACCCAGGCCGGCATCCGCTGCGGACCCGGTGCCCCCGCCAATGTCAGTCCGAGCACCAGTCCGGCGAACGCGATCGCCGACAGCGGCACCGAGACCAGGTCGATCGGCACGGGGTCGGACCGGTCGTCGTCGACGTGCAGCCACAGCGCCCCGGCGACGGTGGCTGCCACCGCGATCGGCAGCACGATGGCGAACATCCACTGCCAGCTCAGCGCGTTGAGGATCAGTCCGGACAGCGTCGGCCCGATCGCGGGTGCCACCGCGATGACGATCGAGATGGTGCCCATCGTCTGGCCGCGTCGGTCCGCCGGGATCAGCCGCATGACCGTCGTCATCAGCAGCGGCATCATCAGGGCGGTGCCGCAGGCCTGCACCACACGGCCGGCCAACAGCACTCCGAAGCCGCTCGCCAGCGCGGCGGTCAAGGTGCCGGTGCAGAACAGGCCCATCGACGCCAGGTACACCGAGCGGGTCGGGTAACGCGACAGCAGCGCCCCGGACATCGGGATGACAACCGCCATGGTCAGCAGGAAGCCGCTGGTCAGCCATTGCGCGGTGCCGGCGGTGATGTTCAGGTCGGCGATCAGGACCGGCAGCGCGACGCTCATCACGGTCTCGTTGAGGATCATCACAAACGCCGACGCGACGAGCAGCGCGATGATCAGCGACGGGGACGCCGACGCGCGGGGAGCCCGGCACCTCACGGTGCCGGGCTCCCCGTCGTCAACTCGCGTGTGCGCGCCTACTTGGCCCGCTCCAGAACCTCGACCAGGCGCCAGCGCTTGGTCGCCGACAGCGGCCGGGTCTCCATCAGCGAGACGCGGTCGCCGATGCCGGCGTCACCGTTCTCGTCGTGCGCCTTGACCTTCTTGGTGGTCCGGATGATCTTGCCGTAGAGCGGGTGGGACTTGCGATCCTCCAGCTCGACGACGATCGTCTTCTGCATCTTGTCGCTGACCACGTAGCCGATGACCGTCTTGCGACGGCCGCGCGGCTTCTCGGTGGCCGGGGTGTGCTTGGGTCCCTTGGTGTCTGCCATTACGATTCCTCACCTGCGGGCCCGGCGGACAGGCCCAGTTCACGTTCGTTGAGCACGGTGTAGATCCGCGCGATCTCCCGGCGGACACGGCCCAGTGCGTGGTTCTTCTCCAACTGGCCGGTGGCCATCTGGAAGCGCAGGTTGAACAGCTCTTCCTTGGATTTGCGCAGACGGTCGGTCAGCTCTTCGTCGGTGAGCTCGCGCAGTTCGCCGGCGGAAACGCCCACTGCCATCAGAACTGCTCCTCTCGGGTAACGATGCGTGCCTTGATCGGCAGCTTGTGGATCGCGCGGGTCAGGGCCGCACGCGCCACCTCTTCACTGGGGTAGCTCAGCTCGAACAGCACGCGTCCGGGCTTGACGTTGGCCACCCACCACTCCGGCGAACCCTTACCGGAACCCATGCGGGTTTCGGCCGGCTTCTTGGTCAGCGGGCGGTCCGGGAAGATGTTGATCCACACCTTGCCGCCACGCTTGATGTGCCGGTTGATGGCGATACGAGCGGACTCGATCTGCCGGTTGGTGATGTAGGCGTGTTCCAGTGCCTGGATGCCGTAGTCACCAAAGGTGACCGAGGTCCCGCCGCTGGCGATACCCCGCTGCTTGGGGTGGTGCTGCTTGCGGTGCTTGACCTTACGGGGAATCAACATGACTAGCTCTCCGTACTCTCAACGGCCGGCGCCTCGGCGGTGACCGGGGTCGCCGACTCGGCGGTCTCGGCAGCGTCGTCGCTGGCCGCACGGCCGGCGTCGGTGCTGGTTGCAGTGGTGCCCGAGGCCCCGCTGCGACGCGGACGGGTGCCCGACGGGCGGTCCCGGCGCGGACGGTCGGCGGGAGCGGCGGCGGTGACCTCGCGCTTGCCTCCGACAATGTCGCCCTTGTAGATCCAGACCTTCACACCGATGCGACCGAAGGTGGTCTTGGCCTCGTACAGGCCGTAGTCGATGTCGGCGCGCAGCGTGTGCAGCGGCACCCGGCCTTCGCGGTAGAACTCCGAGCGGCTCATCTCCGCACCGCCGAGGCGGCCCGAGCACTGCACGCGGATGCCCTTGACGTTGGGCTGACGCATGGCCGACTGGATGGCCTTGCGCATCGCCCGGCGGAACGCCACGCGGTTGCTCAACTGCTCGGCGACACCCTGGGCGACCAGCTGGGCCTGGCTCTCCGGGTTCTTCACCTCGAGGATGTTCAGCTGAACCTGCTTCTTGGTCAGCTTCTCCAGGTCGGTGCGGATCCGGTCGGCCTCGGCGCCGCGGCGGCCGATGACGATGCCCGGGCGGGCGGTGTGGATGTCGACGCGCACCCGGTCACGGGTCCGCTCGATCTCGACGTCGGCGATGCCGGCGCGTTCCAGGCCGGTGGCCAGCAGCTTGCGGATCGCGACGTCTTCCTTGACGTAGTCGGCGTACTGCTTGTCGGCATACCACCGGGACTTCCAGTCGGTGGTGATGCCGAGGCGGAAGCCGTGGGGGTTGATCTTCTGGCCCACTAGTTCGAGCCTCCCTTCGCTTCGCTGGAAGCCTCGGTTGCAGTTGCCTTCTTCGCCGCGGCGGCCTTGGAGCCCTGGGCGCGAGCCGCGCGGGCACCGGAGGCCGAGGTGGCCTTGCGGCCGCGGTTCTCCTTGGCCGGACGGCTTTCCACGATCACCGTGATGTGGCTGGTGCGCTTGCGGATCCGGTAGGCACGCCCCTGGGCGCGCGGACGGATGCGCTTGGCGGTGGGGCCCTCGTCGGCGTAGACGGTCGCCACCACCAGGGTGGACGGGTCCAGGCCTTCGTTGTTCTGGGCGTTGGCCGCGGCGGAGGCGATCACCTTGGCGACCGGCTCGCTGGCAGACTGGGGCGCCCAGCGCAGGATGTCGAGAGCCTCCTCGACGGACTTGCCGCGCACCAGGTCGATGACCCGGCGGGCCTTGCTGGCCGACACCCGGACGAAGCGGGCCTTCGCCGTGGCGGACGGGTATTCAGTAACGGTAGTCATTAGCGGCGCTTGCTCTTCCGGTCGTCCTTGATGTGACCCTTGAAGGTCCGCGTCGGGGCGAACTCGCCGAGCTTGTGCCCGACCATCGCCTCGGTGACGAACACCGGCACGTGCTTGCGGCCGTCGTGGACGGCGAAGGTGTGACCGATGAAGTCGGGGATGATGGTCGACCGACGGGACCAGGTCTTGATGACCTGCTTGGTGTTCTTCTCGTTCTGCACGTCGACCTTCTTGAGCAGATGGTCGTCGACGAACGGACCCTTTTTGAGGCTACGAGGCATCGTCTATTCCTTTCCGGCCTAGCGCTTCTTGCCGGTGCGCCGGCGGCGGACGATGAGCTTGTCGCTCGGCTTGTTGGGCTTGCGGGTGCGGCCTTCCGGCTTGCCCCACGGGCTGACCGGATGGCGGCCACCGGAGGTCTTGCCTTCACCACCACCATGCGGGTGGTCGACCGGGTTCATCACGACACCGCGGACGGTCGGGCGCTTGCCCTTCCACCGCATACGGCCGGCCTTGCCCCAGTTGATGTTGGCCTGCTCGGCGTTGCCGACCTCGCCGACGGTGGCGCGGCAGCGCACGTCGACGCGGCGGATCTCGCCCGAGGGCATACGCAGCGTGGCGTAGGCGCCTTCCTTACCGAGCAGCTGGATGCTGACGCCGGCGCTGCGGGCCAGCTTGGCCCCGCCGCCGGGCCGCATCTCCACGGCGTGGATGACGGTACCGGCCGGGATGTTGCGCAGCGGCAGGTTGTTGCCCGGCTTGATGTCGGCGTTCGGCCCGGACTCAATCACGTCGCCCTGCTTGAGGTCCTTGGGGGCGATGATGTAGCGCTTGTCGCCGTCCAGGAAATGCAGCAGCGCGATGTTCGCGGTGCGGTTCGGGTCGTACTCGATGTGTGCGACCTTGGCGTTGACGCCGTCCTTGTCGTTGCGACGGAAGTCGATGAGGCGGTAGGCGCGCTTGTGGCCGCCGCCCTTGTGCCGGGTGGTGATGCGGCCGTGTGCGTTACGGCCACCGGTGCTGTGCAGCGGACGGATCAGCGACTTCTCCGGCGTCGAACGGGTGATCTCGGCGAAGTCGGAGACGCTGGAACCGCGACGACCGGGGGTCGTCGGCTTGTACTTGCGAATTCCCATCAGTAGGTCTCTCTAGTTCTTTCGGGCCGGCCTCAGGCCGGCGCTCCGAACACGTCGATCGGCTTCTCGCCGGCGGCCAGGGTCACGATCGCGCGCTTGGTGCTCTTGCGCTGTCCGTAGCCGGCCCGGGTGCGCTTGCGCTTGCCCTGCCGGTTGGCGGTGTTCACCGAGTCGACCTTGACTTTGTAGATCTTCTCGACGGCGATCTTGATCTGCGTCTTGTTCGAGTCCGGGTGGACCAGGAACGTGTAGACGTTGCCCTCGATCAGGCCGTAGGCCTTCTCCGAGATGACCGGGGCCAGAATGATGTCGTGGGGTGCGGTCACGGTTGCCATCAGGCCGACACTCCTTCTTTCGCGTGGGCCGAGATGTAGGCGTTGAGTGCCTCCACCGAGAACACCACGTCGTCGGCGTTGAGCACGTCGTAGGTGTTCAGCTGATCCGGTGCGACGACGTGCACGCCCGGCAGGTTGCGGACGCTCTTGGCGCCGACCTCGTCGGTGCGGCCGATGACCAAGAGCAGCTTGCGGTTGGTGCTCAGCTGGCCGAGGAATTCCTTGGCGCTCTTGGTCGACGGGGTCTGACCCGACACCAGCTCGGTGATCGCGTGGATGCGGTCATTGCGGGCCCGGTCGCTCAGAGCACCGCGCAGTGCGGCGGCGATCATCTTCTTCGGGGTCCGCTGGCTGTAGTCGCGCGGCTTCGGGCCGTGCACGGTGCCACCGCCGGTGTACTGCGGGGCGCGGGTCGAGCCCTGGCGGGCGCGGCCGGTGCCCTTCTGCCGGTACGGCTTGCGGCCGCCGCCGGAGACCTCACCGCGGGTCTTGGTGGAGTGCGTGCCCTGACGTGCGGCGGCCAGCTGCGCGACGACCACCTGGTGCATCAGCGCGATGTTGGGCTCGACGTCGAACAACTCCGCCGGCAGCTCGACGCTGCCGTCCTTCTTGCCACCGGGGGCAAGAACGTCAATTTTCTTGGTCATTACTTCTCACCCTTTTTGATCGCGGTGCGAACCATGACGAGTCCGCCGTTGCGGCCGGGGATGGCGCCCTTGATCAGCAGCACGCCGTTCTCGGCGTCGACCTTGTGCACCTTCAGGTTCTGCGTGGTGACCTTCTCGCTGCCCATCCGGCCGGACATCCGGGTGCCCTTGAAGACACGGCCCGGGGTGGCGCAGCCACCGATCGAGCCGGGCCGGCGGTGCACGGCCTGCGCGCCGTGGCTGGCGCCCTGACCGGCGAAGCCGTGCCGCTTCATGGTGCCGGCGAAGCCCTTACCCTTGGAGGTGCCGGTGACGTCGACGTAGCTGCCGTCGGCGAAGATCTCGGCGGTCAGCTCCTGGCCGATTTCGTAGTCGGCGGCCGCGGCCTCGTCGTCGAGCCGCAGCTCGGCCAGGTGGCGGCGGGGGTTGACCCCGGCGGCGGTGTACTGGCCGGTGACCGGCTTGTTGACCTTGCGCGGGCTGATCTCGCCGTAGGCGAGCTGCACGGCGGCATAGCCGTCGCGCTCGGTGGTGCGGATGCGGGTCACCACATTGGGGCCGGCCTTGACGACGGTCACCGGGACCACCCGGTTGTTCTCGTCGAACACCTGCGTCATGCCCAGCTTGGTGCCCAGAATGCCTTTACGTGCCATTTCTTCTGGTCTCCTACTGGATGTTCACGTCGACGCTGGCCGGCAGGTCGATGCGCATCAAGGCGTCGACCGTCTTCGGCGTCGGATCGAGGATGTCGATGAGGCGCTTGTGCGTGCGCATCTCGAAGTGCTCCCGCGAATCCTTGTACTTGTGCGGAGACCGGATGACGCAGTACACGTTCTTCTCGGTCGGCAGCGGCACCGGGCCGACCACGGACGCGCCCGTACGGGTGACCGTCTCGACGATCTTGCGCGCCGAGGCGTCAATCGCCTCGTGGTCGTAGGCCTTGAGCCTGATGCGGATCTTCTGTCCCGCCACGCTTCTCCTACCTCACTCAATTAATACGGGCCCGAAGGCCCGACAACATTGGAGTGCTCCCGGCGCGAAACCGCGCTGGAATGCCGCCGCTGTTTACCTGTCTGAAGTACACCGACCCCCGCGGTCGGGTGTGTCGCCCTCGCGCGCTTCGACCGCACGACGAATCGTGGCGCTCGAAGTTGGGACCGGACGCGCCCATGCGGACGCCGGTCGTATGCCCGGCCGGGCGGGAACCCGGCTCAAGGCAACCCGACCAGTATGCCCCAGATCGGCGTGCGCGCCAAATCGCAGGTCACCCGTCTTCGGGGTGGGCGGCGACCGCTGAACTTACTTTGAAGTAAGGTCCGGGTATGAGCTCATCCCCCACCTATAAGGCCTGGCAGAAGCTGTCCGGCAAGCCCGGCGGCTCGGCGCTGTTCTCCGCGGCGATGATGGCCCGGGTCCCTTACTTCACCTCGGTGATGCCGCACGTGCACCGGATGGAGCCGGGCTACTGCGAGGTGACCGCCCCGAAGTGGTACGGCGTCTACAACCACATCGGCACCTTCCACGCCATCGCGGCCTGCAATCTGGCCGAGGTGTCGATGGGCATGCTGATGGAGGCGACGGTGCCGTCGTCGCACCGGTGGATCCCCAAGGCGATGACGGTGGAATACCTCGGGAAGGCGACGACGGGGCTGCGTGCGGTCGCCGAGCTGGACATTCCCGATTTCGCCGCGATCACCGAGGGCACCGACGTCGTCGTTCCGGTCACCATCACCGACAAGGCGGGCACCGAGGTGGTCCGCGCGCAGATCACCACCTGGGTCACCCCGGCCTGATCAGGCCGCCAGCCCCGCCCAGAAGGCGCAGCGGTGATCGCCGGCGAAGGTGGAGATCGGCCGGGAACCGTCGGGCTGCAGTGACATCACCGGGCCCGCGCCGGCGGCGTCGGCGAGCTGGGGCCAGTCCGGGTCGTCGTCGGGAGTTTCGGCGTTCGGGGTGGCGTTGGTGACGAATGCGGCCCAGTATCGGATCATCTGGGCCGACAGAGCCCGCTGGGCCGCATCGGGGACGGAACCGCCGGCGATGTCGAACAGGTAGCGCAGGTCCAGGGCGTGCCCGGCGCCGATCGGGAATGGCAGGTGGCGCATCGATTCGGGCGCGACGGCGTCGGGGTCGTTGAACTGGTAGGCGTACACCGGGGCGACGGCGGACTGCGCGCCGGCCATCCGCGCGGCTGGGCAGGCGAACACTCCGTCGGTGACCGTCCGCGCGTACTGCAGGACCACCTGCGCATCGGTGGCACCGGGCGCCACCGGGTATTCGGCGAGGACCACCGCGGCGTGCGACCCGAACGTCGAGGTGATCAGCCGGGAGTAGTCCGCCGCGGTCGGCAACGTGCGCGTCCTCAGGTACTGCATGGCCGGGAACAGGGTGAACTCGTCAGCGGTGGTGCCGATGAGCATCGGCACCCTGGCCGCGTTCTCCGTCCCCAGCCGGTCGACCGGGTTGACCGGCAGCAGTGAGGTGCCGGTCGCCGGACCGGTCAGCCAGTTGTCGCCCATGTGGATGTACCAGGGTGGACTCGTCAGCGCCGTGGCCGGCAGCGCGCGCAGGCAGGCCGCGGCGGTCTTGTCGTCGGGGCAGCCGCGGTCGCGGGCGTAGGCGGCGCTGACGATGCGGGCCGCGGTCAGGTCGGTCTGCTTCTGGCACGGGCCGCTGGCGATGATGGCCGCGCGGAACAGGCCGGTGGATCCCGGTGCAACGAGGTGGTCGCAGACCGACATCGCCCCGGCGGACTCGCCCGCGATGGTGACCTTGGCCGGATCGCCGCCGAAGCCGCCGATGTTGTCGGCCACCCAGCGCAACGCCGCCTGCTGGTCGGCCAGCCCGTAGTTGCCCTCGCCGAGCGCCGAGTGGGCCAGGAATCCCAGCGCTCCGAGCCGGTAGTTGAGGGTGACGACGACGACGTTGCCGCCGGTGGCCAGCCGGGCCGCGTTGTACATCGCGCCGTCGCCGCTGGCGAAACCGCCGCCGTGGATCCACACCAGGACGGGCAGCCCCCTGGCCCCCGCCGGGCTCCACACATTGAGATTCAGGCAGTCCTCGGAGTCGCCGTGGCCGGAGCCGGGATCGCGGCGGGTGTCCTGGATGCAGCGCGGCCCGGGCCGGGTGGCGTCCCGCTCACCGGGCCAGCCGGCTGCCGGCTGCGGCGCCTGCCAGCGCAGCGCCCCGACCGGAGGCGCCGCGTACGGGATGCCGTAGAACAGCCGGTAGCCGTCGGCGACGACGCCGCGTACCGCACCGCCGCCGGTGTGCACCAGCCCGCTGTCCAGCCCGGGGTCGGGCGGTGGCGGGGCCGGGGTCGCCGGCTCGGCCTTCTCGGTGGCGCAGCCGGCCAGCCACAGTCCGAGCAGCAGCGCCAGCACCGCCCCCAGGACCGCCGTGCGCGACGGACGGGCGGCGATACTCGACACGACTGCCGAGCCTACGGGAGCTCCCCGGTCAGTGCCTGCCGTAAACGTGCAGGAACCCTTCCACGGCGGCGCGCACGGTTTCGCGATAGTCGATGTCGGGCAGGGTGGACAGACGGGCCGTCACCAGCGGGCCCAGCAGCAGCGTCATCGCCGTCGCACGGTCGAAGTCGACGAGTTCCGCCGTGGCCTGCGGGCTGTCGAAGATGGCGTCGAACGGCGCGGCGTACTGGTGGGCGATCCGCTCGCGCAGGGTGCGCACCTCGTCGCTGTCGGTAGCCTCCCCGGCGTCGGGCAGCGCGTCCAGGTCGCGGCCCAGCGCCAGCCAGTTCATCGCGGTGAGCAGAGCGGGCGCCTCGGCGATGTGCTCGGCCCAGGCCAGGAGCAGCGCCGTCAGCCGGTCGTGCAGCGAGCCCTCCTCCGGAGGCATCGGGGCGGGCGGGATGAGGCTCTGGAATGCGGCGGCCAGCAAGTCGTTGCCGCTGGGGAAATGCCGGTACAGCGTGGCGCGGGCGACGTTGGCGCCGCGCAGCACAGCATCCACGGTCACCGCGCTGGGGCCACCGGCGCGCAGCAGGGTGGTGGCGGCCTCCAGCAGCCGGGCCCGGGAACGCGCCGGCCGTGGGTCCGTCCGGTTGCCGCTCAACGCCACCTCCCTGTCTCCATGCTGCAGCGGCGGTGCGGTCCGTGCAGCAAAACCACGCGATCAACCCTACAAGACTGTTAGTCTCGGACATTCCGAGACGCCCAGTCTTATAACGGGCAGTCACCGAGGGGAGCCCGCGCCACGATGACAGCCTCCGCCACTCAGGTCGCCGAAACCGAGAGCCCGGCCGAACCACCGATGCACCGCCGGGTGTGGACGCTGGTCGCGGCCTGCTTCGGCCTGCTGTTGGTGCTGTCCTCGATGGTTGCGCTGAACACCGCGCTCGGCGATCTGGCCATCGAGACCTCGGCCACCCAGACGCAACTGACCTGGATCGTCGACGCCTACACACTCGTGATGGCCTGCCTGCTGCTGCCGGCGGGTGCGCTCGGCGACCGGTTCGGACGCCGCGGCGCGCTGCTGTTCGGGCTGGTGGTGTTCGCCATCGCCTCGGCCGCGCCGATCCTCGCCCCGAACCCGGCGATGCTGATCATCTCGCGCGGTCTGGCCGGCGCCGGCGCGGCGTTCATCATGCCGGCGACCCTGTCGCTGATCACCTCGGTGTACAGCCGGGAGGAACGGACCAAGGCGGTCGGCCTGTGGGCCGGGGTGTCCGGCATCGGCGGTGTGGTCGGCATGCTGGGATCCGGTGTCCTGCTGAACTTCTGGTCCTGGCCGTCGATCTTCTGGGCTTTCACCATCTCCTCCGTCGCGCTGATTCCGCTGACGCTGCTGGCACGGCCGTCCAAGGAGTCCGAGCCCCATCCGCTCGACACGGTGGGCGCTGTGCTGATCGGGGCCGCGGTGGCGATCTTCGTGTTCGGCATCCTGGAGATCCCGAGCCGGGGATTCGGCGACCCAGTGGTCTACGGCTGCCTGGGCGCCGGCGTGGTCCTGGCGATCGGATTCGCCGCGGTCGAACTGCGTCGGCGTCACCCGCTGCTCGACGTGCGACTGTTCTCCAACACCACGTTCGCCACCGGCGCCGCGGCCATCACCATGGTGTTCTTCGCCCTCTACGGCTTCTTCTTCATCTACATGCAGTTCATCCAGATCGCCCTGGGGTACAGCGCATTGGGCACCGCGGTGGCACTGACCCCGCTCGCACCGCCGTTGCTGTTCCTGGCCGCGACCTCGTTCTGGTACCTGCCGCGGATGGGGCTGCGGTTGGTCGTCTTCCTCGGCCTGGCGATCACCGGCGCCGGGTTCATCTGTATGCGCTACCTGACACTGGATTCCGACTACTGGGGGCTGGCCTGGCCCATCCTGATCCTGACCACCGGTCTCGGGCTGACCATCGCCCCGACCACCACGGCCATCATGTCCTCGATCCCCGACGACAAGCAGGGCGTCGGGTCGGCGGTCAACGACACCACCCGCGAGGTCGGTGCCGCCCTGGGCATCGCGCTGGCGGGCTCGATGCTGGCCACCCAGTACACCCGGGTGCTCGCGCCGTCGCTGGACGGCTTCCCGCAACCGGTCCGCGAGGCCGCCACCCGCTCCCTCGGCGAGGCCATCGGGGTCTCCGGTCACCTCGGCCCGGCCGGCCAGGGTCTCGTCGACGCCGCGATGCAGGCGTTCACCGACGCCACCCACTTCGCGCTGACCATCCTCGGCGCGGTCACCGTCATCTCGGCGGTGCTGATCGGATTGTGGGCCCCCGGACGCGACGGCCGGCAGCTGGCCCTCGTCCGTCGGCTCACTGGGGGCGGGTACACCGGCCGTCACCGCGCGCACTGACCGGGCCTCACGGCTACATTGATCCCGGGGCCACACTGCGCGGAGGAGCAAGCCGATGTTTCTCGGTTTCTGGGGCGATCTGACGGTACTGGCCGCCGTGCTGGCCGTCGTCCTCGGCGCCGTCGCCTTCCGGTATTTCTCCCGGCTGGACAAGCGGGTGCCCGCACCCATGGGCGAACAGGTCGGCGCGCACAAGGCCGTGCTGGCCAAAATGCGCAAACGCGAACCACTGTCGCCCGAGGAGGCGGAGTACGCCACCGAATTGGTCACCGACGCACGGTCACCGATGGCCTACGCGATACCCGGCGTGCTGTTCACCATGGGGTCGTTCTACATCGTCGGCTGCATGTACGAGCTGAGTGCGCACGGCGGGCATCCGTCGTTCCGGACCTTCATCGGACTGCTGCCGATGTTGGCCTCGCTCAACATGACTGCGCAGCTGCGCCGGGTGGCGCGGTTGAAGTCGCGGTTGCCCGCCTAGCTTGGTGGCGGCGCGAGCGGGTCGCCGTCCTCCCAGAGCAGCAACTGCCGGACCGCCGCGCGCGAACCGTAGGGCTGCAGCATCGTGCTGGCCGGGCGGGGGCGTACCCGCAGCGGCCACCAGAACCAGCGTCCCAGCAGCGCCGCGATCGACGGCGTCATGAAGGAACGGACGATCAACGTGTCGAACAGCAGGCCGAGCGCGATCGTCGTACCGATCTGGCCGAGCACCCTCAGGTCGGAGAACACGAACGACGCCATCGTCGCCGCGAACACCAGACCGGCGGCCGTCACCACCGCCCCGGACCCGGCCATCGCCCGGATGATCCCGGTGTTCACGCCGGCGCCGATCTCCTCCTGGAACCGGGATATCAGCAGCAGATTGTAGTCCGATCCCACCGCCAGCAGCAGGATCACCGCCAGCGCCAGCACGATCCAGAACAGTTGGATGCCGAGCAGGTCCTGCCAGATCAGCACCGACAGCCCGAACGCGGCGCCCAGCGACAGGGCCACGGTGCCGACGATCACCAGCGCGGCCACCACGCTGCGGGTGATGAAGACCATCACCAATAGGATCAGGCTGATCGCCGCGATTCCGGCGATCATCAGGTCGTACTTCGCGCCGTCCTGAATGTCGGAGTACGTGGCGGCGGTTCCGGCCAGGTAGATCCGGGACCCGGCCAGCGGGGTCCCCTTGACGGCGTCGGCCGCGGCATGCCGGATCGCGGCGATGTGGGCGATGCCCTCGGGCGTGGCCGGATCACCCTCGTGGGTGATGATCATCCGGGCGGCCTTGCCGTCCGGCGACAGGAACAGCTTGAGTCCGCGCAGGAACTCCGGATTGCGGAACGCCTCCGGCGGCAGGTAGAACGAGTCGTCGGTCTTCGCGGCGTCGAAGGCTTGGCCCATCGCCATCGCGTTGTCCAGCGACGCCGCGGCCTGGTCGTTGAGACCCGAGTTGGTCGCGTAGTTCGTCAGCGCCAGGTCCCGGTTGGCCTCCTGGCTGGCGATCTGCGGCGGGATCAATGCGAGCAGCTTCGGTTGCAGCGCATCGAGTTTGGCGATGCTGGTCGAAACGTTGCCCAGTTGGTCGACGAGCGCGTCGACGCCGTCGAGGGCGTCGAAGACCGACCGCAGCGCGGCGCACGCGGGGATGTTGAAACAGTGCGGCTCCCAGTAAAAGTAGCTGCGGATCGGCCGCAGGAAGTCATCGAAGTTGGCAATCTTGTCGCGCAGGTCCTGGGCGGTGGCGACGGTCTGCGCGAACGCCTTGGTCTGATCGTTGGTCGCGGCGCTGGACTGCTGCTGCAGCGCGTACTGCTGGCGCAGGATGTTGATCGAGGTGTTGATCACCTCGACCTGCTTGAGTAGATCGGCGGACCGCGCCTGCTGGAACGGCAGATTGTTGAGCTGCGCCCCGTTGCCCGCGCTGATCTGGAACGGTATCGACGTGTGGTCCAGCGGGGTGCCCAGCGGCCGGGTGATCGACTGGACCTGCGCAATGCCGTCGGTGTGGAACACCGCCTTGGCGACCCGTTCCAGCAGGATCATCCCGGTCGGGTTGCGCAGGTCGTGGTCGGCCTCGATCATCAGCAGCTCGGGGTTGAGCCGGGCCTGCGAGAAGTGCCGTTCCGCGGCCGCGTACCCGGTGTTGGCCGGGGCGCCGGCGGGCATGTACGGCCGCACGTCATAGCTGGTGTGATAGCCCGGCAGGGCGAGCAGGCCGACGGCCGCCACCGCGCACGTCGCCACCAGGATGGGTCCGGGCCAGCGCACGATGGCCGTCCCGATCCGACGCCACCCCCGCGTCCGCATCGGCCGGGCCGGTTCGAAGAGCCCGAAGTGCCGGCCGAGCACCAGGACCGACGGTGTCAGCGTCAACGCCGCCGCCACGGCGACCAGGACCCCGAGCCCCGCGGGCACGCCGAGGGTCTGGAAGTACGGGAGCCGCGTGAACGACAGGCACAGCACCGCACCGGCGATGGTCAGACCCGAACCCACGATGATGTGCGCGGTGCCGCGGTACATGGTGGTGAACGCCGTGACCCGGTCCTGCCCGTCGTAGCGCGCCTCGTGGAACCGACCGAGCAGGAAGATCGCGTAGTCGGTTCCGGCCGCGATCACCAGCAGGGTAAGCAGATTCGTCGAATACGTGGACAGCTTGATGACCCCGGCGCTGGCCAGTACCGCGACCACCCCGCGCGATGCCGTCAGGCCGATCATCACCGTGAACAGCACGATCATCACCGTGGTGATCCGGCGGTAGAGTACGAACAGCATCACCGCGATCACCCCGATGGTGATCAGGGTCGTTTTCAGAGTGCCGTGCCGACCCACCTCGAACTGGTCGGTGATCATCGGCGCGGCCCCGGTGACGTACACCTTCAGGCCGGGGGGCGGCGGGGTCTCGTCCACCACCTGACGCACCGCGTCGACGGACTGGTTGGCCAGCGATTCACCCTGATTGCCGGCCAGGTAGAGCTGCACCAACGCCGCCTTGCCGTCAGCGCTCTGCGAACCGGCCGCCGTCAGCGGGTCGCCCCAGAAGTTCTGAATGTGCTGGACGTGCACGGTGTCCCGGGACAGCTGGCCGATCAGCCCGTCGTAGTAGTGGTGCGCTTGGGCGCCGAGCGGCTCGTCGCCCTCCAGCACGATCATCGCCGAGCTGTCCGAGTCGAACTCGTCGAATACCTTGCCGATCCGTTTGGCGGCCTGCATCGACGGGGCATCCTGGGCGCTCATCGAGACGTTGTGCGCCTCGGCGACCGTTTCCAGCTGCGGCACAAACACGTTCGTGACGACGGCCAGCGCGAGCCAGAACAGGGCGACGAGCGGGGCGAACCGCCGGATCCACGCGCTCATCCGGACTTATCCAGACAGTAGGTGAACGCACTGTGGGTGTTGACCGTGCGCTCGTCTTTGACCTCGCCGTCGATGGTGATGCGGCAGCTGATCGAATCCCGGTCACCCTGGGCGGCGACGTTGACGAACACCGCCGGCTGGGTGGTCGTCGTGTCGTAGGCCCAGGGCAGGGTAACGGCGTCGCGACGCTGCGGCTGGGCGTTGACGTCGGTGAAGGTGATGGTGGCCACCGATCCCGGAGCGCCGAACACCTCCACGACGACGTGCTTCGGGTTGAAGGGGACGACGTCGTTGGACGAATTGTCCGGCGTGGCCGTCACGTCGTGGGCGGCGAAGAGTCCGTGCAGCCGGTACACCGTGAACCCTGCCACCGCGATCACCGCGACCGCCAGCAGCAGAGTCCAGTGCCGCGCCACCCGGCGTGCAAAGGTATCCCGCCGCACCGATGCCCCTTTCTTCGCTAGGGCAGCTAATCAGCCGAAGGTACGGCACGGGGCCTCGCGCCACAACACCGGGACGCACACATTCTTCGCCACCGCCCAGCGGTTGCACAGCGAACTCCAAGACCCGGCAAGGCGATACCCCCGGCGACGGGGCTAGTGCACGAACTCCGCCGCCCGATGGGCGAGCATCACCGTGACGGCATGCGGGCCGCGCCCAGGGGCCGCGGGCAGCGCCGATCCGTCGATCACCCACAGCCCGTCGACGCCGCGGACCCGGCACTGCGGGTCCAGGACTGCCCGCGGGTCCCCGTCGGTGCCCATCGGAGCGGTACCGCACAGGTGTTGCGAGGTGGACCAGTATGGACCGTCGATTGACCCTGTGCCGCTGAGTATTTCACGCACCACGGCGACGCCGTGGGCGAGTTTACGCGCGTCGGCCGGTTCGGTGTCGTAGTGCTGGCGGATATCCGGGGCCGCGGCTGGGTCGACACTGCGCAGCCGGACCGTTCCTCGGGCAGCCGGGGTCATCAGGGACACCGCGATGCACACCGGGTCATCTTCCTGGCGATTCCCGGTCATCGCACCGAATCCCGTTGTATATGGCCGTATTTCAATCCCGGCGGCCAGGCTGAAAACCACCTCGAGCACTGGACCCCGGGAGCCCGACGTCCAAACGGTCGGCAGTACCCACTCCGGGTGATCGCAGCATGCAGATCCGACGGGGGCGGACACCCGCGTTTCGATGCCCAGGCCGGCCAGATGCGCCGGATCGCCGATTCCGGAGAGCATCAGCAGTTTCGCGGTGCCGATCGCACCCGCGCACAGCACCACCGCCTCGGCGCCGAACCGCACCGGCCCGTCGGGACCGCGACCGATGACACCGGTCGCTCGGGATCCGGCGAACTCGATTCTTGTCACCTGTATTTCGTTGTACACCAACAGGTTCGGACGGGTTCTCGCCCGAGCGAGGAATGTCTCGCCAGGCCCCAGGCGACGTCCGTCGATGGTGTTCGACGGGACCGCGCCGATCCCGTCGGGCAACCGGGGATGGTCGCCGTTGAGGTCGTCGAGCCAGACGATGCCCGCACGTGTCGCCGCCTCGGCGAATTGGGCGCTGATATCCCCCGGGTCGGCGGCCCTGCGGACCGGGATCGGCCCGTCGTCGCCGTGCAGCGGACCGGCGAAATCCAGGTCGGTTTCGATCGCCCGGAAGTGCGGCAACACCTCTGGCCAGCTCCATCCCGGTAGCGCCCAGTCGGCGAAATCGCCCGACGGGGGACGGCAGAAGTAGCCGCCGTTGACCGCTCCGGAGCCGCCCGTCACAGCGCCTCGGACCAGGTCGACGCTGCGTATCGGATCGTCGGTCAGTAGCGTCGGGTAGCGGGCGACGACCGGGCTGTCCGGCCCCAGCGGAAGCCGCAGTCCGTCGCCGATCAACCCGGCGATGGTTGCATCGCCGGTATCCGGGCCGGTCTCCAGCACCGTGACGCGGCGCTGCGGATCGCGTGAAAGGCGCTCGGCCAGGACGGAACCGGCGCTGCCGGCACCGACGATCAGGACGTCGCTGCGCACCGTCGCGATCAGAATCGGATCTGCGGCTGCAGCGGTGCGACGGTCCGGCCGCGCACCACCGATTCCCACAGCCCGGCACCGTAGGCCAGGTCGTCGAGCCGTTTGATCATCAGGTAGGCGATGATTCCGACCGGCCGGACCTCGTCGGCGTCCTCACCTGTGCGGCGGTGCGCGAGCCAGTCGGCGACGCCGTCGATCACCGCGGCGATCAACACCGCCCGGCGCATCCGGGGCGACAGCAACGCACCGAGCAGCGCGAGCGGCCAGTAGTGCCGGCAGATCGCAGCGCACAGCTGAAGGGCTGCTGAGCCCAGACCGCGGGTGGTCAGCAGAGCGACTTCGCGGGCTCCGGTCTCCGGGGACCGCAGCGCTCGGGTGACCTTGCCGCCGGCCACCGCCGCGCACAGCAGCGAGCCCAGCACGCCCAGCCGGCCACCGATGGCCAGAAGGAGCCAGCTCAGCAGCGCCCAGCCGGATATCACCAGCGGTGCCACCTTTCCCGGATGTCGCTGCGCCAGCGGCCCGGCCGAGCTGCCGTAGAACGCCTTGCGCCGCAGCCACTGTCCCGGGTCGCTGCGATGATCGTGGGAGACCAGGGCGATCGGTTCGTAGCGGAGCCGGGCACCGGCCTCGACCAGCCGCCAGCACAGGTCGACGTCCTCTCCGCAGGTCATCGCCTCGTCGAAACCGTCGATGGCGCGCAGCGCCTCGGTGCGGCCGACCATCGCCGCGCTCGGCACGTACGACACCGAACCGTGCGGCATCACCGGGGCCTCCCGCTGGCCGAGATCCAGGGAGGAGCGCACCGCCTCGTAGCGGGCGAGCAGATTGTCGGCGTCGGGCATTCCGACGATGCGGGGTGCCACCAGCGCGACCGCGGGATCGCAAAAGTGCCCGAGCAGCGCCTCCAGCCAGCCCCGGCGCGGGACCACGTCGGAGTCCAGGAATACGACGAATTCCGTTTCACACAAGGCCATTCCGGCGTTGCGGGCGGCCGCCGGTCCACCGGACTCCAGGCGGCGGATCACCCGCACCGCGCAGTTGGCGCCGGCGAAGTCCTCGACCTGTACCGGACGCGCGGACCCGTCGTCGACGACCACCACGGCTAGCCCACGCAGCGAATGCACCAGCCGCTGCACCCCGGTCAGGTTGTCGCGCACCGGAATAACCACCGTCACGTCGCGGTACGATGGGCCGCACGGCGGTCGCGGGTGCGCCACGGTGGCATCCAGAAGGGTGCGGGCCAGCTGTGCGCTCTGCGCATCGCGGACCTCCAGCCGCCCGTTGCCGATCATGCTCTGGGCCGCCGGTGCGAGCCGCAACATCCGCATCGGGGAGCCGCCGAGGAGCACCGAGCCGGAGCCGAGCACCCGCACCCGGCGATCTACCTGGACGGCGAAGCCGTCGGGTAGTCGCTGCCCTGTCATATCAGCAGCCCGCGGTCGTCGGGGCACCAGTCCTCGATCCGGCGCACGCAACCGTCGACCATCTCGGCGAAAATCTGCGCCCCCGCCGCAGCACTCGCCGTTGTCGGGTCCCCCAAGATTCCCTCCTTGCTCACAGCCGCGAGCCCCCCGGCCCGCATGCTCGGCAGCAGTTCACGCAATGCCGCCCGGTTGCCAGGAACCGCGCGGTCGAAACGAACGACCTCCGGCGAAAGATGCAGCAGTACCGACGTTTCGGTGTGTCCGGCGTGCGCATCGGCGCCGGCGACACTCGGCGCGCACCAGGCGGCATCTCGACCCTCGAAACGCAGCCGGGCCACCGCATCGGCCAGGGCCTGGGCGTTGCCACCGTGACCGTTGACGAACACCAGCTGCCCCGCCCATCGGCAGGCGGAACGTCCGTATTCGATGAGCAGCCCGGACAGCGCGGTGGTGCCGATCGACACGGTCCCGGGGAAGCCCTCGTGTTCGCCGCTGGCGCCGTAGGCGATGGCCGGGGCCGTCAGGACGTCCCGGGACGCGCCCGCCAGGCGGTCGGTGACCGCACCGACCACGGCGGCGGCAATGCGGGTATCGGTGTCGAGCGGTAGATGCGGCCCGTGTTGCTCAACGGAACCGACCGGAACGATCAACACCGGCTGCAGTCCATCCAAATCACTCGACGTCGAGTCTCCCAGCTCGGCGGAGTAAGGCACCAGCAGATGTTAGGCCGATTCCATCGGTTGCGCACCGGTTGTTGTGGCTCAGTTTCCAAAATCCGGCAACCGCGGGCCGCATTTTTCACCCACGCCACGTGAGTCCCGTCCGCACCAGTAACCCGAGCCAATCGGACCGCGGTCCGCTAGGTGCCGAGGGCGCGGGTGAACCCTTCGGGAATCAGGATGTCCGCCGGACTGAGGTCGTGGACGGAGTCGCGGCCCAGACCCATCAGTGCCGAATCGATGCCGCCGCGCAACAGATCGAGCACGTTCTCCACGCCGGCCTGACCGTTGGCGGCCAGCCCCCAGAGGTAAGCCCGGCCGATCATCACTGCCCGGGCCCCCAGCGCGACGGCCTTGACAACGTCGCTGCCCCGGCGGATGCCGCCGTCCAGGAGCACCTCGATCTGGTCGCCGACGGCCTCGGCGACCGCGGGCAGGCAGCGGATCGAGGCCGGTGTCCCGTCCAGATTGTTGCCACCGTGGTTGGACACCGAGATGGCCGAAACTCCCGCGTCCACAGCACGTTTGGCGTCGTCTACACGGACGATGCCCTTGAGCATGAAGGGGCCGCCCCACTCCTGGCGCAGCCAGGCGATGTCCTCCCAGGTGGGCGGCGGGGTGCCCATCCACTCCCCGTAGGCCTGGAAGAACGGCGGCCCGGCGTCACCGCGACGCCCCTGGTTGGGCACCCGCAGGTTCGGCGGGTGCAGGGTCTTGGCCCACTGCAGGAACCAGCGGGGTCGGGCCAGGCCCTCGGGCATCATCTTGACGATGGTGGCCAGGTCCATCTTCTCCGGAATCGTCGGGCTGCCCCAGTCCCGGCCGTGCGAGAAGCTCCAGTCGGTGGTGGCGATCATACCGACCGCGCCGGCGTCCTTGGCCCGCTGCACCCGCTCGGCGATGGCCTCACGCCCGCCCAGCCAGTAGATCTGGAAGAAGATCTTGTCGTTGACAGCGACGACGTCCTCGATCGGCTTGGATGCGAACGACGACAGTCCCATGGCCGTGCCCCGCGCCGCGGCCGCCCGCGCAACGGCGACCTCCCCGTCGGGGTCGACGGCCTGGACCCCGGTCGGCGAGATGATGACCGGCATCGAAATATCCTGGCCCATAACGGTTGTGGCCATCTCACGCTTCTCCGGCGCACCGACAACGTGCGGGGCGAAGCCGAGTTCGCCGAAGCTTTCCACGTTGTCGGAGACGGTGAGACCCTTCTCGCTGGCCGAGATCAGCGAGGAGTACACCGACTTCGGCAGCCGCTTCTTGGCACGCTGCTGGGCGATGGCGACGGTTTCGAACCAGGTATCACGAGCCATATTGCTAGACCGGACTTTCGTTGCAGAACTTCTGGGGGGCCTTGGACGGCATGGTCAACAGCTTCAACGGAATCGGGCCCTTGCGGCCGCCGCTGCGGGAGTGGTCGATGTGCGACTTGGGCTTGTCACGCTCGGCGGCCAGCGCCGGTTCGCCGTAGCCCTGCACGCATTCGGGGTCCGGGCCGTCCATCGGCAGACCGGTGAAGAACTTGGCCGCCATGCAGCCGCCCCGGCAGGCGTCGTAGTGTCCGCAGCTGCCGCACGCACCGGCCGACTGCGGTTCGCGGAGTTCGCGGAACAGCGGCGCATTCTGCCAGACGTTGGCAAAACCGTTGTCGGTCAGGATGTTCCCGGCGAGGAAGCGCTCGTGGATGGCGAACGGGCAGGCGTAGACATCACCGACGGGGTCGATCAGGCAGACCACCCGGCCGGCTCCGCACAGGTTCAGCCCGGCCAGCGCTCCCGGCGCGCCCAGTCCCGACAGGTGGAAGAACGAATCCCCGGTGAGGACGCCCTCGCCGTGGGCGACCAGCCAATCGTAGAGCTGAACCTGCTGGGCGGCGGTGGGATGCAGCTCATCCCACACGTCGGCGCCACGGCCGGACGGACGCAGCCGGGTGATCCGCAAGGTGGCTCCGTACCGGTCGGCCAGGGCCTTGAAATCATCGAGTTGGTCGACGTTCTCGCGGGTGACGACGACGGAGATCTTGGCGTCGGCGAAACCCGCCTCGGCGAGGTTCTCCAGCGCACGGATCGCCATCGCGAACGAACCCGGACCGCGCACTGCGTCGTTGACCTCCGCGGTGGCGCCGTCCAGCGAAATCTGAACGTCCACATAGTCACTGGCGGCCAACTTGGCGGCCACCTCAGGGGTGATGCGGACTCCGTTGGTGGAGAACTTGACGCCGACCTGATGCTCGGTGGCGTAGTCGACGAGCTCCCAGAAGTCCGATCGCACGGTGGGTTCGCCGCCCCCGATGTTGACGTAGAACACCTGCATGCGCTGCAGTTCGTCGATGATGGCCTTGCAGTCCTCGGTGCTCAGCTCGCGGGGGTCGCGCTTGCCGGAGCTGGACAGGCAGTGCACACACGACAGGTTGCAGGCGTAGGTGAGTTCCCAGGTCAGACAGATGGGCGCGTCCAAGCCGCGCTCGAACTGGTCGACGAGCCGGGGAACCGGTGCCACTGCGGTCACGAATTCTCCTTCGGAACGAGCATTTTGGATTCGACCAGGACGCGCAGGGCGCTCAGGTAGGGGGCGCGGGCGTCGGCATCGATACCGACGGCGGTGAACGCGGCGTTCGCGTCGTCGCAATCGCCGAGCGCCTGCACCAGTTCCAGAATGGTGCAGCTTTTCAGGAACGACAGTTTGCGGGTGCCGAAGTGGTACAGCAGCGCGCCGAAGGGCTCCGGCCGCACGGCAACCTGCGGGTGCAGGCGCCAGCCGCGTTCCGGGTCGAACGGCACGGGCCGCTGTACCGGCGACGCGGCGGGCGCCTCGACCACGGTCAGTAGACCCCGCACATACCGTCGATGGAAACCTCTTCGACGAGAGCCTCGCTGACCAGTTCGGTCTCGACCTGCTGATTCTGGTCCATGTATTGCACCTTTCGTGATGTGGTCCTCGACACATCGGCCGGGTTGGGCCAGAATATGGCATCGAGTGCAGAAATGAAAGGGGGGTGACGCGGGTGGAGTCGAGTCCCCGGCTGGGTCGCCGCCCGTCGACCACCCACGACGACATCGCAGACGTGGCCATCGAGCTGTTCAGCGAGCGCGGGTTCGATGCCGTCAGCGTCGACGACGTCGCCGCCGCGGCCGGCATCGCCCGGCGCACGCTGTTCCGGTACTACTCGTCGAAGAATGCGATCCCGTGGGGGGATTTCGATGCCCACCTGCAGGACCTGCGCGACCTGCTCGACGCCACCGATCCCGGCGTGGATCTACCGACGGCGCTGCGCTCGGCATTGTTGGCGTTCAACGATTTCGGCGACGCGGAGGACGCCCGTCACCGCCGGCGGATGCGGGTGATCCTGCAGACCGCGGAGCTGCAGGCCTACTCGATGACGATGTACGCCGGCTGGCGCGCGGTGATCGCCGAGTTCGTCGCGTACCGCCGCGGCCAGTCATCTGAAGCCCTGGTCCCGCAGACCGTCGCGTGGACCATGCTCGGGATCGCGCTGGCGGCCTATGAGCACTGGCTGTCCGACGAGTCCATGAGCCTGCGCCGAGCCCTCGGCCAGGCCTTCGACACCGTCGCCGCCGGTATCGACTGACGCGTCAGCCGGGCAGGACCTCGGCGATGGGGGCCCCGGAGGCGATCTTGGTGCGGGCCTTCATCACCTTGCCGGGCATGCCACCGCCGACCACGCCGACAACCGCGCCGTCACGCTCGTAGAAGGCCAGGAACTTGCGGCCGTCGTCCTCGACGATGTGCACGGTGTCGTCGGCCTCGGGTTCACCCAGACACTGGATCTTCACGTCGTACTGGTCGCTCCAGAAGTACGGCACCACAACCGCTTCCGGCACCTCCTGGCCGAGCATCGCGGGCACCAGCACCCGCGCCTGCTCTGCGACGTTGCTCCAGTGCTCGACGCGCACCTGGTGCCCGGAGCCGTCCTGCCAGGAGGCGACGTCGCCGAGCGCCCAGACGTGCGGAGCGCTGGTCCGCCCGACGGCGTCGCACACGACGCCGTTGTCGACCTCAATAGCCGAGTCCGCGAGCCAGTCCGTGCCCGGCCGGCTGCCGATGCCGACGACCACCAGGTCCGCGTCTACCCGGGTGCCGTCGCCGAGCACCACGGCGGTGACCTTGCCGTCGTCGCCGAGCACCTCGCTCACCCCGGTGCCGGTGCGCACGTCGACGCCCTCGCCGCGGTGCAGTCGGGTGACCAGTGCGCCGATCTGCTCCCCCAGCACCGATGCCAGCGGCTGGGGCTGCGGCTCGACCAGCACCACATCGACACCGAGTGCCCGCAGGCTGGCGGCGACCTCGCAGCCGATGAAGCCGGCGCCGACGATCACCGCGCGGCGGGCCGAGCCGGCTTGATCACGCAGCGCCGCGGACTCGTCCAGATTGCGCAGCACATGGATGCCGGCCAGGTCGGGGAACGACGGGATCCGCTTGGGCACCAGCCCGGTGGCGATCACCAGCTCGTCGTAACCGAGCGAGGTCCCGTCGGCCAGCGCCAGAGTCTGCGCCTCGGCATCGAAACCCAGGGCCGCCGAGCCCAGCCGCAGGGTGATGTTGTTGTCGTCGTAGAATTCCTGGGGCCGCAGCGTGGTGTCGACCTCGGGGTTGCGCAGCACTTCCTTGGACAGCGGCGGCCGATCGTAGGGCAGGTGCAGTTCGTCGCTGACGATGGTGATCGGGCCGGTGTATTCGGCGCGTCGCAGCTGCTCGGCGACCCGGGTGGCGGCCAACCCTCCACCGGCAATAACGATTCCGTTTTCGGACATCGTCATTTTCTACACGATGTACCGCCGGTATCGGTTATCCACCTGATCAGAGGTCCCAGAGCGCGACGTAACCGTCCTGGATGGCCCGGGCGGCCAGCGCGGCCTTGGTGCGGGCCGGCCGGCCGACGGCGTCGTATTTGGCCCGGATCCGCTCCAGGTGGGTGTGGACCGTGGTGCCGGCGACGTAGAGCATCCGGCCGGCCTCGGCCTTGCTGTCGGTGCGCAGCCAGGTCAGCAGCACCTCGACTTCCCGTTCGGTCAAGTCGGGCCGGCGTACCTCGCCGACTGCGCCGACGGGTCCCGAGGCGGAGCCGCCGACCACGCGCAGCGGCGTGGTGCAGGCTCCCGGGGTGACCGGCGCGGCCGGTCGAGCGGGCTGAGCGGTGGGTACGGCGGGGGCGATCCGCGGGCGGGCCGGCGCGATGGCCGGGCGGGGGCGGAGGAGTCCGAACTGCTGAGGCATGGTCATGGCAGAAATCGTCTGTGATCGGCCGATCGGGGGATTGCCTCGCGGCAATCCGCAGGTCGGGGCCCTGCAGCCGCCGCGTGTTAGTTTGCCCAGAGGCCGGTAGAACCAGGGGGTGGCATGAAGGCAGGCCTGCTGGACCGGCTGCGCGCCCAGTTCCGGACCCAGTCCCTGCGCGGTGAGGACGTTGCGCTGTGGTGGCAGTTGCCCGACGACAACCACCGGGTTGCCTCGCCGTGGAAACAGCTCGTCGTCGACCTGGTGCAGCCGCCGACGTTCAGCCAGTGGCACACCAAGGTGGCCGCCGCACGCATCACCCACTACGACGGGCTGCGCGGCCCGGTCACCCGCACCGGCTACCTGGCGGTGGTCGCCTCGGCGATGGCGGCCGTCGGTGCACCGTGGTGGATCTGGGTACTGCTGGTTCCCGCGGTGATGCAGGTGGCACTGGAGTTCCTGGCCTACCCGTATCCGTCACGGGGACCGGAGCGCCGCCGTACCAGTCGGATCCTGCCCGCCAGATACGAACGCCTGCAGGGCAATCTGAACATCCCCGCGCTGATCGGCTTGCTGGCCGACCCGCTCAACCTGATCGCGGTGAGCCTGGCACCGTCCGGCGGCGACGTCGGCTGGGTGAAGATCGCGGCGCTGGCCGCGGCGATCGGCTATCTCAATTCCAGCCTGGCGGGTCTGCTGCTCGACGTCGCGAACTACACCGAGGCCAGCGCGATGCCGATGATCTTCCACACCATGCGGCCCTGGGTGCCGCTGCTGTCGTGGGCCTCGGTGGTCGCGATGGTCACCGTCGGGGTGGAGCTGGGCCGCTGGGAACCGGCCATGGTGCCGGTCGCCTACCTGGCCACTGTGCTCGCCCTCGCGCTGGGCGTCACGGTGCGCAACCACGACCGGATGGTGTTCGCCACCGTCGTCCCGGCCCGGGACGCCATCGAGGACGGTCGGGAGGATCTGGGCCGGGTGCTGCACGACGAGTTCGGGCCGATCAAGGCCGCCGCGGAGGGCACCGCCCAGATCAAGGAGGTGCCGCGGCAGTGGGCGACGCAGTTGGCCGCGCTGCCCGCGATGCTGACCTACTTCCACACCCGCACCGGCATCCGCGATTCGCGGCAGATGTCCCTGGACTATCTCGCCGAGGAGATCCTGGAACCGTACGGGCTGTGGGAGTTCGTCAGCTACGACGTGTCGTGGGGCGAACTGAGTCTGGGCGATCACCAGACCGCGATCACCATGGCGACCGCGCTGCTGCACAACGTCGGCCAGGCACTGAGCAAACCCGAGTTCGCCGGCCACCGCCGCGACATCGTGCTGGAGGGTTACAGCAGCGGTTCCGGTCTGGAACTGCGGTACCACCTTGCGGTTCGCGATCACCTGCCGCCGATCGACAACTGGTGCCCGCCGCGCAAGTCGCTCACCGAGTTGCGCGAGCTGCTGCGGACCGAGCACCACGGAGACCTGGTGCAGGAGACACTCGTCGACGGCTCGAAGCGCATCGTCGCGACCTGGTCGGACCGGGCGCTGCCCGCGCCCCTGGAGCTGTTCAAGTGGGAGCAACAGTGACCGGATGGTTTCTGATCGTCGAGGACAATCATCGCAAGGCGATGAACTACCGCGAGTTCGAACGCCACTACCAGGCGCAGCGGCCCGGTTTCGAATTCCGCTTCCTGATCGCCTACACCCCGCTGGACGCCTACCGGCTGTTGACCGACGACCGTCGCCCGCCCGGTCTGGCGGGTGTCGTCGCCGACTGCAGCCTCGGCTGTTTCCGCGACGACCAGGCCAACTTCCGCGCGCAGGTGCTGGCGGATAGCGGTGCGGGATACGAGATCTGGACCGGCCTCGGTGTGCTGGACTGGGTGCACCGGCACGAACCCGACGTCGCGCTGTGGACGCTCACCGACGTCAAGGCCGCGCACGCCCCGCTGTTCATGGGCGCCGGTCATCTGCTGCTGGGTGCCAATCCGCTGAGCCTGGGACGCTTCACCCAGCGCGGACCGTTGGCCGAACAGCTGCTCACCGAATTGGCCGAACCCCACCGCTACGCCGAGCTCAACCCACACTGGGCGAAGGTGGAAGAGGCCTCCGAGAGCCTGCGAATGCTGTTGAGCCGCTCCTACAACGACATTGACTCGTTCGACTGGATCAGCGCCCTGGTGACCATGCCGAAATGGCCGATCACCAGCCGGGGGTTCGAACGCGCCTACACCGAGGAGGTCGCCCGGATCTCCGGCCGCGACGTCCGGGAGGTGAAGTTCTACACGCAGACCTTCGCCCGGAACATGACCTGGTGGCAGTGGAGCCTGGAGGACATCTACCGGCCGTTCCGGGTGAACCGCCGCGAGCAGCTGTGGCCGGTGTTCGACGAGGAACAGAAGGCCCTGCGCGCCTGGCAGAACTTCAACCCGTTCACCGATTTCCTCGGGCACAACAACGAATGCGAGGAGTTCTTCACCGCGCCTGACGTCCGGCTGGCCGTTCGAGAGTGGTTGCGGCAGAATCCGCCGCCGGCCGAGTGACACCCGATAGATTCAGATCCGTGCGAGGCCGGTCGACTCCGAGGCGAATGCGCCAGTTGCGCGCCGATGGATGGTTGCGCGGGCGGATCATCCTGCCCGGGCTTCTCGTGTCGGCGTTCGTCGTCGTGTTCGTGTGGGGCTTCGTGCTCACCGGCCGCTATGCCGTCGACAGTACCCACGCCGAGCACGCCACCCAGGTCTCGTCGTCGTTCCCGCAGCGGCTGTGGGCGACCCTGTCGCTGTTCACCGGCGGCTATCTGTCCCTGACCCCAGACTACGACCCGCAGCCGCCGACCGATCTGAGCATCGTCGGGATCCTGGCACTGCTGCTGACCCTGTTCGCCGCCGGTTCCCTGGTGCTGTTGTCCCGCCGGGTCCGGGATTTCGTCCACCTGGTCCGGCCCAAGGCACACCTGGGGATCATCGGCGACGGTCACACCGCGGCCGCCCTGATCAAGTCGTCCGTCACCAACAACATCCCGACGATCCTGATCACCGAGAGCCGCGATTCCGTGGCGGCGATGGCCACCACCCCGGCCATACCGATCATCGCCGCCGGCGAGCTCCAGGCGGTACTGACCACCCCCACCGCCCGGCGGGTGATCAGCCACGCCAAGCGGGTGGTCATCGCCACCGATTCCGACGGCGTCAACATGCAGCTGCACGACGAGATTCAGGTGATCCGGGCCGGCCAGTCCGAGAAGTACCGCGGGCGCACCGATCTGGTCATCATCCACGACCCCGTCTACGCGGAGTTGGTGCGCCCGGACACCATCACCACGACGCTGCCCGGCAACGAGGTCACCTGTCCGGCGGAGAACATCGCCGAGCACATCTGCCACCTGATCGTCGCTGCGATCACCGGCAGTCCGCGGATCCAGCGCGCGGTCGTCGACGTCGTGGACCTCCCGGCGTCGACGACCACCGACCAGGACCAGCCCGGGCTCGCCGAGACCATTCGCATCTGGGTGCGGCGGCTGAGCTGGTCGCTGAGCTTCGTCTGCGACGACGACGAGATCCCAGTGCCACAGATCGTGCTGCGCGAACCCGGCGAGGACAACCTGGGACCGCCGAAAGAACCCGGCGGTTTGACGATCCAGATCTTCACCGGCCCGTCGTCGACGTCGGTGGCCGCCGCGGCACTCCCCCGGCGCCACGCCCTGCGGATCGCGGTCGCCAACCGGCAGCTGATCGCCGGGGCGGCCAAGCTGCGCTACCTCGACGACCCGCAGACCGTCACCACCGGCCGGGAGTGGCTGGCCGATGGGAAAGGGCTCGGCGACCATCCGGAGGAGACGTTGCAGGATCTGCTCCTGGTGGTGGACCCGGCCGAGACCGGTCTGGACGCAGCGCTGGTGACCGACGACACCGGAACGCAGTGGGCCCGGACGTTCAGTCTCACCCACACCCTGATGTTCTCCAACGGGACCTGGTCGGTGGTCGGCTGGCAGCCCGGCGCCCCGATGGGTGAGTCGACGCAGCAGCAGGTCGAGGAGGCTCGCCGGGCGTCTCTTGACCCCGGCCGGATCCAGGCGGCAAAGGCGAAGACGGTGAGTCAGGGCCGGGCGTGGGACGAAACTGCCTGGCGCGAAAGTCTTCTCCGCGAGGCGAAGAAGAAGATCGGCGACCGGTACTCCAGCAAACTTGCCGTCGACCACATGCTCACGCTGCTGGCCGAGTGCGGGTTCGAGCTGCAACGCCACGACGGCGTCGGCGCGCCGCCCGGGCCTGCGATGCCCGAGGACTGTCAGAAGTACATTGCCTGGCAGGAACACCAGGACTGGCTCGATCGCACCTGGACCGACAGTAGTCGCTATCCCTGGACGCAAAAGCCGCCGTGGCGTGCGCCCGAGGAGGTTCGGCTCGCCACCTTCAGCGGTGTGGCCGCCAACGAGTTCTGCTACGCGGGTCTGGTGGCGCTGGAGAACGACGACGGCTGGAACACCGCGCAGCACACCGCCCAGCGGTTGGGCCGAACGTTGAACCCGAATCTGCGCAAGGCCGCCCGGTACAACCGGCGCATCGCCACCGAAACCTATCCCGCGATCGCCGCCTCATTCGGCTACGCGATCGTCCCGGCCGGTACCGCCGCCCGGACGGCACCGGAGTTCCGGCCCGAACGCTGCGGCCGTCCACTGTGCCCGTGCCGCACCGACACGACGCCGCGCACGCTTGATCCCGCAGAGGTCGGCGACCTGCTGGCGGACGCCTCGAGCTACCGGTCGAGGATCGTCGTCCGTGCGGAACCCATTTCCGCAGAAGCCAATTGGGATACCGCGCGGGCCGATTCGATGCGCGCCAACACCGGCGACTGGTGGGTCACCGACGGCGACGCCGGCTGGTCGGTGGCCGCCGATGTCTTCGCCCAGACCTACGAACACGTCGACGGCGACCGGTACCGCAAGACCGCGCCGGTGCACGCCGTGCAGCTGGCCGAGACGGTGCTGGTGCAGACGCTGGAGGGCACGGCGACCGGGCAGCCCGGTGACTGGCTGGTACGAAACCCGGGCGGCGAATGCTGGCCGGTGACCGGCGCCGATTTCGCCCGCCGCTACGAACGGGTGTGACTCACTCCCACAGCACGACATTGGGCAGGGTCGGGTCGATGCCCCGCAGGCAGGTGTACCCGACGCCGGCCAGACCGCGGAAAAGCCCGACGTTGAACCGGGTGTCACCGCCGTTCCACCGGTAACCGCCGCTCGCCCGCGCCGAGGCCAGCACCGCCGACAGGCGCTCCTCGGCCAGATCAGATCGTCCTGCGGCGCGCAGGAACTCGATGTTGCCCAGCGATCCGCAGCACAGCGTGTCGACCCGCGCCGGCCAGTCCGCCAGGACATGGCCCAGCGCATGCTCGACGGTCCCCGCGGCGGCGCCCCGACGGTGACGCTGCATGCCCAGGTGCGCCAGGCCGATTCCCGCAGCGCCGTGGCACCACTGGGATGACGCCTGCCCGCCCGCGCAGCAGCCGTCACCGCCGACGGCCGCGTATTCGGCTGCCGCCCGGGTGAACTCGTCCCGGGCACTCGCCGCGGCGAGTGCGGTCATTGCGTAGGCGACTCCGGTGGCCCCGTGGCTCATCCCGTCCGCGGTCCAGGAGTCCGCCGGCGAGTTCTGCAGCAGGTGCTCACCGCAGGCCACGGCCGTCGCCAGCACCGAGGCGTCACCGCAATCACGGTACAGGCGCAGCAACCCCAGGATCGCCCCGGCGCTGCCGGCGATCACGTCGTGCCGGTTGTCGGCGGCGATGAGCCGATCCGAGATCAGGCCGGCCGCCCGGTGCGCGTCGGCGCGCAGGCCGTCGTCGTCGAGCAGCGCGGCAGTGACCGCCAGGCTGTAGACGATCGATCCCATGCCCGTCGCTCCCCCGACGCCGAGCAGCCGCGCGGACCGGAAGGCGTTGACGCCGTGTAGGTCTGCGCGCAGCATCGCCAGGGCAGCGCGGGCCAGGTCGGCGGCGGCGGCATCGGACCGCCGTCGCGCGTGTGCGGCCAGGAATACCGCGATACCGCCGTTGCCGTTGTAGAGGTCGTTGCCGAGCACGCTCAGTTGTGAGCTGTCGGAATCCGGGAACCAGGTCAGTCCGGTCCATGCCGCGCCGGTTTCGGCCCGGACGGCGTAGTCCGTAATCTGCTGCGCGATCCGGTCGGCGGCCGCCGCGGGTTGGCCTTCCGCGGATCCGTGCGCCGCCGCGGAGAGGGTCGTCTGCGGCGGGGTCAGGAAACTCGAGGTCTGGCCGATCAGTTCGATCTGCCGGGCGATCGCGGTGTCGTCGAGACCGGCCAGCCGGGTGCGCACCCGCACGAGTCCCGGATCCGACGGTGTGGAGAAGATGGGCACGGACAACTCCAGCAGGGCATCGCGCTGGGCCGCGACCAGTGGCCAGCGCGGGTCGTCCTCGGTGTTCCAGTCCGCCAGTCGGGCAACGAAATCCGCCTGGACCGACCAGGTGATGCCGTCGGACATGGTGCGATCGTCACGCAGCCGGGTCAGCAGCAGATGGTAGTACTGCGTGGGCCGCAGGACCTTGCGGACCGCCAGTCCGGCGAACCGGTCCAGCGATCGACTCCAGTCCCGGTTGCTCAGAAATTTCGCGTAGTCGGTGAATCCGGAGAGGAATTCGGTCAGGTGGGCGTCGAGCCGGCCGTATTCCCCGGCGATGTGCGGCAGATTGGTGGGGTCGACGCAGATGACCGTGGCCTCCGGTGACATGTCGTCGGAGTTGACCTGGCGCCAACGGATTTCGGCCTGCTGCGCCCAGCCCGCGGCCATTCCGCCAATGCTGCGCATCTCCCGGTCACCGACGCGGGCGTACCCGGGCAGCAGTCCGACCGACAGAACCGAGTCGGCGATCATCGACCGGGCCCGGTCGTGGGCGGCGTATGCCGCACTGCGCGCCGGGTTCGGATCTTCCTCCTGCAGTAGGCATTCCAGGTCCACCGGCACCGGGTGGTCCCCGGCGGCGATGACGTTCTCGTGGTGCACGTCGGCGGCGCCCAGAGCGTACAGCAGGGCCAGCCAGGCTCCGGCGCGTTGGAAGTACCGGGAAACGCCGTCGTCGTCCGTGCATCCGGTGTGTTCGACGAACTCGGTCCAGCCGTAGCCGTCCCGGGATATCGTCCGCGCGACCCGCAGGTCGGCCGGCGGCGCCTGCCCGCCCAGCCAGTCCAGCAGATCCGAGCAGGCCGCCGCGAGACGCTGGTCCCGCGGCTTGTAGACACACCGGCGCCCGCCGTCGAAAGTGACTGTCAGCACCGTGCGTCCGCCGTCGTGCCGATCGGACAGCCCGCCGCCGACGGCGACCACCGCGGCATCGGGTGCAGCGCCGCCCAACCCGCGCAGTGCGTCGATATCGGCACTCAGGCGCGCGGCGAACTCGGCGGTCGCGTCCAGCCACTGCCGGACCAGGGTGGCGATCAATCGCAGCAGCACCGGTTTTTCGGCGAAGATGCCGTCGGTGTCGACGGTGGCGATGAAGGATCGGTAGCCGCCCGGGTGCCCGGTGAACCGGTCGTAGAGGGTCGCCGCGCACAGGCCGGTGAGATCGACCATCAGCCGCTCGCACAGGTCCCGGCGCGCCGATTCGGCCAGCACCGCGGCGCCGGGCAGCGCGGGGCCCAGCCGCCGCAGCGCCTCGTCGACCACCGGAACGAACAGATCGGAAAACGGGAAGGGGCCGCCGGCACCGGCGGTCGGCCGGGTCATCAGCGCGGCGCGGATCCAGTCCGCGTCCGCGGCCCAGGTGAAGGCATCCGTCGTGCACGGCTGCGCGGCGGAGAACCGGCGGCGGACGGTTTCGAGGTCCCAGCCGTCGCGGCCGAGTCGGCGTTCGAAAAGCGGCCACCGGCCGTCCGAGCTGGACCGGCACCAGGCCGCCAGGGCGTCGTCGGCCCGGGTGGAGTCGCTGTGGCTCCCCGATGTCCGGAACCCGGGCCCCAGCAGCTCCCCGAAGGTGGCGGCGCGCGTCGCGAACTCAGCGCGCCGCATAGGCCATGGCTAGTTGCAGCACCTGCTGTAGGAGGAGGTCTGTGCCGTGTACATCAGCGCCAGGTCCTCGGCGGCGACCTCCAGCTCGGCGTCGGAGATGACGGTCCGCAGCGGGTTCTCGGCGACCAGTACGTCGGTAGTCCTCACAAGGGGTCCTTTCTTTTTGGCGCGCCCAGGGCTGCGTCCAATCTTTTCATCGAGACAAGCCAAAGGCCACCGGTGGCAGGAAACGCAACCAATTCGCGACCTGCCGACGTCGGCCACCGGTCAGTGATGGCCGCCGGGACGGGCCGCGCCGCCGCCGGCCGTGGCGTCCCGCTGCTCCTTGGCATCGGCCTTGGGCTGCTGTCCCGGCGCCTGGGCCGGGACGCAGTAGGCAGGCGGTGCGACCATTGAGGAGGTGCACGGATCGGCCTGTGCCGGTGCCTGCGCGGTGGCGATCATCGCGCCGACCAGCGTCGCGACACAAGCAGCACCCCGCGCCACCACACCTGTCGCACTTTGGCTCATACCGGTATCCCCCCCGATCCGCGTCCTTCGCCGAATTATCACAGGACGGTCACTACGTTGCAACTATTCCACCACAGGAACCGCAATACCAAACCGGATTACTTGGGAATCGGCAGGCCCTCGCATTGCGTCTGATAACGCAGCGAGTTCCCGACCACCGCATTCCACTGCTCGACCGACATATTGGCGTTGATCTTGCTGCAGAGGTTTTCCACCAGGTCGGGGGGCACCCGCCACAGGTGGATGGTGCCGTCGGCACCCGCCGAGGCAATCAGCGTGTCGTCGGGATTCACCGCGACGCTGTGAATCCAGGTCTGCCGCGCGTCGATCGGGCTGCCCAGCGGCCGGAACGCCGCCACGTCCCACAATCGGACCTTGCCGTCACTGCCGCCGGTAATCAACCAAGGCCGGTGGTGCATGAAGGCCAGGCTCGACACGGTGTTCTGGTCGGCCCCCAGCGGGGGGCCCGCCGGTGTGCGATCACTGTTCCACAGCCGGGTGATGCCGTCGTTGGCGCCGGAGGCGACCCGGCTGCCGTCCGGGCTGAACGCCAGCGCATAGATGTTCCAGCCTGGCGGACCCGTGATCGGGTCACCGTCGGAGACCAGCCCCTGGTCGGAATCGCGATCGACCCGCCAGAACTGAATCTGGTTCACCGGGTTGCCGGACAGGTTGTATCCGGAGCCGGTGACGATGTGCTCGCTGTCGGCGCTGAACACGACGCTCCAGATCTGGTAGCGGACCGCCTGGTAGCCCTTCTCGGCCAGGGTGTGACCGTCCCACAGCCGGACTCCGCCCTTCCAGTCCCCGGTCACGATCAGGGAGCCGTCGCCGCTGTAGGCGACGGCCTTGATCCGATTGTCCGCACCGAGGTGCACCTCGGCCTTGGCCTGGTCGCGTTTGAGGCCGAAGCGCAGCTTTTCGGCCGGGACGTTCACGTCCCACAACCGCAGCACGCCGTCCTGGCCGCCGGCGACGATCCGGGTGCCGTCCGGGCTGTAGGCCAGCACGTTGACGGTGTGCGAATCGTCCTGGGGCGGAACGGGTTCGCCGAGCTGCCCAATCGGCGCAGCCGAGGTCGGGTTCCACAGCTTCACCGTCCCGTCGGTACCCCCGGACGCCATCTGCTCGGCGTCCGCCGGGTTGAACGCGAGCGCGCGTACCTCATTGCCCTGCTGGGCCGGGATCGGGAGGCCGGCGATCGCATCCCAGATGCGCACCGACCCGTCCATGCCGCCGGAGACGATCTGCGTGGTGTCACCGTTGAACGCCACCGAGGAGACCGTGCCGTGGTGGCCGATCAGCGGTGCGCCGATCGGGGTCAACGGCCGCTTTTCGACGCCGCCGCCCACGTCCCACACCCGGACCGTGTTGTCGGTGCCGCCGGAAACCACCCGCGAGCCACCCGGGCTGAACGCCACGCTGGTGACCACTCCCGGGTGCGCCAGGACCGGCCCGCGGATCAGGTCGAGGGTGTTGCCGTCGAGCACCTGCACCTCGCCGTCGATCAGACCGACCGCGACCCGCGGCAGTTCCCCGATCACCGGGTCATAGCCCACACCGAAGGCCAGGCTCATGATCGACGAGTTGGGGGCCGCCAGCTTCCCCGGGCCGATCTTCGCCCCAGTTCGCGCATCCCACAGCTGCACAACGCCGTCGTCGTTCCCGGTGGCCAGGATGGCGTGGTTCTCCTCAGCCTTCGCGTCCACCAGCTTAGCCGCCGGGCGGAACGCGACGGCGCGGACGGTGCCGCGCACGTCGGCGACGGCACGTTCCCGGACCAGCGGCCGGTTGTACAGGGCGCTGGCGTCCCACACGGTGAGGAATCCGTCCTCGCCGCCGGTGGCGACCAGTGCGCCGTCCGGGCTGTAGACGACGCTCAGCACCTTGCCGCCGTGGTGCATCGGGACACCGACGCGCTCGCCGGTGGCGGCGTCCCAGATGTTCATGGTGGCCGTTTCGTCTCCGGTGGCGACGAACCTGCCGTCCGGGCTGAACGCCACGCTGAGCACCAGCCCGTCGTTGACGACCTTGATCTCGCGGTCCAGGGCACCGGTGTCGGCATCCCAGATCCGCAGCGTGCCGTCGTCATTGGCGGCGGCGATCTTCATTCCGGCGCCGTCGTCGCCGGCCGGGGAGAGCGCGACGGCGCGAACCGGGGTGACGCCCTGTTCGTTCCCACCGTCCGGGTTCTCCATGATGCGGTCCAGATCGCGGCGGCGGTTGGCGACGGAGTCGGCGCTGCGAGCGCCCATCTTGCTGGCGACGACGAGTTGCTGCAGTGCGAGCACGTCACCGCCCGGACGCCCGCCCTCCATCATCTGATCGGCCTCGGCGACCAGCCGCATGCCGGTTTCGGCCTGCTGCGCCGCCTGGGTCTGGCGGTGGTTGTAGAAGCCCCAGCCGCTGGTGCCGAGCATCACCACGATCAGCAGGACGGTCAGCGCGGCGATCACCCGGTTGCGGAAGCGCCGCTGGGATTCAGCTCGCTGGGAGGCCTCGATGTAGGGGCGGGCCGATTCCAGCCGGGCGCGCAGCGGGGAACCGTCAGCGATGAAGCCGACCGCTTTGGTCACGTCGTCGCCCTGCAGCAGCTTGCCGCGGTCGCCGTCGCGCTTCCAGGCGTCCGACCAGATGTTCAGCAGGCCCGCCTGGGCGATGTCCTGACCCTGGCGGATGATCAGCTCGTTGAGCAGTCCCCAGCGCTCGAAGAGTCCCTCGAAGGCGACCTCGATGGTCTCGTCGCCACCGGCCTTGGACAGCAGCCCCTGGGCGACCAGCTGGTTCAGCAGGGTTTTGACGTCCTCGTCGAACTCGTCCCAGCGGGCGACGCGGCGGGCGGCCTTGTTGGTGCCGGGCTCGACGTCCACGAGCGACGGGAACGCGCGCTCCACCAACTTGCGCTCGGTGTCGCCGACCACCACCTCGTCGACCAGCGACTGGACCACCGAGTTCATCGAATCCGGTTTGTAGTCCGCGAGTTTCAGCGTGCCGTCGGCGCCGCGGTGGTTCTCGTACAGCATCGCCATGGTCAGCGACAGCAGGGGCAGGCTGCCGCCGCCGCGCTGACAGTCGTTGACCAGCTGGTCGACCAGTGCGTCCTCGATGATGATCGGTTTACCGTCGGCGCCGCCGACCTTCGCCGGTCCCTCGATTACCGCACGGAACTCGGCGTCGCCCAGCGGCCGCAGATCCCCGAAGAGTTCATACTTGACCAGTTTGAGCTGATCGGCGGTCTGCAGCGCCTCGAACCGGTCGGCCCGGATGGTCATGATGACCAGCAGCGGAATCCGTTGCGTTGCATCGCGTTCGGCGTGGGTGCGGATCAGGTCCAGGAACGCCGACGCCTCACCCTTGCCGTCGGGGTCCTCACCGGTGGAAAACAGCTCCTCGGCCTGATCCACCGGCAGCACCAGGGTCGGCGGGGATTTGTCCTCGTCGCCGCCCTGGTCGTCGGTGGTGGCCTCGTGGAGCCGGCCCAGCATCTCCAGGACCTCGTCGGGATCGGACTGACACACCCGCATCACCTCGGCGCGCGTGGTGCCGGTCAGCGAGCCGGCGGCGTTGTACACCGACGCTGCCAGGCCGGAGCTGCCGGTGATCGCCTGACGGCCCGGACGGACGACGTCGAGCACGATGAAATTCTTTGTGTCGCGGCGCATCCGGGGCAGCAGACCGGCGCGCAGGAACGACGACTTACCCGCACCCGAGGGTCCGGAGATGACGAACAGCGTCTTGTCGGTGAGCCGCACGCTGCGCAGCGACGACATGCCGCGGGCCAGGTCACCGTCGCGGCCGAAAAACACCGCGGCGTCCTCTTCGCCGAGCGGCTCCAGGCCGCGGTAGGGCGTGCGGCCGGCGGGGAACTCGAACTTGATGTTCTCACTCGAAATGTCCGACAGCAGCCGGTGCAGCCCGGTCAGCGAGAAGTCGGTGGCGTCGACCCGGACGGTGTCGTCGGCGGAATCCGGGTAGATCGGGATGCCGTTGAGGTCGGCGGTGGAGCCGACCTCGGCCATCGGCACGACGTGCACCGGGATCACCCGCTTGCCCTTGCTCAGGGCGAGCATGTACTCGGCCTGGCACATCGTGGAGGTTTCCCAGTCCGGGGAGACGCAGCCGATCAGCACCTCGCAGCGGTCGATCGCGCGGGTGATGGAGTTTCGCCACTGCTCGCCGGGACGAATGCCGGACTGCTGGTCGACGTCCATGAAGATGTCGTCGGCCAAGTCCGGATCCTGCGCCTGCAGCCAGTTCTTCAGCGCATGCGCGGCCTGCTTGTTCTCCCGCGAATAGCTGAGGAAGATGCGCGCCACCGGCCCCCCTCTCCCGTTAGACCCGCCGTCGGCACTTCGCAGTGTATGTGGCGTGCGTCACCGGGGCGGACAGGGCCGCCCGCGTTTGCGTCAGTACCGCATGACCCCGCGGTCGATGTTGATCTGCGAACCGGACAGGTTGCCCGAGCCGTCACCGGCCAGCCAGACCACCACGTCGGCGACATCGTCAGCCGTCATGAAGTCCGAACGCTGTGAATCCCCCTTGGGCACGGGTTGATACGGCATCGGTGCGAAGGCGTGCAGGTAGTTCGGGTGCTTCTGCAGGATGCCGAGCATCGAGTCGTTCTCGATCATCGGGGTGGCGACCGAGTACGGGTGGATGGAGTTGACCCGGATGCCGTATTCGCCGGCTTCCAGTGCCAGCGAGTTGGTCAGCGCGGTCAGCCCGAACTTCGATGCGGCGTAGTGCCCGTTGCCCGGGGACGCCTTGATGCCGGCCGAGCTGCTGACGATGATGATCGACCCGCCGTTGCCGGCGGCGATCATGGCCGGCACGGCGGCGCGGATGGTGTGCCAGGTGCCGGTCAGGTTGGTGTCGATGACGGTCTTCCACTGGTCGGAGGTGAGTTCCCATAGCCGTCCCCAGCTGAGCACCCCGGCGTTGGCGACGACGATGTCGAGCCGGCCGAACTGCTCGACGCCGTCGTTGACCACCTGGCTGACGGCGGCGTCGTCGCGGACATCGACCTGGCGGTGAAGCACCTTGCTGCCGAGGGATTCCGCCTCGGCGACGGTCTGCGCGAGGTCTTCCGGCGTCGCGGCCGCATAGGGCACCGACGGGTCGACCGGTCCACAGATGTCGATGAGGATGAGGTCGGCGCCCTCGGCGGCCAGCCGGACGGCGTGCGCCCGGCCCTGCCCGCGAGCCGCCCCGGTCACGAAGGCCACCCGGCCCGCCAGCTGTCCTGCCATCCTGAGGATCCTTTCGACCTGTTCCCTCGACCGAGGGCTTGTCCGTCCAGGCTAACAGTCGAACTAGAACGTGTTCTAGATTCTGCGCTATCCGTCGTTCGGCTGACCTGCGCAGCAGTACCCGGATCACTTCGCGGCGCTGCCCTATGCTGCGGGCATGACTCGGGGGATTCTTTCGCTGCTGGCCGTCGCCTGTCTACTGCTGGCCGGATGTTCCCGGGGCACTGACGCGCCCTCAGCTGCATCGTCGACGACCCCGGCACCCGTGGCGAAATCAGTACCCACCGTGCTGATCCTGGACGCCTCCGGATCGATGACCGAAGCCGATGCCCCCGGCCCCCGCATCGACGCCGCCAAAACCGCCGCCCACGGACTGCTCAAAGCCCTCCCCGACGACTCCACCATCGGACTGCTGGCCTACGGCACCGCCACCGGATCCGCCGACACCGACAAACCCGCCGGCTGCAACGACGTGCGCACCCTGATCCCCCTCGGACCACTAGACCGCACCGCCATGGGGTCGGCCATCGACGCCATCACCCCGTCGGGGTACACCCCCATTTCCCTGGCCCTGCAGACCGGCGCCGACGCCCTGCCCGACGGCGACACCGCCATCGTGCTGGTCTCCGACGGCGAAGACACCTGCGACACCCCACCGTGCGACACCGCCACCAACCTCAAGAAAACCCACCCCGGCCTGACCATCTCCACCGTCGGGTTCAAAGTCGACGGCGCCGCCGCCGACCAACTGCGCTGCATCGCCGAGGTCACCGGCGGCGTCTTCGTCCAAGCCGCAAACGCCGGCCAACTCGCCGCCCGCCTACTGGCCACCCAAAACATCGAACAAGCCAACCAATCCCTCTCGGCCACCGGCATATTCGGCATCAACCTCGGCACCAACATCACCGACATCCGCACCACCCACCCCGACTTCCCCACCGTCGCCCCCACCGGAACCGTCACCGTGGTGTGGCGCGATTGCGACTTCGAATTCACCGACGCGGTCTTGACCTCCATCGCCCCCCACAACGGCGGACGCACCATCGACGGCATCACCACCGGAACCAACATCACCGACGCCGTCACGCTCTACGGACAACCCCTGGAAACCACTCCAAACGGGGATCACACCACCGTCTACTTCGACACCGGTGCCACCAACACCAGCGACGCCGCCTACAAAATGGACATCGACGGCTACGCCAAAACCAGCGACAACAGCCACACCGGCACCATCAAAACCATCGTCCTGTGCCGCTGCAAACCACAGCCGGCAGGTCCACCGGTTGCCACTTTCCAGGGATACGGGAAGATTAAGATAGGTATGACCGAAGCAGAGGCAGCCACCGCGGCCGGGAAGTCGCTTTCGAAGCAGCACTACTACAACTGCACCGTACTGGCTGCCGCGCCGGGAGCCGACTGGCGCGAGTTGTCTGTGTGGATCGACGACTCGACCGGCCTCGTCACCGGTCTCGACACCCCGTTGGGCGCAATGACCGATCGCGGCGTCGGCGACGGCTCCACGGTCTCCGCCATCCAAGCCGCTTACGCTGGCGATTCCACGATTACGCGCGAACCCTCCCTCGGCGGCCACGAGACCCTACGGGTCCAGCCGAACGACCCCGGCGCCGGACAGTTTCTGGCATTCCAGGTCGATGGCGACACCGCCGGGCAACCGCATGTCGGCCGTACGCCCGGTTCGGAAGGATGCCGTCTCGCGACGGCGACCCCTAGCGCAACGCCGGGGCCGCAGCAATGCGGTCTATACAAGACCGACCAGGGGGACTATGCACTAGTCGTGCAGTCGGGATCCGCATCGTGCGACACAGCACGGACCCTGTTCGATCGAATGTTCCGCGGCGAAGGAAAATCCCTTTCGCGACAGTCAGTTCAGATTGATGACTACAAGTGCACCGGAAATTCCGCTGGCGCGTTTGACGAGACCGGGGTCCTAAGCTACTGCGAGCAAGTCGGCATCCGGATCCAACTCCGCAAGCCCTGAGTCGGTCCGCTTAATTCCATTCGTGCCTTGAATACAACGATGGAACGCGTCCCTATACTTCGCTCATGACTCGGGGGATTCTTTCGCTGATCGCCGCCCTCTGCCTGCTCCTCACCGGCTGCTCGCGGGGTGGGCAGGCTCCCTTCGGTATAGACCCGAGATCCGCGTTCGGCGCATCTGCCGGTGCCTGCAACAGCAAGACGCTGCTGCCTGTACTCCTGGAGAGTCCCGACGTGGACTATGCCCGAACCATGTGGAACATCGGGCTGGACGAACCCACCTGTATCGACGACTGGGCGATGGCGTCGACGACATCGGAAAGCCCTGGTTTCCAGAGAGTGCGGGTGCTGTTCCACCGCGTCAACGGCACCTGGCAATACGTCACCCTCGGCGGCAACTGGGACTGCGTCTCCAGCAGCGGGGTTCCACCCGAGATTGCGGAGGAGTTGCAGGGCTGCAGTGAATACAGAAGTTTCGGCTAGCAGCAAAGGAATACACATGTCACCGAAGATCCCGTCGCTGCTCGCTGTCGTGTGTGTGCTCCTGACGGGATGCACCTCCAGCGGAAAGCTGTGGTCGCCGTTCGGGCACGGGAAGCCCACCAGGCCCGCCGGTGTCACCGACACCACCGTCCGCAACATGACCTTCCCGGCCGGGGTGTGTGCGCACGGCTCCTACGGTTGGCCCAGCACGGTTCCGATCAACGTGCGCGACGGCAAGGGTGAAGCCACCCTGCCGTCGGGCGAATTCGGCGGCGCGTCGATCACCGAGCCGAAGTTGGAGGGTTGGATCGACGCCGACGGGGACCGTACCGAGGACGCGGTGGTCACCTTCACCTGCTTCGGATCGACCTTTGAGTACTGCTGCGCTGGACGCTCGTCGATGATGAAATTCATTGGTGTATTCGACTTCTCGGATACCTCGGCCCCGAGGCAGGTCGGCGAGACCATCGTCCCGGGCTCGTCACCGCTGCGCGGGGAAACCTACGGCGAATCACGCTTCATCAAGGAACTGCGGATCGACGGCCCCACGATCGTCACCGACGAGCAGCTGATCTACCCCGACTCCCTCGGCGCCGACAAACTCGGCTTCTCCCCCGACGCCACCGTCGAGGTCACCCACCGGTTCAAGGGCGGCCAGTGGACCTCCACGGAGCGGGTCCTCGATTAGGCGGGCGCGGCTTCGAGTTTCGCGACCTGGTCGTTGAACAGCTTTACGCACGCGGCGAGGTCGGCGTCGGTGAGGCCGGTCGGCTGACGTTGCGCCTGCAGGTAGATGACGAGCCCCCGGTAGTCGCCCGCGATTGACAAGCCGGGCTTGTCGCCTTGACCGTCGTCGAGGTTGATGTCAGATGCCACCGCCCACGCAGGAAGTCCGTCGAGCGATCTCGGCGTCAGCTCGAATTGCCCAATCGACCTGCACTTCTCCGACAATGCATGCCAATTCGGTAGCGGTTCTGACGGCAACGTCAGGTCGATTCGGAAGCTGGGCTTGTTGCCGTCCTTCTTCAAACTCGCCAACGCCATCGAATCCTCGCCACGCACATATTGATTCAGCATTGGACCGCACTCGGCGGATTCGTCCGACTCCGGATGCTCGTACATGTACGGCGCTCGCCAGTCCCCGCCGGGAACGTCAGGGAACGAGTCCCGCCCCACGACAAGCGTTTCCGACATGTGGGTGATATCCGGCTTCGACGAGACCGCCGCTGTCGACTCCGCGCCGGCCGGTTGCGATTCGTGCGACGATCCGCAGCCCGCCAGTCCGATAACACACAACGCCGCCCCGACCTTCACCCCCAGCTGGATCGCGCGCCGCCCCCGGGTCATCTGCACGTTCGACATCGGCCCATCCAATCACAGTTCCTTCACAGTAATTAGTCAGCTGATCGACCGACATCCTGTCCTGCGGGTCCGGACTTTCCTATACTCCGGGCATGACTCGGGGGGTTCTTTCGCTGCTGGCCGTCGCCTGTCTACTGCTGGCCGGATGTTCCCGGGGCAGTGACACGCCGTCAGGCAGCCCGGCTGCTCAGCCGAAATCAGTACCAGAAGAAATCATCCTCAAGCCCGTTGATCACGACGGCAACCTGATGCCGGGCTTTGTCGAGGACGACTCGATGCTCAACATGCCAACGGACTGCACCTACGGTAGCGAGTCACGCTACGACGTCACCGGCGGTGTCGTGGAATGTGGCTCGAGCGCGGACATGGGCGACGCCTGCTGGCCCACCCAGGGCGGTAGCTACCTACTGTGCCTGCAGGATCCGTTCCAAACGACACTGAAAAAGCGACCCACCACGAACTACGGGTCGATGAGACCACGAACGGAACCGGCCCGTCCGATCGGGATCGAACTCGAGGACGGCACCACTTGCCGGGCCCGGCTCGGCGGCAGCTGGAGCGCCCAAGAGCAGCACCCCGACTACTACGGAGCCTTCTATTGCCAAGGCGGAACCGTCCAGGCCGACTTTGTTGCGGTCTGGGGCGGCTCCGGATCCGACCACGGAATCACCAAGAACCCGGGCGGATGGAGCGTGGAGGTGGGTGGTTCGAAGGGGCCGCTGACCACACTGCGGGTTACCAAGGCCTATTTCGTCGGCGTTGCGTGAGCCGCCACCTCAGCGCAACGTGTCCGCCCAGCGAACACCAGCGAAGCGGCCGAAATCGGCGTCCGTAGAACAAAGTTCGGTACCCACCCGGGAAGCTCGTCGAGATCGACGCCAAGGCCGTACGCACAACGGCAGGCTCACCGAAATCGACGCCTGGGCGGTTCCCGGGCCGGCGGTGCAGCCCGGGCGTCGATTTCGACAGGAACGGCCCGCCCGCAACGACCCAGCTGTCAATCTCAACGAATACCGCCCACTTGGAACAGCCCGGGCGTCAATCTGGCCGCGGACTGCCGGGAGCCCAACCCCAGGGACGCCCGCACACAACGAAAGTGGCGCCCACCCGTAGGGGTGAGCGCCACTTTCGTGTGCCTAGATCAGATCACTTGATGATCTTGGTAACCCGGCCGGCGCCGACGGTGCGGCCACCCTCACGGATGGCGAACCGCAGGCCCTCGTCCATGGCGACCGGCTGGATCAGCTTGACGGAGATGTCGGTGTTGTCACCGGGCATCACCATCTCGGTGCCCTCGGGCAGGGTAACCACGCCGGTCACGTCCGTGGTACGGAAGTAGAACTGCGGGCGGTAGTTGTTGAAGAACGGCGTGTGGCGGCCGCCCTCGTCCTTGGACAGGATGTAGACGCTGCCCTCGAACTCGGTGTGCGGGGTGGTGGTGCCGGGCTTGACCACAACCTGGCCACGCTCGACGTCCTCGCGCTTGATGCCACGAACCAGCAAACCGACGTTGTCGCCCGCCTGGCCCTGGTCGAGCAGCTTGCGGAACATCTCGACACCGGTGACGGTGGTCTTGGTGGTGGTCGGGCGGATGCCGACGATCTCGACTTCCTCGTTCACGTTGATCACGCCACGCTCGACGCGACCGGTGACCACGGTGCCACGGCCGGTGATGGTGAAGACGTCCTCGACGGGCATCAGGAACGGCTTGTCGGTCTCGCGGACCGGGTCCGGGATCGACTCGTCGACGGCCTCCATCAGGTCCTCAACGGACTTGACCCAGGTCGCGTCACCCTCGAGGGCCTTCAGCGCGGAGACCCGGATGACCGGGGCGTCCTCGTCGAAGTCCTGGGCGGCCAGCAGTTCGCGGACCTCCATCTCGACGAGCTCCAGGAGCTCCTCGTCCTCGACCATGTCCGACTTGTTCAGCGCGACCAGGATGTAGGGCACGCCGACCTGACGGGCGAGCAGCACGTGCTCGCGGGTCTGCGGCATCGGGCCGTCGGTGGCGGCAACCACCAGGATCGCGCCGTCCATCTGGGCGGCACCGGTGATCATGTTCTTGATGTAGTCGGCGTGGCCGGGGGCATCAACGTGCGCGTAGTGGCGCTTCTCGGTCTGGTACTCAACATGCGAGATGTTGATGGTGATACCGCGCTGACGCTCCTCGGGCGCATTGTCGATCTGGTCGAATGCGCGCGACTCGTTCAAATCGGGGTACTTATCGTGCAGAACCTTGGTGATAGCCGCGGTCAGCGTGGTCTTGCCGTGGTCAACGTGACCGATGGTCCCGATGTTGACGTGCGGCTTCGTCCGCTCGAACTTCGCCTTCGCCACTTCTTGTCCTCCTGGACTAGTTGGTGCTTCTGGTTAAAGCAGGGTTGATTTCTTTGTCAGCCGGGTTAGCAGAGTAGTCCACGAACCCGGATGGTCTTACTCGCCGGTCGCCTTGGCGATGATTTCCTTCGACACGTTCGCCGGAACTTCGGCATACGAGTCGAACACCATGGAGTAGTTCGCCCGGCCCTGGGTCTTCGACCGCAGGTCGCCGACGTAGCCGAACATCTCCGACAGCGGCACCTGCGCCTTGACGACGCGCGCACCGCTGCGCTCCTCCATGGCTTGGATCTGGCCACGGCGGGAGTTCAGGTCGCCGATCACGTCGCCCATGTAATCCTCGGGCGTGGTGACCTCGACGGCCATGATGGGCTCCAGGATGACCGGCTGCGCGGACTGCGCGGCCTTCTTCAGCACCTGGGAGCCGGCGATCTTGAAGGCCATTTCCGAGGAGTCGACGTCGTGGTACGCGCCGTCGAGCAGGGTGACCTTCACGTTCACCAGCGGGTAGCCGGCCAGCACGCCGTACTGCATGGCGTCCTGGGCGCCGGCGTCCACCGACGGGATGTACTCACGCGGGATACGGCCACCGGTGACCTTGTTCTCGAACTCGTAGGTGGCACCATCCTCGCCGGAGAACGGCTCCAGGTCGATGAGCACCTTCGCGAACTGGCCGGATCCACCGGTCTGCTTCTTGTGGGTGAACTCGACCTTCTCGACCTTGCGGCGGATGGTCTCGCGGTAGGCCACCTGCGGCTTGCCGACGTTGGCCTCGACCTTGAACTCGCGACGCATGCGGTCCACCAGGATGTCCAGGTGCAACTCGCCCATGCCGCCGATGACGGTCTGGCCGGTCTCGGAGTCCTGGTGCACCTTGAAGGTGGGGTCTTCCTCGGCCAGCTTCTGGATGGCGATCGACAGCTTTTCCTGGTCGCTCTTGGTCTTCGGCTCGATGGCCACCTCGATAACCGGATCCGGGAAGGTCATCGACTCCAGCACGATCTGGTTGCTCGGGTCACACAGGGTGTCGCCGGTGGTGGTGTCCTTGAGGCCGATCACCGCGTAGATGTGGCCCGCGGACGCCGACTCGACCGGGTTCTCCTTGTTGGCGTGCATCTGGAACAGCTTGCCCAGACGCTCCTTTTTGCCCTTGGTCGCGTTGATGACCTGGGCGCCGGAGTCGACCTTGCCCGAGTAAACCCGGACGTAGGTCAGCTTGCCGAAGAACGGGTGGGTGGCGACCTTGAACGCCAGCGCCGAGAACGGCTCGTCCAGGCTCGGCTTGCGGGAGATGATCTCGTCTTCCTTGCCGGGGACGTGTCCCTCGGCCGGCGGGACGTCCAGCGGCGACGGCAGGTAGTCGACAACGGCGTCGAGCATGGGCTGCACGCCCTTGTTCTTGAACGCCGAGCCGCACAGCACCGGGTAGGCCTCACCGCTGACGGTCAGCTTGCGCAGGCCGCCCTTGATCTCCTCGATCGTCAGCTCTTCACCGCCGAGGTACTTCTCCATCAGGTCGTCGTCGGTCTCGGCGACGGCCTCGATCATCTTGGTGCGGTATTCCTCGGCCCGCTCGGCCAGGTCGGCCGGAATCTCGACGACGTCGTACTTCTCGCCCAGCTTGGTCTCGCCGCGCCACACCTTGGCGACCATCTCGACCAGGTCGACGACGCCCTCGAAGTCGTTCTCGGCGCCGATCGGCAGCTGGATCGGGATCACGTTGGCCCCGAGGCGCTCCTCCATGGTGCGCACCGAGAAGTAGAAGTCGGCACCGAGCTTGTCCATCTTGTTGACGAAGCAGATGCGCGGCACGTCGTACTTGGAGGCCTGGCGCCACACCTGCTCGGACTGCGGCTCCACGCCTTCCTTGCCGTCGAACACGGCCACCGCGCCGTCGAGCACGCGCAGCGAACGCTCCACCTCGACGGTGAAGTCGACGTGCCCGGGGGTGTCGATGATGTTGATCTGGGTGCCGTCCCAGAAGCAGGTCACCGCCGCGGAGGTGATGGTGATCCCGCGCTCCTGCTCCTGCTCCATCCAGTCGGTGGTGGAGGCGCCGTCGTGGGTTTCACCGATCTTGTAGTTGACCCCGGTGTAGTACAGGATCCGCTCGGTGGTGGTGGTCTTACCGGCATCGATGTGCGCCATGATGCCGATGTTGCGGACCTTGCTCAGGTCGGTGAGCACCTCTTGTGCCACGGTGAAATTCCCACTCTTTCGATCAGTTCGGTTGTGTACCTGCGGCGCAGGTCATGCGGTTTGCGCCGGCGGCCGGTAGCGGCCGCCGGGCGTCATCACCAGCGGTAGTGCGCGAAGGCGCGGTTGGCCTCGGCCATCTTGTGGGTGTCCTCACGTCGCTTGACGGAGGCGCCCAGGCCGTTGCTGGCATCGAGGATCTCGTTGGCCAGCCGCTCGACCATGGTCTTTTCCCGACGGGCCCGGGAGAAGCTGACCAGCCAGCGCAGGGCCAGCGTGGTGGAGCGGTCCGGGCGGACCTCGACGGGCACCTGGTAGGTGGCGCCACCGACGCGGCGGCTGCGGACCTCGAGGCTCGGCTTGACGTTGTCCAGCGCGCGCTTGAGGGTGACGACCGGGTCGGTACCGGTCTTGTCGCGGGCCTGCTCCAGCGCGCCGTAGACGATGCGCTCGGCGGTGGACTTCTTGCCGTCCAGCAGAACCTTGTTGACCAGCTGGGTCACCAGCTGCGATCCGTAGACCGGGTCATTGACCAGCGGGCGCTTCGGCGCGGGCCCCTTGCGCGGCATTAGCTCTTCTCCTTCTTCGCGCCGTAGCGGCTGCGTGCCTGCTTGCGGTTCTTGACACCCTGGGTGTCCAGCGAACCGCGGATGATCTTGTAGCGCACACCGGGAAGGTCCTTCACACGGCCGCCGCGCACCAGCACCATCGAGTGCTCCTGCAGGTTGTGGCCTTCGCCCGGAATGTATGCGGTGACTTCAACGCCGCTGGTCAGACGCACACGTGCGACCTTGCGAAGCGCCGAGTTCGGCTTCTTCGGGGTGGTGGTGTACACGCGGGTGCACACGCCACGGCGCTGCGGGCTGCCCTTAAGCGCCGCGGTCTTCACCTTCGCAGCCTTGTCGTGGCGGCCCTTGCGGACCAGCTGGTTGATGGTTGGCATTTACCGGCTTCCTGTGTTGCTACTACTTCTCTGAGGTTTGTCGACGCGAGGTCTCTGTACTGCAGTTATGCCCCGGTCCCTTACCCCGCGACCGGGCGTGTCGCGCGCGCTCACACCGACGTGAATCGGCTAGATTCAGCGATGCTTGCACATGCGAATTCGCCCGGCGTGCGCACATAACCCCTGCTGGACAGCGGCGTGCGCGCCTGGTGGCCAGGCACGAGGTCCTACCTTACCCGCCCGGCGTAGCACAGGTCAAAGCGCACGGACGGCGCCCCGCACCCGCCGCGACATCAACGTTTCTGCAGGCCCACGCTGAGCCGCAACACCATGTCGGAGAACACCGCGTCGGCGTCGACGTCGTCCATCACGCCGGTCATCTCCAGCAGCACGAAGCCGTGGATGGCCGACCAGAACTCCAGCGCCGCAACGTATGCCTGCTCGGCGTCCAGCCCGTAGGAGGCCAGGACCGCGATGACCGGCGCGGCGGCAGCCTTGGTCGCGACCGCGTACTCGGGGTCGTCGTCCCCGAACGGCAGCCGGGTGAAGGCGGCGTAGCGGCCCGGGTGGTGATGGGCGTAGCTGCGGTAGGCCGCCGCGGTGACCAGCACCGCGTCGTCGCGAACGCGTCCCTCGGCGGCGGTGTTGATCATCCCGATGATGTCGTCGATCACCCGCATCCGCACCGCGCGGCGCAGGTCGTCGAGGCTGTCGACGTGGTTGTACAACGACGGGCCCTTGGTACCGAGGTGGCTGGCCAGCGCGTTGATGGTCAGCGAATCCCAGCCCTTGCGGTCGAGGAACGCCAGTGCCGCGTTGACGATGACGTCGCGGCTGAGTTTGGCCCCGCGCCCGCCCCCGCGCGCCCGGGTGCCCGACGACCGAGTGTCGGGGGTGGGGGGCATACCGGGGTCCCTTCGAAGGCGTCGTGCTGCACGGTGCGGTGGGCGCCGGCGAACAGCACCAGCAAAGCACTCTAATTGACGTAGGCTCATCGGCCATGAGGCGGAGTTTGGCCGGGGTTTGCATGTCGTGCACCGCGCTGTTGGTTTCGTCGGCCGCGCTGACCGGCGTCGCGCTGTCCGGCGCGGCGCCCGCCGGCGCCAAGAACGGCGACACCCACATCACGAAGATGGGCAGCGTGGAGACCATCGAATGCAACGACGCGACGCTGTTCGTCAACGGGGCGAACAACACCATCACCGCGCTGGGCAGCTGCTGGGCGGTCACCACCCAGGGGTCGAACAACACCGTCATCGCCGACAACGTGGTCAACGACATCACCGTCTACGGCTCCGGCAACACCGTGCTCTACAAGTCCGGGCAGCCCTACGTTGTCGACCGGGGCCGCGAACTGGGCATGACCAACATCATCAACCAGATCAGCGGCTGATGACGTGCGACCCGTCGCGCACCTCCTGCTGGCGGTAGCCCTCGGACTGTCGGTGACCGGCTGCGGGTCGGACGGCGGCACCTCTGACGGGCACGGGGCGCCCGGCGACGCCATCTCCTATGCGGGCGTGGGAACCACGATGACCGTCGACTGCGCCGAGGGCAGGTCGCTGACGGTGACCGGCTCCAACAACACCTTGACGGTCACCGGCCGGTGCGCGAACGTCGACGTGCCGGGCAACGACAACCGGGTGAACGCGGCGGCGATCAGCGGGCGCATCCACGCGACCGGGATCAACAACACGATCCGCTACGACGACGGGAACCCGCAGGTCGATGCGGCCGCGGGCAACACCGTTCGGCGGGGCTAAACCGCGCGCTCGGTGAACCGTCGCGCGCCGGTCAGCGGTTCGTCGGCGACCCTGGCCAGACTGGTGAACTCGGCGGCCAGCGCGTCGGCCTCGCTGAGCCCCCATGCGGCCAGCGCCGCATCTCGGTCGGCGCGCAGGCACCGCTGCGGCAGGGCGGCCAGTTCGGCGGCCATTTCCTCGGCGGCGGCGCGGGCCTGCCCCGGCGGGACCACCCGGTTGACCAGGCCGATGTCGAGGGCTTCGGCCGCACCCACGGCTCGGCCGGTCAGGATCAGGTCCATCGCCCGGCCGTGCCCGATCAGCCGGGGCAACCGGACCGTGCCGCCGTCGATCAGCGGCACTCCCCAGCGCCGGCAGAACACCCCGAAGGTGGCGTCTTCCTCGGCGATGCGCAGGTCGCACCACAGCGCCAGCTCCAGCCCTCCGGCCACGGCGTAGCCGCTGACCGCGGCGATCACCGGTTTGGACAGCTGCATCCGGGTGGGGCCCATCGGACCGGGCCCGTGCGGCTCGGTGCGATTCATCTCGGGGGTACCGAACGCCTTGAGGTCGGCACCAGCGCAGAAGGTGCCTCCGTCGCCCCAGAGCACCGCGACCGCGGCGTCGTCGTCGGCGTCGAACTCGGCGAACGCGGCGTGCAGCTCCTCGGCGGTCGGCCGGTCGACGGCGTTGCGGGCACCCGGCCGGTTCATGACGACCGTCGTCACCGGCCCGTTGCGCTCGACGCGGACGCCGGTCATGCGCTCGGGTCGAAGCGGGGCGCGTCGGTCTTCCGCCGGCCCATGCCCTCGAAGGGATTCCAGGACACGCTGTGGTGTACGACGTGCAGATAGTAGGCGTAGTTGGCGGTGAGCATGGCGATCAGCGGGTCCACCAGACTCAGGGCGCGCACGATCCCGTTGGAGGTCTCGACGCCCGAGAGCAGGACACCGATGGCGAGCCCGATCGCCAGCAGGGACAGGCCCTTGCGCCACATCCCCTTGACGAAGAAATAGATCGGCCCGAACAGGAACGCCAGGAAGTTGGAATTGAGCCGCATCCTGGTGCCGAAGGGCAACGCCCGGAACGCCGCACGCGCCTCCGGCGAGGAGTTCGGCTGACCGTAGGCGTCGAAGAACGCGAAGCGGCGCTGCCAGATTTCCGGGAGCTCGGCGCTATAGATGGGCGGGTTCGTCATGGCATGAAGGCTATACGGGCGCCGGCGGCGAAGTCGCCGGCAAAGTCCCGGTAGGCGGCGCGCAGGCCACCACCGGGCCAGCCGTCGGGCAGCAGGTCCGCAGGCAGCACCGGGTCGGTGCGCAGGTGCCGCACGATGGCCGCGGCGACGGCGAACCGGGCCGGCACGTCGGCGGCCTGCGCCATGGCCGCCAGCAGTTCCCCACCGGTATCGCGCCAGGCGGGCAGATCCCACAGCGCGGCCGCCAGCCCTACCGGGTCGGCGTCGTGGGCCGAGAGCACGCGCACCCACGGGGCGATCTCGGCGTCCAGGTCGGCGTCGATGTTGTCCGGTCGCAGCCACACGCCCTCGCGCAGTTCGCCGAATCGGTTGTCTGCCAGCAGTCTGCGCAGCTCGGCGCGGCTGCGGGCGTCGGCGCCGGTCCGGGTGACGATCAGGGTCAGCCACCGGCCGTCCCAGTCCCGCAATCGGGGAGCCAGCGCGGCGTCCTGGCGACGTTGGCGCTCCAGCAGCCGGTCGGCGAGCCGGTAGCCGTCGGCCGAGCGGACCAGATCCCCGGCGGCTACCATCCGGGTCAGCGCCACCCGCAGCGCGGTGTCCTTGATGTCGAAATCGGCGGTGAGCCGGATCAGTTCGGCCGCCGTGGCCGACGCGGGGTGGGCGCCGAGGAGCACCGACAGCACCACCGACCGCGCGCTGAGCCGCGACGCCTGGGCGACCGCCGCGATTTCAGCCACCCTTGACCATGGCGCGCTCCAGGATGGGCGCGAGGTCCAGGCCGGCGGGCAGGGTGCCGTAGGCGCCACCGCGGTCACCGGCGAGCCGGGTGGCCAGGAACGCCTCGGTCACCGCCGGGTGCCCGTGGGCGACCAGCAGCGCGCCCTGCATCCCCAGCGCGATGTCCTCGGCGATGCGCCGCGCCCGGTATTCCAGGGTCGCCGGGTCGGCGAGCTGTGCGCGCAGCGCAACGACATGGGCGGCCAGCCGCGGGTCCTGTCCGGCGGGCCCGGACAGCTCGTCGAACAGCACCTCGACGCAGTCCGGCCGGGTGGCCATGGCGCGCAGGGTGTCCAGCGCGCTGACGTTGCCCGAACCCTCCCAGATGCCCATCAGCGGCGCCTCCCGGTACAGCCGCGGCATACCGGATTCCTCGGCGTAGCCGTTGCCGCCGAAACACTCCATCGCCTCGGCGGCGTGCGCAGTGGCCTGCTTGCAGATCCAGTACTTGGCCGCGGCCAACCCGATCCTGCGGAACATGGTCTCCCGGACGTCCCCGCGCACGGCGGCGTCGGTGGCGCCGGCCATCCGCATGGCCAGCATAGTGGCCGCCTCGGCCTCGATGGCCATGTCGGCCAGCACGTTGCGCATCAGCGGCGCGTCGATGAGATAGGCGCCGAACGCCTTGCGGTACTGGGTGTGGTGCATGGCGCGGGCCAGGCCGGTGCGCATCGACGTCGCGCTGCCCAGCGCACAGTCCAGCCGGGTCAGGTTGACCATCTCGATGATGGTCGCCACCCCGCGGCCCTCCTCCCCCACCAACCAGGCGGTGGCGCCGTCGTACTCGATCTCGCTGGAGGCGTTGGCGTGGTTGCCGAGCTTGTCCTTGAGCCGGGCGATCATCATCCGGTTGCGGGTGCCGTCGGGCAGAATCCGGGGCAGGAAGAAGCAGCTCAGCCCGCTGGGCGCCTGGGCCAGCACCAGGAAGACGTCGCCCATCGCCGCCGAAGTGAACCACTTGTGGCCGGTGAGCGTGTAGCTGCCGTCGGCGTTCGGGACCGCCGCGGTGGTGCCCGCGCGCACGTCGGAGCCGCCCTGCTTCTCGGTCATCGACATCCCCGCGGTGATCCCGGATTTGGTCGCCGGCACCCGCAACACCGGGTCGTAGACCCGTGAGGTCAGCAGCGGTTCGTAGATCTCGGCGAGCTCGGGGTTGTAGCGCAGCGCGGGGACGACGGCGTAGGTCATCGAGATCGGGCACAGGTGACCGGGCTCCGGTGTCCACACCCCGTTCTTCGCCGCGCGCACCACATGGGCACCGGGGCGGTCGTCGGCCCAGGGCGCGGCGTGCAGTCCGTGGGCGATCGCGGTGCGCATGAGCTCGTGATAGGCGGGGTCGTATTCGATCTCGTCGATGCGGTGCCCGTAGCGGTCGTGGGTGTGCAGGATCGGGGCGTTGCGATCGGCGAGCTCACCCCAGCGCTGCGCCTGCTCGGTACCCGAGAGCGCGCCGAGGGCGAAGACCTCGTCGGCGCCCCAGACGCCGCCCTCGCGTTCCAGTGCTTCCATCAGCACCGGCGAGGTCGCGGGGTTGTAGTCGAGAAGCGGCGGGGCCTGGTTGAACACGACGTGGGTATCCGGCATGCCTCCAATGTTACAGAATCACGACGGACGATCAATACTTGTAATGGGCGAATCGTCGTCCCTGTACCCCCGAGCGCATCCGTAGCCTGGACGGTATGCAGAAAATCCTGCGCCGCACCTTCCTGCTGGTGACGGTGTTCGCCGTACTCGGGGTTGGCGGGATGCTCGGCTACCGCGCCTACCGCGAACACACCGCCCAACCGCCGTTCCCGGTCGTCGACACCACCGCGCTGAGCCCCGCCCGGGCGGCGGTGATCGGCGTGCTGGACCAGCAGTACGCGGACCAGCCGGGCATGTGGCGCTACTCCGACGGCAACGACGAGCCCTGGTGCGCGGACTTCACCAGCTGGGTGATGCGCGAGGCCGGGTACCCGTTCGCCAACCCGAACTCCGGCAACTGGCGGATCCCCGGCGTGCTGACGCTGACCGCCTATCTGCGCGCCGAGAACCGGTGGGAGGGCCCCGACTACCGGCCGCAACCGGGTGACATGGTGATCTACGACGAGCCGAGCCCCAAGGGCCAGCACGTCAACCTGGTGCTCGTCGACGACGACGGCACCCTGACCACCATCGGCGGCGGCGAGGGCCGCGGCATCGGACTGTCGACGTTTCGGATCGCCGACGATCCGGGTATCCGGGGATTCGGCCGACTGGAGTGACCGACAGAAAGGAAATCGCGTGCGAATCTTTGTGGCCGGCGCGACCGGCGTGATCGGACGGCGCGTCGTTCCGCTGCTGCTCGCCGACGGGCACGTCGTCGCCGGGATGACCCGCTCCGATCACCAGGCCGTCGCGCACCTCGGTGCCGAGCCGGTGACCTGCGATGTCTACGACGCTGACGGGGTGCGCGACGCGATCCTCGACTTCTGCCCCGACCTGGTGCTGCACCAGCTCACCGACCTGCCCGACCGCGTCGAGCGGCTGGAGGACTCGCTGGGCGCCAATGAACGCATCCGCACCGTCGGCACCCGCAATCTAATCGCCGCGGCCGGACCCGCGAAGGTCATCGCCCAGTCGACCGCGTTCCCGGCGGCCACCGCCGAGCACGAACGGCTGGTGCTCGACGCCGGCGGGGTGATCCTGCGCTACGGCTACTTCTACGGTCCCGACACCTGGTACCCCGACGAACTCCCGCCGGCCCCGCGCGTGCAGATCGACGACGCCGCCCGGCGCACCGTCGATGCGCTCGACGCCCCGGCCGGAAGCATTCTGGAGATCGTCGACTGACTCGACGGGCCGAGCATTCCAACTGCGAACTTTCAGAATCGGAACCAAAACAGCTATAGAAAGCTATAGTGCGAAAACCTTCCGATTCCGTACGTGCGCGGCGATCTTTTCGTCACCGAAAAGGCAATTCGCCCATATAGAAGGAATACACCATGAAAGCCACGGGTCTTCACGGAGCGACACTCGGTCGTGGCGCGGTCACTGTCGCATTGACCGCAGGGCTGCTCTTCGGCGCGCCCGCCACGGCACTCGCCGACCCGGACCAAACGCTCGTCGATCTGGTCAACGAGCAACGCGCGAAGAACGGGTGCGGCCCGGTCACCCCGAATCCCCAACTGTTGACGGCCGCGCAACGGCACGCCGACGACTACGCCAGCCTCAAAACCACTGACCACGCCGGTTCGGATAGTTCGACCATTGCCAGCCGCGTTCGGGACACCGGCTACAAGGCCGGCCTGGCGGGCGAGATCATGGGTGGGTTCGGACTGAACACCGACTTCCCGACACGACCGGACCTGATCAACGGATGGTTGAACAGCCCCGGCCACAAAAAGACGATGCTCGACTGCAGATACACCGAGATCGGCATGGCGACCGCGGAGGCCACACTTCAGGGCGACCAGTACCCGACCACTTTCGCGGTGGGCGTCTTCGCCAAACCCCTGAACCTTCCACCCGGCCAGTAGCCGGCGACGGGTGATCACGCCGTAGCACCGCGTTTCATCAAAGCGAGCGCTCGCGAGGGTATGCCTCGCGAGCGCTCGCTTTGTGCCGGATCTGGCGGGTTTAGCGGTAGTCGCTGTATCCGTAGTCGTCCAGCGGAACCGCGGCACCGGTGGCCTGGCCGAAGTCCGGGCTGTAGTACTGATCCTCGTACGACGGGATCGTGTACGCAGCGGCCCGGGCCTCCTCGGTCGGCTGCACCGCAATGTTGCGGTACCGGGCGATGCCCGTGCCGGCCGGGATCAGCTTGCCGATGATCACGTTCTCCTTCAGACCGTTGAGCTTGTCGCTGCGGCAGTTGATCGCCGCATCGGTCAGCACGCGGGTGGTCTCCTGGAACGACGCCGCCGACAACCACGAGTCGGTGGCCAGCGAGGCCTTGGTGATACCCATCAGCACCGGACGCCCGGCCGCGGGCTCGCCGCCCTCGGCGACCACCCGGCGGTTCTCCGCCTCGAACTCGCCGCGCTCGGTGAGCGAACCCGGCAGGAACTCGGTGGAACCGGAATCGATGATGGTCACCCGGCGCAGCATCTGCCGGATGATCACTTCGATGTGCTTGTCGTGGATCGACACACCCTGAGCCCGGTACACGTCCTGGACCTCGTCGACCAGGTGGACCTGCACCTCACGCGGGCCCATGACACGCAGCACCTCGTGCGGATCGGCCGAACCCTCCATGAGCTGCTGGCCGACCTCGATGTGGTCGCCGTTGGCCAGCGGCCGCTCGGAGCCGTCCTCGTGCTTGAACACCTTCAGCCGCTGACGACGGGGCAGCTTGTCGTAGACGACTTCCTCGCCGCCGTCGTCGGGGACGATGGTGATCTTGTAGAACTTGTCGGACTCCTCCAGCTGCACCCGGCCGGTGACGTCGGCGATCGGGGCCCGGGCCCGCGGAACGCGAGCCTCGAACAGCTCCTGCACGCGCGGCAGACCACCGGTGATGTCGCCACCGACGCCACCCTGGTGGAACGTACGCATGGTCAGCTGGGTACCCGGCTCACCGATCGACTGGGCGGCGACGATGCCGACCGCCTCGCCGATGTCGACCAGCTGCCCGGTGGCCATCGACCGGCCGTAGCAGGTGGCGCAGACGCCGGTGCCGGTGGTGCAGGTCAGCACCGAGCGGACCTTGACCGAGGTGATGCCGGCGGCCAGCAGGGCGTCGATCGCCGGGTCACCCAGGTCGTGACCCCGCTCGACGACGACGTTGCCGTCGGCGTCCAGCGCATCGGCGGCCAGGGTGCGGGCGAACGCACTGGTCTCCACGTGCGGATCCCGGATCAGCGTGCCGTCGGCCTGCTTCTCGGCGATCGGGACGGTGATGCCGCGCTCGGTGCCGCAGTCGTGCTCGCGGACGATGACGTCCTGGGACACGTCCACCAGACGACGGGTCAGGTAACCCGAGTCCGCGGTACGCAGCGCGGTGTCGGCCAGACCCTTACGGGCACCGTGGGTGTTGATGAAGTACTCCAACACCGTCAGACCCTCGCGGAACGAGGACTTGATCGGCCGCGGGATGTACTCACCCTTGGGGTTGGTGACCAGACCCTTCATGCCGGCCAGGTTGCGTACCTGGGTCATGTTGCCGGTCGCACCGGACTTCGGCAGCAGGGTGATCGGGTTGTCCTCCGGGTAGTAATCCTCCAGGGCCTTACCCACCTTCTCGGTGGCGTCCTGCCAGATCTTCACCAGAGCCTCGTTGCGCTCCTGATGGTTCAGGGCACCACGCTGGTACTTCTTCTCGATGGAGTCGGCCTCGCCCTCGTAGTGGTCGAGGATCTCCTTCTTCTGCGGCGGCACCAGCACGTCGGCCATGGAGACCGTCACGCCGGAACGGGTGGCCCAGTAGAAGCCCGCGTCCTTGAGCTTGTCGACGGTCTGCGCGACCACGATCATCGGGTAGCGCTCGGCCAGATCGTTGATGATCGAGACCTGCACCTTTTTGTGCATCTGCGCGTTGGCGAACGGGTACCCGTCGGGCAGCAGCTCGTTGAACAGCACCCGGCCCAGCGTGGTCTGGATGGTCCACGCGTCACCCGGACGCCAGCCGTTTTCGCCGAACAGCTCGGTCTCGACATCGGCCGGCGGGCGCTGCGCGGACAGCCGCACCTTGATGGGTGCCCGCACGCTCAGCGCGCCGCGGTCCATCGCCATGATGGCCTCGGCCGGGCTGCTGTACACACCGGTCTCCGGGGCGTCGGCGGTGGCCGGCGCGTAGCTGCCGGTGTCGCCGGGAACCTCGGTGGTCAGGTAGTACAGGCCGGTCACCATGTCCAGTCGCGGCATGGCCAGCGGGCGGCCGTCCGACGGCGACAGGATGTTGTTCGACGACAGCATCAGGATGCGGGCCTCGGCCTGCGCCTCCGCGCTCAGCGGCAGGTGCACCGCCATCTGGTCACCGTCGAAGTCGGCGTTGAACGCCTCACAGACCAGCGGGTGCAGCTGGATGGCCTTGCCCTCGACCAGCTGCGGCTCGAAGGCCTGGATACCGAGGCGGTGCAGGGTGGGTGCGCGGTTGAGCAGCACCGGGTGCTCGGCGATGACCTCTTCCAGCACGTCCCACACCTGCGGGCGCTGGCGCTCCACCATCCGCTTGGCGCTCTTGATGTTCTGCGCGTGGTTGAGATCCACCAGACGCTTCATCACGAACGGCTTGAACAGCTCCAGTGCCATCAGCTTGGGCAGACCGCACTGATGCAGGCGCAGCTGCGGGCCGACCACGATGACCGAACGGCCCGAGTAGTCGACGCGCTTGCCGAGCAGGTTCTGGCGGAACCGGCCCTGCTTGCCCTTGAGCAGATCCGACAGCGACTTGAGCGGCCGGTTGCCCGGTCCGGTGACCGGGCGTCCGCGACGGCCGTTGTCGAACAGCGCGTCGACGGACTCCTGCAGCATCCGCTTCTCGTTGTTGACGATGATCTCGGGGGCGCCGAGGTCGATCAGTCGCTTGAGGCGGTTGTTGCGGTTGATGACGCGGCGGTACAGGTCGTTGAGGTCGGAGGTGGCGAACCGGCCACCGTCGAGCTGGACCATCGGGCGCAGCTCCGGCGGAATCACCGGGACGGCGTCGAGCACCATGCCCAGCGGCGAGTTGCCGGACTGCTGGAACGCGGCGACGACCTTGAGCCGCTTGAGCGCACGCAGCTTCTTCTGGCCCTTGCCGTTCTTGATGATGTCGCGCAGCAACTCGGCCTCGGCGTCGATGTCGAAGGTCTCGATGAGCTTCTTGATCGACTCCGCGCCCATGGCACCTTCGAAGTACTCGCCGTAGCGGTCCTGCAGCTCGCGGTAGAGGTTCTCGTCGACAATCAGCTGCTTGGGAGCCAGCTTGGTGAAGGTCGTCCAGATCTCGTCGAGCCGGTCCAGCTCGCGCTGGGCCCGGTCGCGCAACTGGCGCATCTCGCGCTCGCCGCCGTCGCGGACCTTGCGCTTGACGTCGCTCTTGGCGCCCTCGTCCTCGAGCTCCTTCATGTCGGCTTCGAGCTTCTGCGCCCGGGCCTCCAGGTCCGCGTCGCGCTGATCCTCGACGGCCTTCTTCTCGACGACCATCTCGGCCTCGAGGGTGGACAGCTCGTTGTGCCGCATCTCCTCGTCGACCGAGGTGATGACGTAGGCCGCGAAGTAGATGATCTTTTCCAGATCCTTCGGGGCCAGGTCCAGCAGGTAGCCGAGCCGGCTCGGCACGCCCTTGAAGTACCAGATGTGCGTGACCGGTGCGGCCAGTTCGATGTGGCCCATCCGCTCGCGGCGCACCTTGGCGCGGGTCACCTCGACGCCGCAGCGCTCACAGATGATGCCCTTGAACCGGACGCGCTTGTACTTGCCGCAGTAGCACTCCCAGTCGCGAGTCGGTCCGAAGATCTTCTCGCAGAACAGGCCGTCCTTTTCCGGCTTGAGCGTGCGGTAGTTGATGGTCTCCGGCTTCTTGACCTCGCCGTAGGACCAGTTACGGATGTCGTCCGCGGTGGCCAGGCCAATGCGAAGTTCATCGAAGAAGTTGACGTCGAGCACGTAACTCCCTTTCCCCTTTGCGGGTGTTGCTGATGGTCAGTTGGTCTGTTGGGCGAGGGTCTAGGCGAGATCCTCGACGGATGCCGACTCGTTGCGCGACAGGTTGATGCCGAGGTTGGCCGCTGCGCGCTCCAGGTCCTCGTCGTCGCCGTCGCGCATTTCGATCGCGGCACCGTCGCTGGAGAGCACCTCGACGTTGAGGCACAGCGACTGCAGTTCCTTGAGCAACACCTTGAACGACTCCGGAATGCCCGGTTCGGGGATGTTCTCGCCCTTGACGATGGCCTCGTAGACCTTCACGCGGCCGACGGTGTCGTCGGACTTGATGGTCAAGAGTTCCTGCAGCGTGTACGCCGCGCCGTAGGCCTGCATGGCCCAGCACTCCATCTCACCGAACCGCTGGCCACCGAACTGCGCCTTACCGCCCAGCGGCTGCTGGGTGATCATCGAGTACGGGCCGGTCGAACGGGCGTGGATCTTGTCGTCGACCAGGTGGTGCAGCTTGAGGATGTACATGTAGCCGACCGTCACCGGGTACGGGAACGGCTCGCCGGAACGGCCGTCGAACAGCCGCGCCTTGCCGTCGCCGTCGACCATGACCTCACCGTCGCGGTTGGGCAGCGTGGAGGACAGCAGACCCTGCAGTTCCTCCTCGCGGGCACCGTCGAACACCGGGGTGGCCACGATGCTGTCCGACGGAGCGTGCAGCAGGTCCTCGGGCAGATTGGCCGCCCACTCCGGGGAGCCCTCGACATTCCAGCCGGCCTTGGCCATCCACCCGAGGTGGGTCTCCAGGATCTGGCCGATGTTCATCCGTCGCGGCACACCGTGGGTGTTCAGGATGATGTCGACCGGGGTGCCGTCAGGCAGGAAGGGCATGTCCTCTTGCGCCAGGATCTTGCCGATGACGCCCTTGTTGCCGTGCCGGCCGGCGAGCTTGTCACCGTCGGAGATCTTGCGCTTCTGCGCAACGTAGACGCGGACCAGCTCGTTGACGCCGGCGGGCAGCTCGTCGTCGTCCTCGCGGGAGAACACCCGGATGCCGATGACCTTGCCGGACTCGCCGTGCGGCACCTTCAGGGAGGTGTCGCGGACCTCGCGAGCCTTCTCGCCGAAGATGGCGCGCAGCAGGCGCTCCTCCGGGGTCAGCTCGGTCTCGCCCTTCGGGGTGACCTTACCGACCAGCACGTCGCCGTCGCGGACCTCGGCGCCGATGCGGACGATGCCGCGCTCGTCGAGGTCGGCGAGCACCTCATCGGAGACGTTCGGGATGTCCCGGGTGATCTCCTCGGCACCCAGCTTGGTGTCGCGGGCGTCGATCTCGTGCTCCTCGATGTGGATGGACGTCAGGACGTCCTCCTCCACCAGGCGCTGCGAGAGGATGATGGCGTCCTCGTAGTTGTGGCCCTCCCACGGCATGACGGCGACCAGCAGGTTCTTGCCGAGCGCCATCTCGCCGTTCTCGGTGCACGGCCCGTCGGCCAGCACCTGACCGGCCTCCACCCGCTGGCCGGCGTCGACGATCGGACGCTGGTTGGCGCAGGTGCCGTGGTTGGAGCGGGCGAACTTGCGCATCCGGTAGGTCTGCCGGGTGCCGTCGTCGGCCATCACCGTGATGTAGTCGGCGGACACCTCTTCGATGACGCCGGCCTTCTCGGTGACGACGACGTCTCCGGCGTCGATGGCCGCGCGCAGCTCCATGCCGGTGCCGACCAGCGGCGCCTCACTGCGGACCAGCGGCACCGCCTGACGCTGCATGTTGGCACCCATCAGGGCGCGGTTGGCGTCGTCGTGCTCCAGGAACGGGATCATGGCCGTGGCCACCGACACCATCTGGCGCGGCGAGACGTCCATGTAGTCGACCTCGGTCGAGGACACGTACTCGACCTCGCCACCCTTGCGGCGGACCAGAACCCGGGACTCGGTGAAGTGGCCCTCGGGATCCAGCGGCGAGTTGGCCTGCGCCACGACGTGGCGGTCCTCCTCGTCGGCGGTGAGGTAGTCGATCTGGTCGGTGACCACACCGTCGACGACCTTGCGGTAGGGCGTCTCGATGAAGCCGAACGGGTTGACCCGCGCGTACACCGACAGCGAGCCGATCAGGCCGATGTTCGGACCTTCCGGGGTCTCGATCGGGCACATGCGGCCGTAGTGAGACGGGTGCACGTCGCGGACCTCCAGGCCCGCGCGCTCCCGGGACAGACCGCCGGGGCCCAGCGCCGACAGGCGGCGCTTGTGGGTCAGGCCCGACAGCGGGTTGTTCTGGTCCATGAACTGGGACAGCTGGCTGGTCCCGAAGAACTCCTTGATCGCCGCCACCACGGGACGGATGTTGATCAGGGTCTGCGGGGTGATCGCCTCGACGTCCTGGGTGGTCATCCGCTCGCGGACGACGCGCTCCATGCGGGACAGGCCGACGCGGATCTGGTTCTGGATCAGCTCACCCACGGTGCGCAGCCGGCGGTTGCCGAAGTGGTCGATGTCGTCGACCTCGACGGGCACCTCGACGCCACCGGGGGCCGTCATCTCGGTCTGGCCCTCGTGCAGGCGGACCAGGTACTCGATGGTGGCGACGATGTCCTCTTCGGTCAGCGTCGAGCTGGTGATCGGCTGGCCGGCGTTGAGGCCCAGCTTCTTGTTGACCTTGTAGCGGCCCACCCGGGCCAGGTCGTAGCGCTTCTCCTTGAAGAACAGGTTCTCCAGCAGGGTCTGCGCGGACTCCTTGGTCGGCGGCTCGCCCGGGCGCAGCTTGCGGTAGATGTCCAGCAGCGCCTCGTCGGTCCCGGCGGTCGGGTCCTTCTCCAGGGTGCCCATCATGATCTCGGAGAAGCCGAAGCGCTCCCGGATCTGCTCGCTGGTCCAGCCCAGCGCCTTGAGCAGCACGGTGACCGGCTGGCGGCGCTTGCGGTCGATGCGGACACCGACGTAGTCGCGCTTGTCGACGTCGAACTCCAGCCAGGCGCCGCGGCCCGGGATCACCTTGACGCTGTGCAGCGTCTTCTCGGTGGACTTGTCGATGGAGGCGTCGAAGTACACACCCGGCGAACGGACCAGCTGGCTGACCACGACACGCTCGGTGCCGTTGATGATGAAGGTGCCCTTCTCGGTCATCATCGGGAAGTCACCCATGAAGACCGTCTGGCTCTTGATCTCACCGGTGTTGTTGTTGATGAACTCGGCCGTGACGAACAGCGGTGCCGCGTACGTCATGTCCTTGTCCTTGCACTCCTCGACGGAGGCCTTCACCTCGTCGAAGCGCGGGTCGGAGAAGCTCAGCGACATGGAGCCGGAGAAGTCCTCGATCGGCGACAGCTCGTCGAGTACCTCTTCCAGGCCGCCCTTGGGGTTGGCGATGTCGCCGCGGGCCGCGGCGCCTGCGCGCCACCGGTCCGAACCGATCAGCCATTCGAAGGACTCGGTCTGAACGTCGAGAAGCCCCGGAACCTCAAGCGGTTCGCGGAGCTTGGCGAAGGAAATGCGGTTGGGCGCTCCTGGCACGGAGTTGTTGGTGGTCACTGACTTGCTCTGGCGAGAGACTGCCAAGATGCATTCCTTCCAGCACCTCATGCGACTCACGGGTTGCCGGTCTGCCACCGGGCCTGATCGCCGCGTATCTGCGTCGGTTTGTGGCTGGATGACGACCCTGACACACGGCACACAACGCGATCACTGAGCGAAGAGCTCAGGCGAGACCTACGGTGTCAATGCAAATAGTGGGCAGGAGGCAGCCAGCGCAACGTCCAACGATAGCGCAGTGTGGCGCATTCCTCAACCGCCCAGGCCAGGGCCTCGGGACCTCTGTATGACGGTGCAAGCGTGGCGCTGGCTGGCGGCCCGATCGCTCCGTATCAACATGCTGAAAAACAGAGTGGCCCCTCGACGACTATCCGTCAAGGGGCCACGCGCGTCGTCAGTTCCCCTGGACGGGAATGACGGCGGTGGGTTCGTCGGCGGCGCCGCTGGGAACCGACACGGTGTCCGCCGGGTAATCGATGGCACTCATGTCGGCACCGGTGGCGGCCATGTCGGCCAGGATCGCCTCCTGGGCGGCCGGGGGCAGGGTGTGCAGGATCTCGCGCACCCGGGCCTGGCGGCGGCCGATGGCCTTGCGGAGCGGCATGCCCGGGGTGACCGTCAGCTGCGGCGGCACGCCGGAGACCTCCTCGACACCGCCGTCGCCTTGGCCGAGCTCCATGGCGGCCGCCTCGGCCGCCGCGGTGGCCTCGTCCTTCTCCTCGGACATGCCGATGGGGCCGATGCGGCGACCGTTGAGGAACTGCTTGACGACCGGCTCCTCGCTGGTCAGCAGCACCTCGCGGGGACCGAACATGACCAGCTGCTTGCGGTAGAGCATGCCGATGTCGTCGGGCACCGTACGCACGATGTTGATGTTGTGGGTAACGATGAGGATGGTGCAGTCGATCTGGGCGTTGATGTCGATCAGCAGCTGCGACAGGTACGCGGTACGGACCGGGTCCAGACCGGAGTCGGGCTCGTCGACGAGCAGGATCTTCGGGTCGAGAACCAGGGCGCGGGCCAGGCCGGCGCGCTTGCGCATACCGCCGGAGATCTCGCCGGGCATCTTGTGACCGTCGTTGGGCATACCGACGATCTCGAGCTTCTCCATGACGATCTTGCGGATTTCGCTCTCGGACTTCTTGGTGTGCTCGCGCAGCGGGAAGGCCGTGTTGTCGTAGATGTTCATCGAGCCGAACAGCGCGCCGTCCTGGAACATGACGCCGAACAGCGTGCGGATCTCGTAGAGCTCCTTGGCCGAGCACTCGATGATGTCGGTGCCGTCGACGATGATCTTGCCCTTCTCGGGGCGCAGCAGACCGATCAGCGACTTGAGGAACACCGACTTACCGGTACCGGACGGGCCGAGCATGACGCTGACCTCACCCGCCGGGATCGACAGGGTGACGTCCTCCCAAATCTTGGCGGACCCGAACGACTTGGAGAGGTGCTCGACCTCGATACCAATGCCCACGCTTATTCCTTCCGAACTGCGGCAACGGCCCGCACAACCTGTGGTTTGAGTCACTGTAGCGCACCGGGATCACCGCCATGGGAGTAGTCGGGATTACCGTCCGCAGGTCACTGTGATCGAGGACACCAATTGCCGTGAAAACCCATCGGCACCCGTTGCGGCAGCGTCACGGTGGCGACGGTTTCCAGCGTCGGGGCGTCGAGGATCACCAGCTGCCCCTCGTCACGGCCCCGGTGCTGGCCCAGTCCCATCAGCACGCCGTCGTCCTCGGCGGCGGCCCCGGGGTTCGGCACGAAGCACACCTCGCCCAGCACCAGGTCTGGATCGGTGGGGGCGATCGAGACCGCGCCGCTGTCGTAGTCGTGCTTGTACACCCGGGATCCGGCGATGTCGCCGGTGTCGAAGCCGTCGATCCCGACGGTGTAGCCGTAGCGGTGCCGGGTGCCGGTGAGCGTCTCGTTGATCCGCGGGAACTCCTGGCCGCGGTCGTCGCGCAGCTCGGTGCGCACCGCGCCGGTGCCCAGGTCGATCTCCCAGCGCTCCAGCCGCGGGGCACCCTCGCTGGGGCCGCGGCGGTCCCGGTCGAACATCCGGTCGTAGCGCACCAGGTCGATCACCAGGATCTCCCGGCCGTCGCGGTCTTCGCTGTAGGCGTTGAGCGGATGGAAGACGTAGCAGGGGTCGATGTCGAACCACCGCACGTCGTCGGCACCGCCGTCGCGCGGCATCACCCCGACCCGGGCCGGATAGCTCGCGTCCCAGGCGAAGGGCAGCGAGGTGATCGGGGTGGTGTCGGCGGCAATGCGGGCGGCGATCGGGCCGGGCACCGAGCCCCGGCGGGTGAGACCGCCGATGAGCTTGCCGACGGCCGACCGCAGCGGCCGCGGAACGCCGTCGGGCACCACCGCCGACGGATCGAACACCACCGGCAGGTCATAAACCACCACGTAGCGCTCGGTGAGGCTGAAGTCGTGCATCATCGGGAACCCGTGCACCGGTATGTCGACGGTTCGCCTCGCCCGGCCGTCGGTCCCGATCACCGAGTACTGGACCGAGTGGCCGCGGGCGAACGAGTAGGACACCGCGTGCAGGTCGCCGGTGACCGGGTCCCGGTGCGGATGCGCGGTGTAGCCGCCGTAGAGCGTCCCGCCGAAGTCGCAGGTGCCCAGGGTGTCGAGTTCCTCGGTCAGCCGGTAGTTGGCGCCGCCGCCCTCGACCAGCGCCAGCGTCTGGCCGGCGTGCTCGATGGCATTGGTGTTGGGGCCGATCGACAGCATCCCGGCACGCGGGTCCAGGTCGCGGATGCGCGGTTCGCCGAGGGTGTCGGACACCGCGGCGGTGCGCACCCAGCGGTTGCGATACCAGAGCGCCTTGCCGTCGCGCAGGGACAGGCCGTGCACCATGGCGTCGCCGGCGAACCAGTGGTAGCGCGCGGGGTCCACCTCGGCGGCCGGATTGGGGCCGTTGCGCAGGTAACGCCCGTCGAGGTGTTCGGGGATGCTCCCGGTCACCGTCAGGTCGACCGCGGTGACCTCGGTGCGCACCGGCGCCATCACCCCGCTCAGGTAGGGGTTGTCGAGTGTGGGAGTGCTGACATCGAGCGCCATGGGATCACCTTTGCCATCGCAGGTATAACGTTGTTATGACGACGTTATGCACGGTACCCGCGCCGCGGAAAGTTGGCAATGGGTGCCATCTTGGTACGTTGGCCTGCCCAAGGAGCCGAAGGACGATCGTGGAAAAGATTTCTTTGCAGGCAGTGACCCGGGAGCAGGCGTACGCAAACCTGAACGCACAGAAGGCCAAGCAGCAGGTTCCCAAGGGGATCGCATACATGGCGGGCATCTTCGGTCTCATCCCCATCCTCTACATCAGCCTGGAAGGTCCCCACCCGATCGCAATTTCCGCCGTGGTCATCCTGTACGGACTCGTCACGGCCTGCCTGTGGTGGACCTGGAGCCTCGCCCGCCAGGCCGGCTACCGCATCAACCGGCGCTTCGCCGCGGTGGGCTGGCTCCCCGTCATCGTCGTGGCCGCCGGGGTCGCGCTCCTGCTGCTATGGGCGCTGACCTCAGTCGTCCAAGCGCTCGCACCTGATGCCGGCAGACGCGCCGGCGTGGGGATTGTCGCGTCGGCCGTCTGGGGCGGAATCGCCGTGTGCGTTTTCTATTTCCACCGGATCACCCTGTTCTACGGCAATGCCGTGGGTCTGACTTTCCGGCGCAACAAACACTTCATGCAAAAGTGGCAGGACGTGGCACAGGTCGTCATCGCCCGCAGCACCGACACCGTCGAAATCGCCGTCGCGCCGGCGCCCGGGGCCGTAGTGGAGGCGATGCCGACGCGCACCGGCGAAGTGCTGACCGGATATCCCGTCCGGGTACGGGTCCCCGCGGAACGGTTCGACCTGGACCGACTGAAGTGGGTGCTGAACCAATCCGGCCAGTCCAACATCGCGCTGGTGGAACAGACTCCGGCCGGCCAGGCCGTGTTGGGCCACTCGAACCGCTGGACCTAGACGGCGCCCTGCAACGCGAGAGAACGGTGACGATGAAGACCGCCGAGCCCATTTCCGGCCGCGACCAGACCCGCGACAAGGTATTGCGGGCCGCCGTCGCGCTGCTCGACGCCGACGGTCCCGATGCCCTGCAGACGCGCAAGGTGACCGCCGCCGCGCACACTTCGACGATGGCCGTCTACACCCACTTCGGCGGCATGCGGGAACTGATCGCCGCGGTAGCCGACTACGGGCTGGCGGAGTTCGACGCGGCATTGAGCCTGCCGGAAACCGAGGATCCGGTCGCCGACCTGCTCTCCTGCGGTGCCGCGTACCGCCGTTTCGCCACCGAACGCCCCCACCTCTACCGGCTGATGTTCGGCAGCACCAGCGCGCACGGCATCACCGCGCCCGCCTTCGACATCCAGACCGGCCGGCCGGCGTGGGACGTGCACCCGAGCCTGGGCCACCTGGTGCGACTGGTGCGCCGATCGATGACGGCGGGCCGGATCACCGCGGGCAGCCCCGACGACGACGCGTCCGTGCTGACCATCGCGGCCCAGTTCTGGACGATGATCCACGGGTTCGTGATGCTGGAACTGGCCGGCTACTTCGGCGGCGACGGCACCGCCGCGCCGCCGGTGCTGGGAACCGTCACCGTGCACCATCTGATCGGCCTGGGAGACCGGCCCGAGGCACTGTCCGCCTCGCTGGCGGCCACCGTGGGCTGGTAGCCCCCGAACGGCAAAACTCCCCGCCGATCCGGTACGGATCGACGGGGAGTTTCGACGTCGAGAATTACTTGACGGTGACCGAAGCGCCGGCGGCTTCCAGCTTGGCCTTGGCGTCCTCGGCGGCCTCCTTGGTGACCTTCTCCAGCAGCGGCTTGGGGGCGCCGTCGACCAGGTCCTTGGCTTCCTTGAGGCCCAGGCCGGAGACGATCTCGCGGACGACCTTGATCACGCCGATCTTCTTGTCGCCGGCACCCTCGAGGATGACGTCGAACTCGGACTGCTCCTCGGCGGCCTCGGCGGCCGCGCCACCGGCGGCCGGAGCCGCGGCGACGGCGACCGGAGCGGCGGCGGTGACCTCGAAGGTCTCCTCGAACTTCTTCACGAACTCGCTCAGCTCGAGCAGGGTCAGTTCCTTGAACGCGTCGAGCAGTTCGTCAGTGGTCAGCTTTGCCATTTTGGGATCCTTTCCAGGGGTTTGATGAGTTTGCCGGTTGATTGGCTTGGGTTATTCGGCGTCGGCAGCCGGAGCCTCTTCGGAAGCGGGGGCTTCCTCGGCGGCGGGGGCTTCCTCGGCGGCCGGGGCGGCGGGAACGGTCTCGCCCTCCTCGGCACGCTTGTCGGCCAGTGCGGCCGCCAGTCGTGCGACCTGGGAGGCCGGGGCGTTGAACAGCGCCGCAGCCTTGGACAGGTTCGCCTTCATGGCACCGGCCAGCTTGGCCAGCAGCACCTCGCGGCTCTCCAGGTCGGCAATCGCCTCGACCTGCGCGACGGTCAGCGCCGCGCCGTCCATGTAGCCGCCCTTGATGACCAGCGACTTGTGGTCCTTGGCGAACTTCTTGATCGCCTTGGCGGCGTCGACCGGCTCACCGCTGATGAACGCGATCGCCGTCGGGCCGCTGAAGAGGTCGTCGAGACCCTCGATACCGGCCTCCGACGCGGCCCGGCGGACCAGGGTGTTCTTGGCCACCGAGTAGGTGGTCCCGGCGCCCAGTGAACGCCGCAGCTCGGCCAGGTTGGCCACCGTCAGGCCGCGGTATTCGGTAATCACCGTGGCAGTCGAGGAATTGAACTGCTCGGTGATCTCGGCAACGGCGACGGCCTTGTCAGCCTTGGCCATGCATGCCTCCCTCTGTCCGAAGATGTGAAATGTGAAATTCAGGGTGTTCCACCCGAAGAACGACGAACGCCCCGGCGCAGGATGCGGCCGGGGCGTGCAGAATTTGCTGCCTCGTCCTCCTGCGTGGGCCGCCGGGAAACTCCCGGACCTTCAACCGATTGCTCGGTGACCGACGGTCTTCGGTGGATCGTCGTCAACAATAGCGCTCGGTCCCCTGATCCGCCAAAACGGGCGCCGACGGCCGGCGATGCGTCCCGTACTCCCCGCGGGGGTGCACCACCATCGGCCACCAGAACCACCGGCCCAGCATGGTCGCGATCGACGGCATCAGCAGCGACCGGACGATGAAGGTGTCCAGGATCAGGCCGATGGCGATCGTCGAACCCATCTGCGCCAGCACGGTCAGATCGCTCATCAGCATGCCGGCCATGGTCGCGGCGAACACCATGCCCGCCGAGGTCACCACACCGCCGGTGCCGCCCATCGCCCGGATGATGCCGGTCTTGAGCCCGGCGTGGATCTCCTCCTTGAACCGGGACACCAGCAGCAGGTTGTAGTCCGAGCCGACGGCCAGCAGGATGATCACCGACATCACCGCCACCAGCCAGTGCAGCCGGAAGCCGAACAGGTCCTGCCAGATCAGCACCGACAGGCCGAACGACGCCGCGATCGAGCTGGCCGCCGTCGCGACGATGACCAGGGCGGCCACCGCGCTGCGCACCAGGATCAGCATGATCATGAAGATCAGGGTCAGCGACGCCACCACCGAGATCATCAGGTCGTACTTGGCGCCGTCGTGCATGTCCTTGTAGGTCGCCGCGGTGCCACCGATGAACACCCGCGAACCCGACAGCGACGACATCTTCAGCGCGTCCTGTCCGGCCTTGCGCTCGCCTGCCACCCGGTCGATGCCCTCCGGGGTGGCCGGGTCGCCCTCGTGGGTGATGAAGAAGCGGGCCGACTTGCCGTCGGGCGACAGGAACTGCTTGAGGCCGACCTGGAAGTCCGGGTTGTCGAAGGCCTCCGGCGGCAGGTAGAACAGGTCGCCGTTCTTGGCGTCGTCGAAGGTCTGGCCCATCACGATGGCGGTGTCGTTGAGCGCCCCGAGCTGGTCGATCATCGCCTGGAAGGTGCTGTAGGTGGTCAGCGTCAACGCCTGCGTGGTCTTCATCGAGGCGATCATCGGCGGCACCAGCGCCAGCATCTGCGGCATCAGCCGATCCATCTCGGTGATGCTCTGCGACATCTGCCCGAACTTGTCCGACATCTGGTCGAATCCATCCAGGCCGTCGAACAGCGACCGGATCGACCAGCACATCGGGATGTCGTAGCAGTGCGGCTCCCAGTACAGGTAGTTGCGCAGCGGCCGGAAGAAGTCGTCGAAGTCGGCCATGTGATCACGCAGGTCGGAGACCACGTCGACCAGCTCGTCGGTGGTCTTCTTCATGTCGTGGGTGTTGTCGACGAGCTTCTGCATGACGGAGTACATCTGCGTCATGGTCGTGATCATCACGCCCATCTGGTCGGACATCTTCTTGATGTCGCCCATCCGCTCCTTGAGGTACGGCAGGCTCTGGTTCTGCACCTGGCTGCCGACGGCGTTCTGGAACGGGATCGAGCTGTGCTGTATGGGGATACCCAGCGGCCGGGAGATGCTCTGCACCATCGCGATGCCCTCGACGCCCAGCAGGTTGCGGGCGACCTTGTCCAGCACCAGGATGTCCGCGGTGTTGCGCATGTCGTGGTCAGATTCGACCATCAGGATGTCCGGGTTCATCCGGGCCTCGGTGAAATGCCGCGCCGCGGCCTGGTAACCGAGGTTGGACGGCGCGTCCATCGGCAGGAAGTGCTTGTCGTTGTAGTCGGTCCGGTAGCCGGGCAGCCCGAGCATGCCGATCAGCACGATGGCCAGGCTGACGACGAAGATCGGCGCCGGCCACCGCACCACGGCGGTGCCGACCTTGTACCAGAACCGGCCGGGCCGGGCGGTCTTCGGATCGTAGAGACCGATCTTGCTGCCCAAAAACAGCGCGGCCGGACCCATGGTGACGGCCGAGGCGATCACCACCAGCATGCCGATCGCGACCGGTTCGCCCATGGTCTTGAACCAGGTCAGCCGGGCGAAGGACAGGCAGTACACGGCGCCGGCGATGGTCAGCCCGGATCCGATGATGACATGGCTGACCGAGTGGAAGGTGACGTAGTAGGCGTCGTCCTTCTCCAGCCCGGACTGCCGGGCCTCGCGGTAGCGCCCGAACAGGAAGATGCCGTAGTCCGTCGCGGCCGCAATGGCCAGCATCGTCAGGATGTTGCCGGCGAAGGTGGTCAGCTCGAAGGCACCGTGCATCGCCAGCACGGAGACCACGCCGCGGGCGGCCAGCAGGCCGGTGAAGGTCAGGATCAGCTGGACGATCGTGGTGATGATCGACCGGTAGACCACCAGCAGCATGAACGCGATGGCGATCAGGGTGATCAGGGTGATCTTGGCCAGGCTGGCGTTGCCGATGATGTGCATGTCGTTGCTGAGCGCAGCCGGGCCGGTCACGTAGGCGTGCACGCCGTCGGGCGCCGGGGTGTCCGCGATGACCTTGCGGACCGCCTGCACCGACTCGTTGGCCAGGGTCAGGCCCTGCTCACCGGCGAGGTTGAGCATCACGTAGGCACCCTTGGCGTCGGCGCCCTGGGCTCCGGCGGCGGTCAGCCGCTGGCCCCAGAAGTTCTGGATGTGCTGGACGTGCTCGGGGTCCTTCTCCAGCTTGGCGATGATCTCGTCGTAGTACGCGTGCGCCGGCGGGCCCAGCTCCTGGTCACTGTCGATGACGATCATGACCGTGCTGTTGGAGTCGAACTCCTGGAAGTTCCCGCCCATGCGCTTCATGGCGATCATCGACGGCGCGTCCTTGGGTGCCATCGGCGCGGCGTGCTCTTCGCCGACGATCTCCAGCTGCGGCGCGATCACGTTGACCACGACGGTGAAGACGATCCAGAAACCGATGATGGGCACCGCGAGGATGCGCATGGCGTGGGCGGCCTTGCCGCGCTTGATTCGGTGCGGGGCGTTCGAGCCGCCGCCCAGAACGGGGGCAGGTGCGCTCATGCGGACTTCACCAGGCAGTAGGTCTGCGGGTTGACCCCGTCAGAGGTTCGTTCGTCCTTGACCACATCGTCGACGGTGATTCGGCAGGTGACGCCGGCGCCGTCGGCCTGCACCATGATGTTGGCGCTGACCGTCGGCAGTGTCGTGGTCACGGTGGCCGACCACGGCAGCGGGGCGTGCTCCACGTTGTGCAGGTTCGCGACGTCGTCGAAGTAGCTGATCCGTGCCGTCGTCCCCGGCGGCCCCAGCACGTCGTAGACCACGACCTTCGGGTTGAACTGCACGATCTCGATGCCCGCGCCGGCGTTGGCGTTGAGGTCCTCGGAGGCGAACTGCCCGTGCAGCCGGTTGACCACCAGCCCGGCGAAGGACAGCACCACGATCAGCACCAGCGGGATCCACGCCTTCTTGGCCCCGGCGCCGATGGCCCCGATCAGTCGTTTCACCGCGCACCTCCGGCCTGGTGTCCCTCGCACTCGTCCCGCCGCGCCGATTCGGCACGCTCCATCAGCCGCCCCAGAATCGGCTCGACGTCGCGGGCGCACCGCAGCAGCGTTTCCCGATCCTCGGCGGGCAGGCCCGCCATCAGCTCGTCCAGGCGAGCGCGGCGGTGGCGCTTGCGGGCCCGGAACAACTCCTGGCCCTCCTCGGTGACGCCGATCAGCACCGCCCGGCCGTCGTCGGGGTCGCGATGACGCTCCAACAGACCCTGGCGTTCCATCCGCTGGATCAGCTGGGTCATCGACGGCTGACTGACACCTTCCAGCGTGGCCAGGGTGGTCAGCCGGGTCGGGCCCTCGCGGTAGACGCGGTTGAGCAGCAGTGCGGCCGAGCCGCTGAGGTTGGTGCGGTCACTGAGGTGCCGCACGCTGAGGTCGACGCCGAGGTCGAAGGCTTCCCCGAGCTCGTCGTGACGAGCCGCGGCGTCCGACGATTGCATGAGTGGAGTTATATCATTGTCGTTATGTAGCTGCAACGCGGAGGGGCGCCGGGGCCGCTGCACATCGGATGCCGACACCGCCGAACCGTGGCACGCTGGAATGCGAAGCGGCCACCGCAGGCAAGGAGCAACCGTGACCGACAAGCCATCCACCGGCTGGCGGGACCCTCTGACGCTGGGCTGGCAGGCTCACCGCGGCCTGCTGCTCCTGCGGCTGCGCTGGCACGAATCCGCCCAGCGCTATCTGGTCCGGGACGCCCGGACTTCCTGATCGACGCACCGTGACCCGGGTCACGGGATTGGAGCCGCCTCGGGCGGGTTTGGCACACTACAACAATGAGTACGACCAAACATCACCGGGAGGTCGCCAAACTGGACCGGGTGCCCCTGCCGGTCGAGGCGATCCGGATCGGCATGACGGGTTGGCAACTGCTGCGCACCCTGGCCCGCGTCGTCACCAAACTGCCCGCCGGCGGCGCACTGCCGGACAAGGTCGTCCGGGAGATCCCGCAGACCTTCGCCGACCTCGGCCCGACCTACGTGAAGTTCGGGCAGATCATCGCCTCCAGCCCCGGAGCCTTCGGCGAGCCGCTGTCGCGGGAGTTCCGCAGCCTGCTCGACGCGGTACCGCCCGCGGACACCGAGGCCGTGCACCGGCTGTTCGCCGAGGAACTCGGTGACGAACCGCAGAACCTGTTCGCGCACTTCGAGGAGAAGCCGTTCGCGTCGGCCTCCATCGCCCAGGTGCACTTCGCCACGCTGCACACCGGCGAAGAGGTCGTCGTCAAGATCCAGCGCCCGGGCATCCGCCAGCGGGTGGCCGCCGATCTGCAGATCCTGCAGCGGTTCGCCCAGCTCGTCGAACTGGCCAAGGTGGGGCGCCGGCTCTCGGCGCGCGACGTCGTCGCCGACTTCGCCGACAACCTGGCCTCCGAACTCGACTTCCGCATCGAGGGAGGGTCCATGGAGACCTGGGTGGCCGGCCTGAAGGACTCCCCGCTCGGCGCGAATATCAAGGTGCCCGAGGTGCATTGGGATCTGACCTCCGAGCGCGTGCTGACCATGGAGCGGGTGCAGGGCGTGCGCATCGACGACGTCGCCGCGATCCGCAAGCAGGGATTCGACGGCACCGACCTGGTCAAGGCGCTGCTGTTCTCGACGTTCGAGGGCGGCCTGCGGCACGGGCTGTTCCACGGCGACCTGCACGCCGGGAACCTGCTGGTCGACGACCAGGGCCGGATCGTCTTCCTGGACTTCGGCATCATGGGCCGCATCGACCCGCGGACCCGCTGGCTGCTGCGCGAGCTGATCTACGCACTGCTGGTGAAGAAGGACCACGCCGCCGCCGGCAAGATCGTCGTGCTGCTGGGCGCCGTCGGCCGCACCAAACCCGAGGCCGAAGCCGCCAAGGATCTGGAGGCGTTCGCCAAGCCGCTGACGCTCAAGACCCTCGGCGACATGTCCTACGCGGAGATCGGCAAGCAGCTGTCCACGCTGGCCGACGCCTACGACGTCAAACTGCCCCGGGAACTGGTGCTGATCGGCAAGCAGTTCCTCTATGTCGAGCGGTACATGAAGCTGCTGGCGCCGAAGTGGCAGATGATGAACGACCCGCAGTTCTCCGGCTATTTCGCCAACTTCATGGTGGAGGCCGGCCGGGAATACCAGGAAGCACACCCCGGAGACGATGCGGAACCGTCCGCGGAGGAGGCCCAGTGAGCACCCCGGCACGCACCGGTTTCGCCCGTTCCGGCGACCTGGACATCTTTTACGAGGACATGGGTAATCCCGACGACCCCGCGGTGCTGCTGATCATGGGTCTCGGTGCGCAGCTTCTGTTGTGGCGCACCGGTTTCTGCGAGAAGATCGTCGACCGCGGATACCGGGTGATCCGGTTCGACAACCGCGACGTCGGGTTGTCCAGCAAGCTCGACGGGCAGCGCGCACCGGGTTCCCAGTACGCGGGGATGTTGCGTTCGCAGGTGGGCCGGCCCAGTCCCGCGGTGTACACGCTGGAGGACATGTCCGACGACGCGGCCGCTCTGCTGGACCACCTCGACATCGAACGGGCGCACGTCGTCGGCGGCTCGATGGGCGGCATGATCGCCCAGGTCGTGGCGGCCCGGCACGCCGAACGGACCCGCTCGCTCGGGGTCATTTTCTCCTCGAACAACCAGCCCGCGTTGCCGCCGCCGCACCCGAAGGCGCTGTTCTCCCTACTCAAGGGCCCCGCGCCGGATTCACCGCGCGACGTCATCCTCGACAACTCGGTGCGGGTGAGCCGGATCATCGGCAGCCCCGGCTATCCGGCACCCGAGGAGAAGCTGCGCGCCGAGGCCGCCGAGAGCTACGACCGCAGCTTCTACCCGGTCGGTGTCGCCCGGCATTTCGGCGCCATCCTGGGTAGTGGCAGCCTGCGCCGCTACAACCGTTCGGTGTCCGTGCCGACCGTCGTCATCCACGGCCGTTCCGACAAGCTGATGCGGCCGGCCGGCGGCAAGGCGATCGCCAAGAACATCCCCGGCGCCCGCCTGGTGCTGTTCGACGGGATGGGCCACGACCTGCCAGAACCACTGTGGGATCCCATCGTCACCGAGCTCGATACCACTTTCCGCACCGCCGCGAACTGACTTCTGTCACCCCATCCGGGGCCGTTCGGCGCGGTTCGGCACCCCCGCGGCGACCCCCCTGCGTCGTATCCTGAGGCTCTGGTTACGAAACGCGATGGGCAGGAGTCCCCCGATGAGACACGAATCGAATCTGAAGCCCAAATACGAAGAGCTGTCATCGATTTACGACATCTCCAACGAGTTCTACGAACTGTTCCTCGGCGACACCATGGGCTATACCTGCGGTTACTTCGAGCGCGAGGACTCCTCCGGCGACGAGGCGCAGATCGCCAAATTCGACCTGGCCCTCGGCAAACTCGGACTGCAACCGGGAATGACGCTGCTCGACATCGGTTGCGGCTGGGGCGCCGGCATGGCGCGCGCCGTCGAGAAGTACGACGTCAACGTCATCGGCCTGACGCTGTCGGGCGAACAGCAGCAGTACGCGATCGAGAAACTCTCGAAGATCCCGACCACCCGCACGGTCGAGGTGCGGCTGCAGGGCTGGGAGGAGTTCGACGAGCAGGTCGACCGCATCGTGTCGATCGGCGCGTTCGAGCACTTCGGCTTCGACCGGTATCCGGCATTCTTCCGGATGGCCTACGACGCCCTGCCCGACGACGGGGTGATGCTGCTGCACACCATCACCGGCTTCGACCTGCGCCGCGCCCAGGAGCTGGGCCTGTCGATGACCTTCGAGCACGCCCGGTTCGCCAAGTTCATCGCCGACGAGATCTTCCCCGGCGGCCGGCTGCCGTCGGTGCCCAAGGTGCAGGAGAACGCGGAGGCGGCCGGGTTCACCGTCGCCCGCGTGCAGGAGATCGGGCCGCACTACGTGCGCACCCTGGCGATCTGGGAGGACGCCCTGCACGCGCACCGGGACGAGGCGATCGCGCTGCAGGGGCAGGTGGTCTACGACCGGTTCGACAAATACCTCAGCGGCTGCCAGAAGTACTTCGCGTCCGGGCACATCAGCGTGCACCAGTTCACGCTGACGAAGTAGGACTCGCTAGACGAGCGGCACCTCGAGGATCGGGCGGTCGACCGCCGCGCCCGGCCCGTCGAAGTGCCACCACTCCCCCGAGTACACGCTGAGCCCGCCGGCGGCCATCGCCTGGCGTAGCAGCGCCCGGTTGGCCTGCGCCGCCGCGCTCACCCCGTCGGTGGCGTAGGCCAGTGCCCGCGGGCTGAAGTCGTCGAACCCGGTACCCATGTCGAGCAGCCGGCCCGCGGCGTCGACCAGGGTGACGTCCACCGAGCGCCCCGCGGTGTGGCTGCGGGCACTGGTTCCGGGCTTGGCCACCCAGTTCGGGTCGGGCACCACCTGGAACATCTTCACCTGAACCGAATGCGGCCGGTAGCAGTCCCAGAACACCAACCGGGCGCCCTGTGCGCGCAGCGCCGCGGCCGCCGTCGTCAGGCCCGGGGCCAGGGATTCGTGCACCAGGCACTGCGCGCCCGTCGGGTAGAGCTGCGTGCCGGTGAAATTGTCCGTGGTGGCGTAGCGCAGGTCGACAACGGCGTCCGGCACCACCCGGTGGATCTCGACGAACCCGGCCTCGGCCGCGGTCGGCTCGGCGGTTGCCACGGCCGGGTTCAACGTCGCCGCGGCGGCCGCCGCGCAGACGAATGTGGACCTGCTGCGCGCCAAACGGCGGGTCAATCGCAACAGGTCCACAATCGGCATGCGTAGATCTATGCCTCTTCGACGAAATTCCGGGTGACAGCCGGGTCGACCGGGATGCCGGGGCCGGTGGTCGTCGAGACGACGACCTTCTTCAGGTAGCGGCCCTTGGACGACGACGGCTTGGCGCGCAGGATCTCATCCAGCGCGGCGCCGTAGTTCTCGGCCAGCTTGGTGTCGTCGAACGACGCCTTGCCGATGACGAAGTGCAGGTTGGCCTGCTTGTCGACGCGGAAGTTGATCTTGCCGCCCTTGATGTCGGAAACCGCCTTGGCGACGTCCGGGGTGACGGTGCCGGTCTTGGGGTTGGGCATCAGGCCGCGCGGGCCCAGCACGCGGGCGATCCGGCCGACCTTGGCCATCTGGTCCGGGGTGGCGATCGCGGCGTCGAAGTCCAGGAATCCGCCCTGGATCTTCTCGATCAGGTCGTCGCTGCCGACCACATCGGCGCCGGCGGCGATCGCGGCCTCGGCCTTCTCGCCGACCGCGAACACCGCAACCCGGGCGGTCTTACCGGTGCCGTGCGGCAGGTTCACGGTGCCGCGCACCATCTGGTCGGCTTTGCGGGGGTCCACGCCGAGCCGGATCGCGACCTCAACGGTCGAGTCCTGGTTCTTCGACGAGGTCTCCTTGGCCAGCTTCGCGGCCTCCAGCGGGGTGTACAGCTTGGTCTTGTCGATCTTGGCGGCGGCCTCGCGGTATGCCTTGCTGTTCTTGCTCATTGCGTTCTCCTGATTTCTCAAGGTCGTGGTTTGCGGGCCGAAGCGGGCCCTCCCACTGCTTCCTGTTGCGTTGAGTCAGACGCCACGCGGGGCATCCACTCGAACTTTTCGTGCGTGAGTTCTCACTCGACGGTGTCGAGCGTCGCTCGGGTTATTCGACGGTGATGCCCATCGAACGCGCGGTGCCGGCGATGATCTTGGCGGCGGCGTCGATGTCGTTGGCGTTGAGATCTTCCTTCTTGGTCTCGGCGATCTCGCGCACCTGATCCCAGCTCACCTTGGCGACCTTGGTCTTATGCGGCTCGCCGGAGCCCTTCTGCACACCGGCGGCCTTGAGCAGCAGCCTGGCGGCGGGCGGGGTCTTCAGGGCGAAGGTGAAGCTGCGATCCTCGTAGACGGTGATCTCCACCGGGATGACGTTGCCGCGCTGCGACTCGGTCGCGGCGTTGTACGCCTTGCAGAACTCCATGATGTTGACGCCGTGCTGACCCAACGCAGGGCCGACGGGCGGGGCGGGGTTGGCCTGCCCGGCCTGGATCTGCAGCTTGATCAGCCCGGTGACCTTCTTCTTCGGGGCCATTGGGGGGTGTTTCCTTTCCTAAATGTCAGATCTGGGCGACCTGTGTCAGATCTTGGCGACCTGAGTGAAGGCCAGCTCGACGGGTGTCTCGCGACCGAAAATGGACACCAGCACCTTGAGCTTCTGCTGTTCGGCGTTGACCTCGCTGATCGACGTCGGCAGCGTGGCGAACGGGCCGTCCATGACGGTGACCGACTCGCCCACCTCGTAGTCGACCAGGATTTCCGGCCGCTCCAGGGTTGCCTCGGTTCCCGCTCCGGCGGCCGCGGCGGTCGACTTGGCGGCCTTCTTCGCCGCGCCCTGCGGCAGCAGGAACTTCACCACGTCGTCCAGCGACAGCGCCGTGGGCCGCGACGTCGCGCCGACGAACCCGGTGACACCCGGGGTGTTGCGCACGGCGGACCAGGAGTCGTCGGTCAGGTCCATCCGGACCAGGATGTAGCCCGGCAGGACCTTGCGGTTGACCTGCTTGCGCTGGCCGTTCTTGATCTCGGTGACCTCTTCGGTCGGCACCTCGACCTGGAAGATGTAGTCGCCGACGTCGAGGTTCTGCACGCGGGTCTCGAGGTTGGCCTTCACCTTGTTCTCGTAGCCGGCGTAGGAGTGGATGACGTACCAGTCGCCCGGCTTGGCGCGCAACTCTTTCTTCAGCGCGACGGCCGGGTCCAGATCCTCGGCCGGGCTTTCCGCCGCGGACTCGGCGACCGCGGTGTCAGCGGTCTCGCCGTCGTCGGCCGTGGGCTCGTCGCCCTCGAAGCTCGTCACGGTTGTCAATCCTCTCTCAACATCTCAGTGGTCGGCGCCGCCGGGCGGTCAGCCGAACACCTTCAGCACCAATTGCGCCAGGCCCAGATCGGACAGGCTGATCAGCGCCGTCATGAACACCAGGAACACCAGGACCACGACGGTGTAGGTGACCATCTGGTTGCGGTTCGGCCAGATGACCTTGCGCAGCTCGGCAACCACCTGCTTGAGGTAGTTGATGACGAACATGATCGGGTTGCGCGACGGTCCGGTCTTGGCCTTCTTGGCGCGCGTCTTCGGCTGCTTCTTGGTCACCGTCTTGGTGGCGCCGGCACCCTCGTCGTCATCGGCCTCGCCCTCGGACTCGTCGTCGACGACCGCGGTGGCGGCACGCTGCCGAGAACGCTTGCCGGTGGGCCGGACCGGCGCCGCCGGTGCGTCGTCGCCGGGCTTCCAGGACGACACCGGAGCGTCGTCGGTGTCGTCGGCACCGCCGACTTCGTCGGCCGCGTCGCGCTCGTCGCTCACCCGCTCGCTCCTTCGTCGAACCCCGTCGGCTGGTGTCCAGAACCGTCTGTGCACCAATGGCAATATTTCGTTATGCAGGGGCGACAGGACTTGAACCTGCAACCTGCGGTTTTGGAGACCGCTGCTCTGCCAGTTGAGCTACGCCCCTCTGTCGATCTCGTGGGGTTGCCCACAAAACTCGCGCGCTCTCCGATCGGTCCACAATTCGAACCGCCGGACAGCGCGCATGTCCTGGGAGAACCCCGAGGGCCGAGTATACCCCGATCGCAGCCTCAGACCGAAATCCCCGGTCAGAGGCTGAGCTTGATATCGGCCATCGCCTCGGAGTCCCGGCCCATCAGGGTGGTGAATGCTTCCAGCACCATCTCACCCTCCTGATTGCGCACCACATTGCGGCTGGTGACGATGTCGACGCCGAAGGACTCCTTGTGCGTCTCGACGACGAACCAGCAGGACAGCTCGTCGCCCTCCTTGAGGGGCTTGTGGAACACGAAGCGCTGGTCGGTCTGGACGATCTGCATGGTGTCGACCCCGAAGTCGTGCACCCGGAAGAATTCCTTCTGCACCAGCAACGCCATCACCGCGGAGAAGGTGACCGGCGCCATCAGCCCGTCGTGTCCGGCCTCGGCGGCCGCCTCCAGATCCTGGCTGACCGGGTTGTCGCACTTGATCGCCTTGGCGAACTCACGGATCTGCTCCCGCCCCACCACAAAGGTGCGGGAGTACTTGTGCTCCATGCCGACGACGTCGAGGTTCAGCGCCATGGTTACGCCAACTTCGCCGACGCGACCGCGCGGCCGAAGATCTTCTTCCCGCCCGTGGTGGCAGACAGCGCCACGGTGACCGTCTTGGTCTCGGGGTCGACGGACTTCACCCGCCCGTTGAAGACGAGCTCGGTGCCGACGCCGTCGTTGGGGACGGTCACGAAGCTGGTGAAACGCACGTTGTACTCGGTGACCGCGGCCGGGTCGCCGACCCACTCGGTGACATAGCCGCCACCGATGCCCATGGTGAGCATGCCGTGGGCGATCGCGCCGTCTTCCAGCCCGACCATCCGGGCGATCTCGTCGTCCCAGTGGATCGGGTTCAGGTCACCGGACACGCCGGCGTAGTTCACCAGGTCCTGCCGGGTCAGCGGGTAGACCTTCTCCGGCAGCGGGTCGCCGACTTTGACCGAATCGAAACTACGCAGTGCCATCGCTGAAACCACTCTCTCCGTTTTCCTCGCTACGCCCCGCCAAGGTGGTGTAGGTCTCCTGAACTGCGGCGCCGTCACCGTCGGTGATGACGGTCTTGAGCACAATGAGGTCCGTTCCGTGCGCGTGCCGGATGGACTGCACCGTCACGTCGGCGTACAGGCTGTCGCCGACGTGGATGGGCCGCAGGTACTTGAACTCTTGATCCACCTGAACGATCTGGGCGTCGGTGAGTGCGATCCCGGCGGCGTCGAACATCCCCGTCTGCGCCAGGTAACCGAGCATTGAGGCGAAGGTCGGGGGTGCGAGGAGCCCGGGGAACCCGAGCCCGACCGCCGCATCGTCATCGTGGAAGGGCGCGTCGGTGGCCTTGACCGCGGCCGCGAACTCGCGGATCTTCTCGCGCTCCACCTCGTAGTGGTCGGGATAGCGGAAGTGATAGCCGACCAGGTCGTCACTCAACACGGATGTACACCTACCTACTCGTCGTCAGCAGGCCTGCCGATACCCCTCGGGCGACGGGCCCGGCGTGGATCAGCGGGATTCGCGGTGACCCTGATGCTTGCCGCAGTTCGGGCAGAACTTCTTCAGTTCCAGCCGATCCGGGTCGTTGCGACGGTTCTTCTTGGTGATGTAGTTGCGGTGCTTGCACACCTCGCAGGCCAAAGTGATCTTCGGCCGCACATCGGTACTGGAGGCCACGTTGCTCGCCCTCTTTCACGTTCTCGGTTGTCCTGTAGCGGTGGGGAGGCTCGATCTCCCGACCTCACGATTATGAGTCGTGCGCTCTAACCAGCTGAGCTACACCGCCCCGATAGCCGCGGGCGGCGCTCCGCCGCGCGTCCACCGAGCCCCCTAACGGAATCGAACCGTTGACCTTTTCCTTACCATGGAAACGCTCTACCGACTGAGCTAAGGGGGCAAGTCTTACCAGCTCCGCCCGGGCGCTGCCGGATGAGCCTTAAGCAGGTTACAGGGTGCGGCTTTGCTACACCAAACCGCTGGTCAAACCACCACGGCGGAGGCCGGGACCGGCGTCGCCCGCCGGTCCCGGCCCTGCAGCTTCACGCCCCAGGTATCAGGAGAGCAGCCAGTCGTTGGGGCTGAACAGCTCGCAGTGCACCCGTTCGGCGGCCAGGCCCTTGCCGTCGGGACCGACCAACTGAGCCCGGACGGCCTGCACGAATGCGTCCGGACCGCACAGGTAGACGTGGCAGTCCTCCGCGAGGTCGACGCCGTCGAGGTTCATCCGGCCCGGATGCGCGCCGGGGCTGCCCGCGACGACACCGTCCTCGTACCAGACGTCGAGGGTGGCGTTGGGCAGCTGCCCGACGAGCTCGCGCTGCTGCTGGCGCAGCGGGTGGGCCTCGTCGGAGCGGTCGGCGTGCAGTACCCGCACGGGGGTCTGCGGCGCGCGCTGGACCAGGTACTCCAGCAGCGAGATCATCGGCGTGACGCCGATGCCCGCCGAGATGAGCGCGACGGACCCGGCACCGGGGGTGGGCAGGTCGCCGAACGGGACCGTCACGTCGAGCAGGTCACCGACCCGCAGGTTGTCCCGGATCCAGTTGGACACCTCGCCGGCCGGGGCATCGCCGGTCGCCGGCACCGGCTTGACGGCAAAGGTCAGCTCGGTCTCCGAGATGCCGGTCAGGCTGTACTGGCGCAGCTGACGGGCGCCGTCGGGCAGGGTCACGCCCACCGACACGTACTGCGCCGGTGCCGCGACATGCGCTCCGCAGTCGACGGTGACCAGCACCGCGCCCGACGGGTCGTCGACGCGCCCGGTCACCCGCAGCCGGCGGTACACGTCGCCGGCGTCCACACCGGCACCCCGGTACAGATCGTTTTCCAGCGCGATGAGGGTGTCGGCCATGATCCAGTACACCCGGTCCCAGGCCTCGGCGACCTCCGCGGTGACGACGTCGGCGCCCAGCACCTCGACGATCGCGGCGAACAGGTGCTCGTGCACGATCGGGTACTGCTCGGCGACGATGCCCAGCGAGGTGTGCTTGTGCGCGATCCGGCCCAGCATGTCGGCCGGGTGCGGCAGATCCGGGTCGACGAGGTGGGTGGCGAAGGTAGCGATGGAGGCGGCCAGCGCCCGCTGCTGGGCGCCCTGGGCCTGGTTGCCCCGGTTGAACAGGTTGCGCAGCAGCTCCGGGCGCGCACCGAACATCCGGCCGTAGAAGCAGCTGGTGATCTCGCCGACGTGCGCGCCCACCAGAGGCAGTGTCGCGGCGACGACCTCGGCGTGCTGCGGCGACAGCTCGAGCGGTTTGGCTGCGGTGGTCATGGCGGATCCTTTCGTTGATCTTCTGTTTTGGTGTTCTGTTTTCAGCTGTGTTGCAGGTCTTGTGCTTCCGGGTCCGTCACCCGAACCGCGCCGTCGGCCCGGGTAGCGGCAGCGCTCCCACCAGCGGAGAGACCACGGGCAGCGGTGCGCCGGCCACCAGGTCGCCGACGGTGTAGCGGTCGAGTTCGGCGTAGAAGGCTTCCTTGGCGGCGGACAGTGCGCGGCGCAGCCGGCAGCCGGGGACCAGGGGGCACGGGTTGCCGCCGCCGGCGCAGTCGATGACCTCGCGGTCGCCCTCCAGCCGGCGGACCAGCCAGCCCACCGACACCTCGCGGCCCTCGGGGGTCAGCTCCAGGCCGCCGGTGCGGCCCCGGCGGGTGTTGACCAGACCCAGCTCGGCCAGCCGGGAAACGGCTTTGGCGGTGTGGTTCTCCGAGGCGTCGGCGGCCAGCGCGAGGCCGCGGGTGGTGACCCGCTGGTCTCGCGCTTCCCCGGAGGCCAGCAGCATCATCGCCCGGAGGCCGAGATCGGTGAATCGGGTCAGCTGCACGAGTCAGACGTTAGTAAATTCCGCATCTTTGCTGCGAGTTTTCTGTCTGTGTGGTTAAACACCAAGGTTGGTGCGGTTTTTGCACCTGCGTGGATACCGTTTTTGCGACCGGGATCGCGGCGTTCACACAGCCACGGCCTAGGCTCGGCGGATGCCTTCCGATGACCGTCTGTACTTCCGGCAACTGTTGTCCGGGCGCGACTTCGCCGTCGGCGACATGATCGCCGGCCAGATGCGCAATTTCGCCTACCTGATCGGCGACCGGGAAACGGGCGACGCGGTGATCGTCGATCCGGCCTACGCGGCTGGCGACCTCGTCGACATCCTGGAGGCCGACGGGATGCGGCTGTCCGGAGTGCTGGTGACCCATCACCACCCCGACCACGTCGGCGGCACCATGATGGGGTTCACCCTGGCCGGCCTCGCCGAACTGCTGGAGCGCCACAGCGTGCCGGTCCACGTCAATGCACTCGAGGCGGACTGGGTTGCCAAGGTGACGGGCATCGCCGGCAGCGAACTGACCGGGCATCAGCACGGCGACACGGTGGCGGTCGGCACGATCGACATCGAGTTGCTGCACACCCCGGGGCACACGCCGGGCAGTCAGTGCTTCCTGCTCGACGGTCGCCTGGTGGCCGGCGACACGCTCTTTCTAGACGGCTGCGGGCGTACCGATTTCCCCGGCGGCAATCCCGACGACATGTTCCGCAGCCTGGCGCAACTGTCCCGGCTGCCCGGTGATCCGACGGTGTTCCCCGGCCACTGGTATTCGGCCGAACCCAGCGCCGGGCTGGAAGAGGTCAAGCGCAGTAACTACGTCTACCGCGCGTCAAACCTGGAGCAGTGGCGTCAGCTGATGGGCGGTTAGGCGCTAACAGACCACGCCACAGAAGAACGCGGCGGCGATGAGGCCGATGGCCACGGCGACGGTCGGCTGACCGGTCATCACGGCGAACACCACGCCGGTGATGGATGCGATGGCGATGAGGACGAACATGATCGCCAGCAGCAGGCGAACCCCGTTCACCGATCCCCCGGCAGCGGGCGGCAGGCCGTTGCCCGATCGCGACGTCCTGTTGTTCAACCCGGCCATGCGGCACCCCTTCGGTGATGTGTTCCAAACCACAGCGTAGTGATTTCTGTGAGGAATGCCACTTATGGAAGCGTCGCTAAATACAAGCTCAGCTAAGGTTTTTCGGCTATTCAGACTGGGTTTCCAGCCGCCAAAAACCCGGGTTCAGCACACTCCTCCGTAGTGCCGGGCCACAATTCCCCGGCACCGAATCACCGCCATCCGATCAGTGCACCGAGTAGCTCGAACGACGGTCGGGATGTTCGGCATTCCACCGTCGTTCGACGCGGTTGACCCGATGATGCTCGGCGCTGATCAGACCGAACCCGGTGATCAGCAACGCGAGCGTGAGCAATCCGATGGGCGGTAGCAACTCCATCCGGTGATAGCCGACGGCCGCGATCAGCCCGGCGATCGAGACGATCGACATTGCTACGGCCAGCAGTCCGGGCAGCCACAGCGTGTCGATGAGCGATTCCCCGGCGTGCTGGTGGGTCGTTCGGGCGTGATCGACCGGATCGCGATAGGCACCCTTCATTTCGCGCCTCCCTTCGAGGGGGATACCCGAATTCTACGCCTGTTTGTGATGCGGATCACATCGTCGCGTAATCGCGCGGCGGTATCCGGCGAGCGCTACACGCCCAGCGCGCTGCCCTTACGCCAGACCGCGTAGGGGACGCTCCAGTCCCCGCCCTGGTGCAGCGTCAGCCCGGGGCCACCGGTTCCGACCACCTCGACGATGTCGCCGGGCTGGGAGAAGTTGAAGAACCACTCGGCGTTCTCGCCGCTGAGGTTGAGGCAGCCGTGCGAGAGGTTCCGGCTGCCCTGCGCCCAGATCGTCGCGTTGAGCTGATGGAGATAAATGCCGTCGGTGCTGATCCGAGTCGCCCAGGGAATCGACAGCTTGTAGCCGAGCCGGGAGTTGACCGGCAGCCCGAACGTGGAGGAATCCATCACCACCGGGTTGCCCTTGTCCAGCACGCTGTAGATGCCGGGCGGCGTCCAGAACGACAGGGTGGTGCTGCCGATGGTCTCGGTGCCGCCCATCCCCATCGAGGTCGGCATGGTGCGCACCAGCCGGTCCCCGTCGTACACGCTGATCTGTTTGGTCTTGTCGTCGGCGACTGACCGGTGCGCGGCCCCGATCACGAACGACACGCTCTCGTCCTGGGCTCCGTAGACGCCGTTGCCCAGCCTCGCGCCGTACATCGGGGCGTCGATGGTGACCCTGGTGCCGGGGGCGTAGTAGCGCTCCGGGCGCCAGTGCACGGTCTGGTCGTCGATCCAGTTCCAGGATCCGCTGACCGGGGGTGTGGTGCGCACGTTCATCCGGGACTCGGCGGCGATGCGGTCCCGGATCGGTTCGTCGAAGCGCGCCGAGATGACGGCGCCGATGCCGTACACGCCGCCGTCGGCGATCGGGATGCCCGACGACATCCGGAGGTACAGTTGGGCCTGGTTGTCCGGCGAGACGGTGCTGAACGACGCCGTCTGGGTACTCGGCACTCCGGTGGGGCCCTGCGCGGAGATGGTCATCGTGTACAGCCGGCCGTAGCCCAACTGCTCGTCGGGCCGCCAGCTGAGCCCGTCGGCGGCCAGCCTGCCCGGGATGACGGTACCGGATTCGTTGACCATGCTGACCGACGTCAGCCGGCCCGTGTAGGCGGACACTCGGACCGGGGCGGCCGGCGAGACGCCCGTGGACTTGGGGGCGGGCAGCACCGATATCCGGGCGGGTTCGGGAGCCGGCAGCACCATGGCCGCCGGATGACTGGCGTTGGCCACGTTCGGGCAGCGACCGGGGCAGTCCGGCAACCAGGTCACCAGTACCCCGCCGGCCACCGCCAGGAATGCGAAAACGGCGGCGAGGCAGGCCCCGAACAGACGGCGACGCGAACGCAAAGCACAAACTCCAATGTGATTTCGAACCGACGAGATCCACGCGGCCCCCGGCTATTTGCTCATCGTAGCCGGGTTGGCGTACCGATCGGTAGCCGCGGGGCGTGTCGAGTGCGGCGTGTCAGTGCCCGGCCGGGGTGAATCCGGCGCCCCAGCGGTTTGCGCTCTCCCGGACGTAGTCGACGAGCGGGCCGATCGGGAAGCCGTAGGCGCCGCGATACGAGGCATCCTCGGCCGAACTGAAATGCCCGATGGTGATGCCGTAGAGCACCGGGCCGTCCTCGGAGTCGCCGTACCAGGGCGAACCGCTGTCCCCGTGGTCGGCCACCAGGGAGGAGCGCATCACCGAATACCGCGGGTACTCGGCGTCGATGGTGACCTCGGTCACGGTGCCGTCGGTGTCGCGGGTGGTGTTGCCGTATTTGTGCACGACGGCGCCCTTGGCCGGGGTGGCCCAGCGGGTGAAGAACCCGTCGGGGATCTCGACGTCGTCCTCGAGGACGATGAGGGTGATCCCGAGGCCCTCGTCGACGGTGTTCCCGTCGCTCTGGTGCGCGACCACCTGCCCGATCTGATATCCCTGGCGGTTGTAGACCAGCTCGCCAGGCCCCTTGGCGCAGTGGCCGGCGGTGACGCCCAGCCGGTCGCCGGCGTCGTTTCCCGCCAGGAAGCCCAGCGTGCAGGAGGCGCCGCCGTCGAGCACGATCTCCATCCCGGGGGCCACCCCGACGCGCGCGGCCGCCGTCGGCGCGGTGGCCGGGGACAGCAGGGCACCGAGAAGCAGTACCCCCGCCAGCGGCGGCAACCGTCGCGCCATAGGGGCAGATTAGAGCCCGACCGCGCCGGAAAGCAGTCAGACCCCCGATAAAAGGGGGTCTGACCAGGTGTGGCAGGTACAGGATTCGAACCTGTGTAGGCTTCCGCCGACGGATTTACAGTCCCGAACGGGCCGTTCCCGGGCGGTTCACCGCGCTCGGTAGTGTCCGCGCCATTTTGCCGCGAAACGCCCGCCGAACTGGCGATATCGCACCTAGACGTCCACTCGCGTTCCATACCGTTCGGGTGAGTCGAGCGGGGCCGGGTGGCGCGAGTTGTGCACCTTCTGTGCACACGATGCCCTGCTCACGATCTGCGAGCCAGCAAACGATACGCGCGGCACGGTTCGCACGCCGACGAAAGACCCCGGGCCACGAGGGCCCGGGGTGGGTGCCCTCAGTTTACGTCGCGAGGCGCTTCGCGTTTGAACAGGTGGGTGACACCGACGGTGACGGCGACAACCGATGGCACCATCACCAGAGCGTTGATGTCCGAGTAGGTGACGAGACGGTAGGACAGCGCGCCGAAGGCTAGACCGATGATGGTCAGCGCGAGGCTTGGAAGGTCCAGCCGGCGACGCGATGTGCGTCTATACGTCGTCGTCACCTGCCGTCCTCCTGTGACTTTCGACCTTCAGAACGGTCCAGCTGGAGCGGGTGCGACCGTTCTTCACGATCGTATCCTCGCGGATCTGGAGTCGGAAGACATCGGTGTTGCTGATCGCTAACCCTTTGGCGACCTTCTTGAGAAATTCGGCGTCGGCAACCACAGCTTTCCGCGCGTGACCGCCGGATGGTTTCACCCGCCACTTGGTCGAATCGGCGAAGTCGATGGTCTGCATCCGCGCCAAAACCTCGAAGGTTTCAGCCCGCTCGGCGATGTCGTCGGTCGGTGCGACACTGTCATAGTCCTCCCGGGTGAGAACAACTTGCGTCGGCGCCACGCTGGGGAGGGCGTCTCGGCGCGGTGGCGGACTGCTGACATCCAATTCGGTCACCCGGGCATCACCAAGCGGTGCCATGATCTCCCGCAGCTGCTTCTTGCGGCGCCGCTTCCGCTTGTTCAGTTCCTCCCAGGCTGCCGCAGGGATCTCCTCGGAGGTGTTGTCCTGCCAGTCCACTTTCACGTTGCCGTTTTCGAGGTGTTGGAAGCTCTTGACGTCTGCTCGCATCGACTTGGTTGACCACCAGATGGCCTGGGCAATCGTTGGCGGGCCGGCGTACTTGCCCACCGTCTTGACCGTTTCCCAGTGCTCGGACGCGACGCGCACCGCTTCGATGATGAAGGAACCCTCTTGAGGTGGACGCACGAAGACGACGGAGTTGGCGGGGCCTTCGTCGTGGAAAACGTGGGCCTTGTCGAAGTCCCCGACGATGCCGGCGAGTCCCTGCAGTACCTGCGCTACGTCGGTGGCTCGCAGCTCGTGCAGGTCAGAGTTCGCGTCGGCGGCGAATCGGAGTGTGACCGTATCCATGATCTTGCGGTCGTCCGTCGCTTCGCTCACCTTTGCCCCCGTTCCCCAAGAATCTGAATCTCAGACCCTATGGGCTGGGCTTGGCCTCGAAACCATCCACCCCCGCCTGCGCATTCGACGACGAAAAGCCGCCCCCGTCCTGCCACGGGGGGTGGGCAGGCGCGGGGGCGGTGGGGTCGAGGGTAGCGGATAGCGCCGGCCCCGCCGGTGTAGGCCCGCCAGCGGCCGGTAGTCAGCGGTTGCGGTACGCGAGCACCGCGGCGAGGAGCATGCTGCCGGCCGACCAGGCCATCCCGAAGATGCACATGGCGAGCTGGGCGGGGTGCACGGGTCAGCCCAGCAGCTCTTTGAGGCGCGCTGGGGGTTCGGGGACCTCGGCGTGGTGGGCCAGGGCGTCCGCCAGCCGGCGGATGTAGCCGATCGCGTCCCAGAACTTTTGGCTGACCTCCGTCAGGGTGGCGTCGGTGGCGGCCTGGGCGACGCGCAGTTGCGCGATCGTCGCGGCCTGGGCCTCCAACTGGGCGGCCTGGGCGTCGAGCTGGGCCTGCATCACGTCGAGCTGCCGGACGTGGGTGGTCTGCATTTCCCGCATGTCGATTTCCAGGGCCGCCAAACGGGCGGCGTTGCGATCGGCACGGTCGGCGTCGGCGGCGCGCAGACGGCGGGCTTGCCGCCACCGGCCATAGGCCCCGAGGACGCCCGGCCAGCGTGCGGCGACCTTGGATCCGAGGGCGATCGGCCCGAAGAACACGAACAGGAGCAGCCAAATCAGCCAAGGGATTTCAGGCGGGATCGCGCTCCACCCATTCACCGGTCCCCCTTGCGTTGCTGGTCGAATCCGACGGCGAAGGCGTAGCAGGCGATGGCGACGGCGCCGACGATGATCGGCCCGGAGATGCCGTCCCACCACGGCTTGCGGACAACGGCGACGAGCCGGCCGACGGCGATGGTGATCAGTACGGAGCCGGCAAGCCACGATCCGGAGATGACCCAGCGTGGCCAGCGCATCGCGAAGCCGATGATCATGGTGAGCCCGGCGGCCAGGCAGAGGATTCCCCAGGCTTGGATAGGCATGGCCTGCTCGACGATGGTGTAGCTGGGCCCGACCTGGTCATCCTGGCCAGGCAGCAGGAAGTCAACACCGTAGGACGCCGGCACCAGGGGGACGACTCCGACAGCCAGCAGCCGCATGTGGATCGGCAGCAATGGGGTCCAGGTGCCGCGGCGGGGCAACCACCGGCGCCCGGTCATCGCAGGTGCTCCGCGACGGCGAGCTCGTTGAGCGCTGCCCGCAGGTCAGTGATCGCGCCGCCGGGTGCGCGGGCCACGATCTGCCCCGTCGGGATCGACAGGGACACTGTGGCTTTGCCGACCCGCGCGCGGATCACGCTGGGCCCCACCCGCTCGATGGTCATCGTGGGCGGGTGGCGTCGATGACCTGTTGGGTGAGCGCGCCGACCGTCGGTCCGATCACCGGGACCTGGCCGAGCGCGCCGGTGACCGCCTGGGTGACCTTGTCCAGGTCGGCGGTGGCCTGCTCGGCGATCGCGGTGCCGGTGGCCTTGGCGCCGTTGAGCTTGTCGAGGCCGGACAGGATCTGGTCGACGGGCGTGCCGAGGGTGCCGTCCTGGCGTTGGCGGGTGGTGCGCACCGCGGCGGTGGTGGTGATGGCGGTGCCGCCGAGGAGGGTCAGCAGGCCGGTGAGGGCCTGGATGATACCGGCGGCGGTGTCGGCGGACAGGCCGCCCCAGATTGCGGCGATGCTGATGATGCCGGTGACGACGGTGCCGCCGATGTAGAGCGTCTGGGCGATCTTCGGGTTCATGGGTCAGGCTCCGATCTGGTTGAGGTACGCGGTGAGGACATCCGGTCGGGTGGCCTCGATGTCGAGGAGTTGAGCAACGGCCGAGCGTGCCGAGATGGGGTCGGGGCCGAGGGCCTGGGCGCGCAGCTGCGCGACGGCGTCGACGAGCGACTGGCCGTCGAGCTGCTGCCAGCCAGCCAGGGTGGGGCCGCGGAGCTGCCGCAAGATCTCGACCAGTAGCTCGCGGTCGGTCCAGTCGTCAGGGAACCGCTTGGGCGTCGGGGCCGGCGGCTCGGTGGGCGCTGAGGTGGCGACGAGAGCCAGCAGCCGATCCCCCATCCGCAACGCGTTCTGGTAGTAGGCGATCCGCGCGTCGATGCCGTTGGCGCGCTTATCTGTTCCGATCCATCCCGGGGCGTTGATGGCCTTGCTGGCGTTCTCGATGTCGCGGGCATCGGCCCATCGGTTGAGGTTGTTGCGGGTCCAGTACCAGGTGACTCCGATGAAGCCGTACTGGTCGGAGGCGAGCTGGTCGGGGTCGTCGACGAAGAACGTCGCAGTCGGGACCAGACCACTCAGCGCCGCCCACTCCGACAGCGCGCGGTAGTTGTCCTTGCCGGTTACCTGAAGGGGTCCGCGGCCGCGGAAGCGGTAGCCGTCGCCGGGTGCGGTGTTTCCCATGCGTCCCTGGTAGGTGAGCTGGTCGGCGGTGGGGCCCCAGAGCTCGGTGAAGTACTTGAGCCCACCGCCCTCGTGTCGGAGCTGGGCGGCCCACATAGCGATGCGGTCGGTGGTGGTGCAGTCGCAGTCGGCCAGGCATTTCGACGCGGCGGGCAGCAGGGCGCGGTACCGGTCGGTGCTGACGGTTGCGCCCATGACTTCGGAGAGCACCGCGACCGGGTCGATCTTGGCCGGCGGGGACGGTTCGGGTGCGGTCGCGACGACGTCGGCGTAGCAGTAGCCCTTCGGAGGGATCAGGCTGGCGCACTGGTCGAGCGATATCCAGTAGCCCTGCGGCTGGAATCCGGAGTCGGCGATCCAGACGGCGCGGCAGGCGGGGTCGTCGTCGTAGCCCATGGCGGCGACGTAGTGGTAGACCGTGCCGCCGCGGTATGCCGGGCTGATACTGCCTTTGACGCCGCGCGGGTAGTTGTTCGGTGGGGCGACCCAGTTCATGACGACGCCGTATCCGGCGTCGATGCTGCGCATGATGTTGCGCCACAGTGTTTCCCGCTGGCCCATGGTGGGCGGGTCTGTGGGCATCTGCACCGAGGTGTAGCGAGCCTCGGGCACCCGCTGGTCGAGTACGTTCTCGATCAGGCCGATGTGGTTGGTGCCGCCGACGGTGGTGCCGATCTGCGCGGCCAGGGTGGCCTCGGGGACTTTGATGCCACGGGAGTCGAGGACGACCTGGGTGGAGGCCGGGCCGCACCAGTAGCCGGTCTCCTGTCCGACGACAGCCCGGTCGTAGGGCAGAACTTTCTCGGTCATTGCACCTTCTTTTCGAGTGGGTTTAGAGCACGACGAAGGACCGCAGGTCAGCGACTTCGCAGTCTGCGGTGGGGGTTTCGAGTGGGTTTAGAGCACCGGGCTACGGGTGGGAGTACTTGTAGACGGCGACGACGTCGACCTTGCCGTTACCCGCCGAGTTGAGGGTCAGACCGGGCACGAGGATGTCGGACCACAGCGGCGTCCCATCGGCCTTGCGAACACAGAAGTGCGACACCGTGTCCCCGGCTTCGACGTCGAACTGCTGGGTGCTTCCGGTCATCACAGCTTTGCCCGCGTCGCCGCCAGACCCCGCCACGGGGGTGCCCCAGGCGGTTGTCTTGCGGGTGTAGCCGCCGCCGGATACCTCGGTGGCGTTGGCGTTGGCGGTGCTGGAGCAATCCACCGCGGCGGAGTGCAGGGAGATCAGTCCGCCTTGGGCGCCGATGTCCTGGGCGGCCTTGATGCGGAATGCGTCGGATGCGGCCATGATGGTTCCTCTCGATCAGTGTTGGTGTGGTGGTTCAGGTTTGGCGGTGACGTAGCCAAGCGCAGCCGGGTGCGCCGGTGCCGGTGTTGCCGGACCCGCCGAACAGACCGCCGGATTGTCCGCCGCCACCGCCGCCGTAGTTGTTGCCGTTGGAGCCCTTCGACGTCTGCTGGCCACCACCCGCGACGGTCCACCCGGCCACTGCCGGGGAGGTGCCGGGGCTCTTGCCGTAGTGCCAGTTCCCGTCGACCGGGTTGATGCCGGAGCCTTTCGCCCCGCCGGTCGCGGTGGTGGTGGCACCGTTAATGACGGTGGTGGTGGACCCACCGCCGGGGTTGCCACCGCCGCCGGGGGTGACGTTGACGTAGCCGATGCTCCAGGGCAGGTCGACGCCACGCTCCTGGCTGCCGGTCGCCCAGGTGCCGGCATCACCGCCCTTGCCATCCTGGAACCCCGCGCCGCCACCACCCCCGGCGCCACCCGCACCGAGCAGGATGCGGTCGAGGTACCTGCACCAGTACTTGATCCCGACATTGCCCGCGGCGGTCACCTGGTCAACGACCGCGGCAAACGTCGGGAACGCCGCGCTGGCGGTGCCGGCGCCGGACCCACCACCTGCAGCGGTGAGCGCGCGGACGACGGCGGTGGCCGTGCCGATCCCCACGCCCATCGCGGCGGCGGTGGCCTTGATGACCGCGGTGGCCGTTCCTTCGCCGGAGCCCTGGCCGGTGGCGATCAGCCGGGCGATGGCCTGCCCCGCCGTGCCGCCGGTGCCTTCCCCGACAGCCTGCAGCAGCGTGGTCAGCTTGACCGCGGCCTCGCCCATGCCGGTGCCCATCGCAGCCGCGGTGGCCTGCAGCAGCGCCGACGCGGCCCCGGCGCCGATACCCGTGCCCTCGGCCGTGACGTAGTAGTGCTGCACCGCCGTCGCGGCGCCGGCGCCGGAGGCTTCGGCTTCGGCGAGGACTTCGGCGATCAGGGAGGCAGTGCCCTGCCCGACGCCCAGGGCCGCCGCGGTGGTGGCCGCGATGACGATCCCGGCACCACTACCGGCGCCGTGGGCTTCGGCGCGCAGCGCGGCGATCAGCTCGGCCGTACCGGCGCCGGAGCCTTCGCTGCGGGCGACGGCCGACGGGATGATCCACCAGCCGACGGTGTAGGCCGGGTCCGGGGTGATGTGCAGCTCGCCGAACCATCCCCGCGGGGCCACCCGCGTGGGAGTGAGGATGTCGGCGGCCCAGTTCATGTCAGCTTGCTCCTCGGACGCAGATGAGGACGCCGCCGCGCTGTCCCGGGGCGCCGGTGCCGTTGCCGAGCCCGAAGATGCCCTTGCTGGGGCCACCATCGCCGCCCGCGCCGAAATCCGCGTAGGTGGTTCCTCCGACGGTGACGGGGGTCGGGGTCTTGCCCGCTTGGCCGGCCGAGGTTCCGGTTGCACCGGCGGCCGATAGACCCAGCTGGGTGCAGGTGGTGGCTCCACCTGCACTGCCGTTCGGTGTTCCCCCAGCGCCGACGGTCCCAGACAGGGTCCCGTTCGGCGCGAGCTGGACCCCGAGGGTGATGGTTTGGGTGACATAGCTGGCGGCGTTTCCACCGGGACCAGTCGCGCTGTTGCTGCCTTCCCCGCCGGCTACACCGCCGCCGATCAGGATCACGTCGCAGAGGTCACCGGCCTTTGCCCACGCGGGAGGAGTGAAGGACCAGGACCCGATGTCCGGGGCGGACCAGTAGTGGTTGGTGACCCACTCGACCTTGACGTAGCCGGCGCCGCCGTCGCCCCCAACGCTGCTGACGGTGGAGGTGGTGGCGGGTCCGCCACCGGGATACGCGCCGCCGCCGCCACCGCCGCCACCGCCGTACATTGTGCCGCTGGTCTGGGATCCCGAAGATCTAGCTTTCGCGCCGTTGCCGCCGTTCGGCGCGACTCCGGTTGCGGGGATGACCGTTGCGGATCCGCCCGCGATCCCGGAGAAGTTGGTGGGGCTTGCGTTGGACGACTTTTGACTGTTGCCGCCCTTGCCGCCGCCGGCACCGGCGCCGGTGGAATCTGCATTGTCTATTGCGTTGCTTGCGGCATTGCCGCCGTCGATGGTCGTCACCCCGGTGATTCCGGTGGCGGTGGCGGTCCCGCCGTCGCCGCCCTTGCCGCCACCAGCCGTCAAGGTGATGGTCCCGGAGACGAACCGCGAGTCGCTGGCCGACCGTGCGGGGGTGCCGAGGGTCAGTGACCATGTGGGTCCGAGCGCCGAGGCGGGGATGAAGAACCGCGGGATCGCTGCACCGCCGCCACCGCCGCCGCCGCCCTGCACTGTCCGCGCCGACGACGAATAGGAAGACTGCGGACCGTCGGCCCCGTCGGCCCCGGGGCCGTGCAGCGTGACCCAGCACCCGGTCGCCCCGACCGGCACATCGGCGTCGGTGACGTTCGAGTTCTCGATGACGTAGGGGAAGGTGACGGCGGGCCAAATCTTGGTGCTGCCAAGGTAAATCGCGGACGCCGCTGTGGCGCCGACGGCTGCGGAATCCAGCGGAACGTCGCCGAGGTAGACCGGCATCAGCCGGCCACCACGTAGATGGTGCTGCTGCTCTTGGTGCCGATCGCTGCGTACTGCGCGGCCGTGCCCTTCCACAGGCCCAGGTTCGTCAGCCCGGACGAGCTGTAGCCGGCGACGACGCCGGACCCGGCGGACGCCCCGCCGTCCATCATGGACCAGGTCGCGATCCTCGCCGTGTCGTAGGAACCGCCCTTCTCAATCCCGTGGCCGCACAACCGATATGAGGTGCCGATCAGCGACACATTGCCACTGTCGAGAACGTTGTGCACCACTTCTCCGTTGACCGCCACCGTGAACCGCTTCGGCTCTACGACGGTGCCGCCCTTGAATGAGATGCGGCAGCCGCCGGTGAGCACGTCGCTCCGAGACAGCGTCGACCCGATCTGCGTGAAGGTGCCGGAATTGAAGCTGTAGACCCGGACTTCGTCCCACGCGGCCCGGGCGATCACCATGTTGTCGCCGCCGGAATCACACCGGCCGAACAGGTACACGTAGTTGTTGTCGTCGGCGCCGAGCCACCCGTGCGACGGCACCGCCGGAAGCACCGCCGACACCTCGAACAAATCGGTCTGCAACGGGCCACCGTTGAAGGCGTAGAACTCCCGGCCGGTACCACCGGACCAGACGAGCTGGCCGCCGGACGTGACGATCCCACCCGAACCAACGTCGTTGATCTTGGTGAACATCGACGGCGGCGTGCTGGCGTTGGCGAACTCGGCGAAGTTCACGATCTCCGACGACGCGGCGGGGTTGAGCCCGGCCAGCTGTGATTGCACGTCGAGCACCGCAGAGTTGGCACCGGAGGTCGCCTTGCGTAGGCCCGCGATCTGGGCGATCAGGTCACCGATCGCGAAGCCGCTGCCGACGAGGTCCCCGGCGCCCTGGATCGCGCCGTCGATCACCTTCTGGATTGCGTTGTCGATGGTGGTGGCGCCGTCGATACCGGACTGGACGACGCTGGCCGGGATCTGGGTGAGGGCGGTGACGACGTCGGCGGCGGTGTGCCCGGTGCCGGTCATCCCCATCGAGTTGCAGATGGCGTCGCGGACGTCCTGGCCGGCGCCGTCGAGCGCCACCTGCAGGCCGAGCACGTTCGTCTTGTCGAGCTTTCCGTCACCGGTGAGCCGCGACGTCTTCGCGCCGTTACCGATGATGAAGTCCTTGACGTCCTGCACGAGGGCGTTGATCGGCACCACCATCAGATCCGGGTCCGGCGACAGCAGGGCATTGATCTGATCCTGGACGGTCTGGAACAGCTCCAGACCATCCACGACCGCCGCGGACAATGCGCCGGGTTTGATGCCGTTGTCGCGGAAATCTTGCCAGTCTTCCCAGCCGAATGACGTGGTGGCCGTGGAGATCCACTCGTAGAAGCCGGACATGCTCAGCGAGAAGAATCCGAACGTGTTCTGGATCCAGATCATCGCTTCGTCGTCGCCGGTGTACTCGTTCCGCATCGCAGAGGCGAGGTCGGTGACCACAGCCGCCGCGTTGGTCAGGGCCTGCCCGCCCTTTACCCACGCCTGATCGGCCGTGTCTTGCAGCGTTTCGAGTCCGTCCTGGAAGTCGAGCAGCTTGTCGAACAGGCTGCCGATCTTCGGCAACCCCAGCGCATCCAGGGCTGCGTCTACGACGGCTTCGATACGGTGACCGAGGTCGGTGAGTTCGGGGACCAGGTGCAGGATCCACTCCTGCGGCATCCCGTCGCGGGTCTTGGTCACCGAGGCGTCATCAGCCCACATGGTGCCGTCGGTGGCGTCTGGGGTGGTCTGGACCTCCAGCACCACCTCATCGACACCAGCGGGCACGGTGAACTCGCCGGCCAGCTTCACCCAGTCGTCCACCTGGTCGGGGTGATCAGCCGACTCCCCCACCGGGGACAGCACACCGGCCACCAGTGTGGTGGCCAGCAGCGTCCGGGTCGTGCCGTCCGGTTCGATCCGGTAGTCCCGCACCGACATTCGGATGGCGTTCTGGCCGGCGGTGGCGACGATCTCCTCGTAGAACACCCACACCGACACGGGTAGGGTCTCGCCCTCGTCCACCGGGATCAGATTCGACACTGCGGTGTGCAGGCCGCCGTCGCACGCGAACCGCGCCGACCCTGGCTTCCGGCGGCCGAAGTTCTTATCCGGCACCACCCCGGAGCCGGCGGAAAACTCGGCGTCGAACCCCGGGTCGGTCAGGAGTTCCGCGGACCCGTCGACCAGGTGCGACCACGGCAGCCGCGGGATGCGGGCCAGGTCGATGACGCCGGTCCATCGGTCCTGAAGCCAGGTGCGGATCTCGTCGATGGTGGGTGGGTCGTCGAGGTCGACGTCGGGGAGGCCGAGGGCCTGGGCGAGGCGGCCGAGGTTGAGTGCCCCGGCGGCGATCGCGGTGAGGATGGAGCCGGGCTGCGTGAGGTCGATGCCTTGGAGTGCGTCGCGGAGTTGCGTCAGGTCGAGTCCGGTGAGGTCCTTGACCATCTGCAGGAAGCCGTCGAGCACCTGCTGCGGGTTGAATGGCGGGAGCGGGGGCAGAACCTGGTCGAGTCGTTGGTTGGGGTTGTGGGTGACCGCGACGGCGCGGCCGAGGTCAATCGATGCCGGCACCTGGTACCGCCCTGGTGGCTACGGCTTCGAACATGCGCCAGCGGAAGTCGGTGGCGGGTCGTTTGAGGAAGTCGCGTTCGGTTTTAGGGGGGACGTCGGCGGGGTCCATGTCGCCGCAGTCGCGCCAGTCGGTGAGGACGAGTTCTTCGCCGGCGGCTTCGCGTTCGAAACTCTCCCGGACAAGCCACACGAGGGTCTGGTCGTCGGCGTCGGTGTGTTGGTCGGCGAGAACGGGGATGACGGTGCGCAGTTGGCGGGTGTAGGCCATCAGAGGCCCTGGGGGACGGCCAGGACGGACAGTTGGGCGTCGGCGCGGTTGAAGGAGTAGGCGCCGAGGATGCCGTCGTTGACGAGGTTGACGGTCAGCGTCATCTGTTGGCCGGCGTTGATCTGGGCGGTGCCGTTGTCGGGGGTGACCGCGGTGTCGGGGTCGCCGTGGGAGGAGAAGTGCGGGATTACGGTGGTTTCCTGCGCGATGGTGCCTTTGCCGCGGCCGACGAGCTGCCCGTTGACGGGGTCACCGATGCGGACTTCGGCGCCGATCTTGAAGGGGTCGAGGATGTTGAGGTCGACGCCGAAGGCCTTGAAGTGTCCGGTGACGTAGGGGACCCAGGCGAAGTCGAAGACGGGCATCGGGTAGGACAGGATCGGGACGCGGCCGTTGATGATCTGGGTGACGTTGGTGAATGCGGACTCGGGGATCGAGAAGAGCTGCGGGTGCTTGGAGGCGAAGTCGCTGGGCTGCCACTTCTGTTCGGTCTCGTTCCAGGTGGGGATCTGGCCGTTGTTCGGCGGGTGGGAGTTGTCGTAGTCGAGGGCGTCGCGGATGGCGGCGGCCGGGCCGGTGAATCCGCGGGGGGCGGGGACTTTGAGGTGCAGGTGCGGGGCGAGGGCGTTGCCGGACTGCTCGACGACGAACGGCAGCGACGGGTCGATCGCTTCGCCGGTGACGGAGAGCTGCGGGACGGGGCCGGGGCGGCCGGGGTAGCCGGCGGGGCGGGTGATGTAGCCGGAGCCGGTCCAGTAGTAGAGCAGGTCGCCGAGCCACCAGGTTTTGCCCTTGTCGTTGGCGCCGAGGTTGGTGGGCAGCTGCGACGGGAGGGTGATGGTGGGGTCGATCTGCATGTCGACGGCGGGTGCGGGCAGGCCGTCGTCGCCTTTGTCGCCTTTGGCGATGGGGATGGTGATGACGAGGTCGTCGCCGACGCCTTCCATGGTGACGGCTTGCAGGCCGGGCACTTCGCCGTCGGACAGGACGCCGAAGAAGTGCAGCATCGACATCACGTCGATGATGTGGAACGGCTGGCCGGCCGGGATCATGGAGGTCATCGGTCACCTTCGATTCGGGTGTTGGTGTGCCAGGGGACGAGTTCGTCGAGGTCGGGTAGTTCCGGGGGTGTCGGGACGGGTCCGACTGCGCTGATGGGTTCGGGCAGGGTGGGGTCGTCGGGGGTGTCGACGGGGACCCAGTCGATGACGCCGGTGAGTTGGCCGGGCCGGTCGGGGATGGCGCGGCGTTTGATGATCGCGTTGCCGGGGATGATGTCGGCGCCGGCGCGGGCGAGGTGGAACGCGAACGCGACGCGTTGGTCGTCGGTGAGGAATAGCACCTCGCCGCGGGGGCCTCGGGCGTACGCGAGGGCGTCGGTGAGTCGTGCTGCGGCTTCGATCAGTTCGCGGGCCTTGGGGTCGCGGGTCATGCGCCGACCGCCGCGCCGCCGATGATGGAGCCGATGGCGTTCCAGCCGTCGGCGAGGGCTTTCATGCCGGATTCGAACGGGTCGTGGTCACGTTCCTTGCCGATCGTGAGTGCCGGCAGGAGTGGTTGTTCTTCGGACACCGACCATTTGGTGCCGCGGATCTGGTCGACGTAGTAGATGCCGTCGACTTCCCACATGCCGCGGTCGCCGACGACGTAGTCGAATCCGTAGACGTGCGGGCAGCCATCGCGGGCGGTCATGGTGAACGAGACCTTCGGGGAGGTCTTGTGCAGGCCCTGGCGCAGGGTGAGCGCGCTGGAGACGACCCAGGCGAAGCCGTTACCGGATTCGACGTGGTCGAGCATGGCGTAGTCGTTGAGCCACAGGGCGACTTTGGGATTGGAGAATTTCTGCCAGGCGAAGAAGATGTCGTCGGCCTGGCCCTGGTAGACGTTGTCGAGGCCCGAGGTGCCGTATTGCTGGTAGGCGCCCATGCCGTAATTGATCACCTGCTCCAGTTGAGCCAGGGCATAGCGGACGACGAAGCTGATGGTCTGGTTGAGGATGGTCGGGCTGTGGCCGCCGGTCCACACGGTGGTGGCGGTGCCGCGTTGCATCCGATGGGAACTGGTGAGGATTCCGCTGTGTTTGCAGTCGCGCCACACCAGGGACGGTTTCTCCGGTGCGACGCCGAGGAGCCGGCGGAACAGGGGGTCGGTGATCCCGTCGCCGTCCTGGTCGAGCGGGAGGATGACTTCGGTGATGGTGTCGTCGAGGACCGCGCCGATCGTCGACAGGGCGCCGTCGGCGGCGGTTCCTGTGGGTCCGGTGACCCCGTCTTTCTGCTCGAAGGCCAGCACGATGCAGTTGCGTGACGGGCGGGCGAGCTTCTCGCCCACGAGGGCGGCGAGTTCGGGGTGGGGGCTGGTGTCGTCTTCTTCCAGCCAGAGGTAGTCGATCAGGCCGACGCCGGTGTCGTCGCCGATGGGGGCGTGGATGTCGTGCAGCATCTGCGCTTTCGCGGTGATCGGCACGATCCGGGACTGGTCGGTGATCGGGTTGACGAATTGGACCTGGATCGGCCAGTGCAGCGGGGAGAGGTTGCCGGCGCGGCTGGTCAGCCAGTGCACCGGGTCGGCCCAGCTGGTGGGGATGGCGAGGATCGGGAAGAAGGTGCGCATCAGGTTGAGGAACGTGGTGAATGCGAAGCCGCTGCGGGCGTTCTGGATCCAGATCCAGGCCTTGAGTGGCTGGAATTCCGGCGCGGACACCGGGGTGGGGATCAGGGCGATGTGCTTGGCGTGCTCGCGCAGGGACACCAGCTCGAGATCCACCCAGTAGGTGCCGTCTTCGTCTTTGGTGGCCACCACGGATTGGATGCGGTAGCCGAGGCGGGTTTTCCAGGAGCGGATGTTGGGGTTGAGGTCGATGGCCAGGTGGAGGTCTTCGACGTAGCGGGTGCCGCGGGCCATGAGGTCGGCGAGCCAGTCGTCGCGGCGGATGCGGATCTTGCCGACGCCGGTGTCGTCCCAGAGGCGTTCCCAGTCGCCTTCGCGGACCTGGCCGCGCAGCGTGCCGAGGTATTGCAGCCGCTTGTCGAGGACGCGCAGCAGTGGTTTCTGTTTGCCGGCGCGGCGCCACAGTTCGCGGCGCCCATCGAGGAGCCGGTACTTCGCGAGGGCGTCGACCGGTGCGGTGTACTGCCGCATTAGCCCAGGCCCCGCCGGTACCACTGGGGCATGACCATGCTGATCTTGCCGGCCGGGTTGGTGTGGGTGACCTTGATGACGGCCATCGTCATCGGCGGGATCGGCGAGGTGAATCCGATTCCGCCGGGGATGCGGCGGCCGACCGGGATGCCGGCGTCGGCGTTGGTGATGTCGCCGAGGAGGAAGTCGAGGATCTCGCTGTTGCGGATCAGCTTGTAGAACTCGTTGTCGATCGGGTCGTGCTCGGAGGTCAGTGTGCGGGCGGCCGGGTCGGTGTCGACGAGGATCATGCCGTCGGCTTCCCTGATCTTCGGCAGGACGACGATGCGGTCGGTCATGCCGTCGGAGATCGTCACCTCGCCGGCGCCTTCGACGATGAACTTGGGCCACTGTTCGTAGTCGCCGCGGTTCGGCAGGCGCAGGATGCCGTGGTTGCGGCCGTTGATGGTGGCGTTGGCGGCGTCGTTGCGCCACTCGCGGGTCATCGTGCGCTTGGAGTAGAACGGGAACGGGCCGTGGATGGTCATGGCCGCGGTGGCGAGGTTGTTGCCGTGGGCGCGGGGGTCGTATTCGACGTCGTCGAGGTTCGGTTCGCCGTTACGGACGCGGGTGAATCGCCAGCCGTCATAGCGGGTGAACTCGCCCCAAAAGCCCATCGGGGATTCGACGTCTTCGGGCCAGTCGTCCCACCACTGTTCGCGGACCTGTTCCAGGGCGATGCCGGTGTCGGCGTAGCGGCGCCGCGAGATCTCGTTGACGTGCGGGGCCATGATGACGCCGAGGTGGATGACGCGTTTGCGGTAGTCGGTGCGTTCGGGTTCTTCGCCGAGCATCCACGGCCCGGACGAGTAACGCTGTTCGAACGCAGCACCGGTGTGGCCCTTGAGTTTCGGGGCCAGCACGATCCCCCGGTTGCCTTTGAATCCGCCGGCCAGGGTGTAGATCCGTTGCCCGTCCGGTGAGACGTACACGATCTTCGTCTGGTCGCCGCGCAGCTGCTTGACGTAGGGGCCGAGGGCTTCGGGGGTCCAGGCGTCGAATGTCGGCGCGGAGGTGCGGCCCAGGATCGGGTCGTACGGCAGCCAGCTGCTCGCTGAGGTGATGGACATCAGGCCATCCCGTTCCGGCGTGCGGCCGCGTACTGGCGGGCGGTGGCATTCGGCAGCTGGTTCTGCGGGGCGGCCTGGATGTTGTAGTTCGTGGTGACGTTCGTCGTCGGTCCGGGTTCGGCGCCGCTGCCCGGGTGGTCGATCGGGGTGCGGGTGTTGCGGGTGTCCATCGGCTTGATCAGGTCGGTGATGTTGGGCAGGCCGATCCCACCGAGCGCGCCGCCGCCCATGCCCCCGCCGCCGGTGGTGGTGCTGGTGGTGCTGGTGTCGCCGGACATGGCGTTTTTGACCAGGCCGCCGCCGAAGTTGGCCAGGGCCATGGCGGATTTGACGTTCGGCCAGTCGAACGGGTTGGAGAACACGCTGCCGTCGAGGCCCAGGCCCTGCAGCATGCCGGAGACCAGGGACTGGCCGAAGCTCTCCGCTCCCCCATCCCCGCCCTTGGCCTGTTTGTCTGATCCCTTGGCGGCCTTCTCTTTCGCGTCGGCGAGTTTGTCTTCGGCGATGCCCTGGCGTTCCTGGGCGGCGGTGAGTCGTTGTGCGGCGGCGTCGCGTTTCTTCTCGGCGACGGCGACCTTGTCGGCGGATGCGCCCTTGGCCTTGAGGTCGGCGACGTTCTTCTCCGCGGCGTCGAGGGACGCCTGGGCGGAAGTGACGGCAGCCTTGCTGCTGGTGACCCGCGCCGATGCGGTGCGCACCGCGGCGGAGCTGCCGCCGGAGCCGGATCGGTTGGGGTCTTCCCCTCCGGCGATGGCGAGCCAGGCGCGCTGCGGGAAGTCGGATGCGCCGGCGGCGAGGGCTCCGTAGGCGCCGCCGCCGGAGCGGCCGCCCATCTCGACGTTGACGTTGCCGCCGTCGGGGTCGACGATCGTCCCGGCCGTGTGGCCGCCGCCGGGGCCGCCGTTGCGCCAACCGACCCAGTACGCGGCGACGCCGGCGGGCGGGTCACCCATCTGGAACCCGCGCGCGAGCAGCGCGGCGGCCTCGTTGCCGGTGGAGAAACGCCCCGCCGCCCCGGTCAGTGCGTTGACCAAAGTTGCCTGTGCGCCACTGCAATCCGTATCGAAACTGTCGCCGTTGCCGCCGCCGCGGACGTACCTGTGGCCGGCGATCTGCGCGGCAAACCGCTTGAATCCTTCGAGGCTGATACCACCGTCTTCCATCACCGTCATCCCGAACAGCCGGGCGACTTCGGACAGGATCGCCGCCGACCGCTTCCGCTTCCCCGGTGCCAGGGGGATGTAGGCCTCACCGCCGGTTTGCTTCTCCGCGAAGATCGTGCCCAGTCCCCGGCCGGCGTAGAGGCCCGCGGTGTCGGGCTTGCGGATGTAGCGCAGGCCGCCGTCCTCCATGGGGACGATGGCGCCGAGGAGCCGCGGTTTGGCCGGCGGGGCCCACCAGGAGTTGTTGACGACGTCCTGCGGGATGCCCTGCGTGGTGGCGATCTGGTTGATCCGGACGTTGACGGCCTTGTCCTGGATGGAGTCCAGGAGCGTCTTCAGCTGGGCGAGTTTGTTCTGAGCGTCGTCGGTCTTCGGGATCAAGGTGACGGTGCCGCCCGGCTTTGTGATGTCGCCCTTGATCTCATACACCGATTCGAGGAGTTTCTTCAGCGGAGCGACAGTCGTTGAATCCAGAATGAGGTCGTGCTTCTCGGCGGTAGCCTTGCGCGCGGCCTCCTGCACAGCGGTGAGCGCCTGGATCGCCTCGTGATCATCGGCGGCAATCTTGATGTCCAAGAGGTTCTGCCAGCCGAGCTGGTTAGCAGCGTCCTTGATCTGCTGCGGGAGCAGCCCGAACTTCTTTCCCAGCGCGTCGAACTGAGCGTTGGCACGCGCTACCGCGGCACCCATATCTCCGCCGGATGTGGCCACGGCCTCTGTTGATTTCACGATCGAGTCGAGGGTCTGTGAGAGCTCGGCTCCGTTGGGCAGGTTCGTGTTGATCCCCCCGTCGGCTTTCAGGAGAGCAGCGCCGAGTCCCCCCGCGGCGTCGGCGGCTTCCTTAGCGGATTCGGCTATGCGCTGCATCGCCTGCGTGTGCGCCGACTCTGCCGCAGCAGCGGAACGTTCCGGGTTGAGCATGTCCAGCGCCAACGTCAACGCGCGCGTCTTGTCAGCCGCCGAAGCCGTGGAATCACCTAGTATCCGCATGGCATCGGACATCTGCTTGATGCCCGGCACGACGGTCCGGGCGGTTTCCTGCTGCTGCTGGAACTCCTTGCGCGCCTCGCGCAACTGATCCGCGTACTTTTTGCCCGCCGAACCCGTCTGGTCAAGCTGCCCGACGAGAGCGTCGAACGCGCCTTGGCTTCCGTAGGTGATGTCGGTCAGCTTTTCCTGGGTGATTCCCAGCTGCTTGAATGCCTCGTTAGCCCGGTTCGCAGCGTCTGCCTGGGCCTTGATCTTGTCGTCTTTGCTGTCGCCGAAGACTCCAAGCTTGGACGCGAGCATGCCTGCCCCGCCACTCATCACCGTCAGCCAAGCGGAGGCCTCACCCGCGCCGCCGTTGCGGCTGCGGAACTGATCCATGAAGCTCCCGGTCCGCTTGCCCGCGGCCTCGAACTCGTCGCCGATCGCCTTGATTCGGGTGACGGCCGTGCCCTTGACGGTCTCGTCGAAGGCGCCGCGGGAGTTCATCAGTGCCTCGTTGAGGCCCGCCTGGGCGTTCTTCGTCCGGTCGACGGCGTCCCGATAGGCCTGCATGGACTGTGACGCCTGTTGGTTCTTCGCCATCACCACAGTCATCGCGACACCAGCCGCCATCAGCGCAGCGGAGAACGGGCCACCCAACGCCCCGACGACCCCGGCGCCGGCTGATTTGAGCATGTTCAGGCCGCCTGTCGCGGCAGCCCGGGCGTTGGCGCCCAGGACGCGGAGATGCGCGCTCGCCGTCGCAGCTTGTGGTCCCATACCGAACAGAACCCGGCCCGCAGTCGATGCGGTTGGGTTGGCCTGCTGCATCCACTTCACCGACTGGCGGTATGCCCCACCGAAGTCCTTGACGCCAGTGCCCGCGGCGCGCAGCTTCTGCCCGAACGAGCTGACCGCCTGACCGGCAGCTGTGGTGGCGGGGGTGATCCGGCCGAGGATCGCCGGGACGGTGCGGAATGCCAGCCATGCCGCGGCGGCGGCGGTCACCACTCCCTGGTGCGAGCTCATGAAGTTGGCGACTCCACTGGCCAGCGGTGCGACGGTGTTGAGGGCGCCGGCCGCAGCTTCCAACGCGGTGACGAGCAGGCGCCACGAGGACACCCCGAGCGATGCTGATGCTCGGCCGAGGGACGTGGCGATCTGGCCAAGCGAGGGGCCGAGTCCCTTCGCGGTGGACCCCAGCGATGCAAGTAACGCCCGCAGCTCCCCGACGTTGGACCGGACCGCCTCATTGCCCGCCAGAGCGTGCCAAGCCCGCTCGGCTCCCGGAATCCAGTCGTTGAACACTCGACGGTCGAATGCCTGTGCCAGTTCGGTGATCTTCGGGGTCGCGTTGTCGACCGCCACCGTGATCGCCGACAGCGTTCCTGGCAGCCGTGTGAAGCCTGGCTGCAAGGCAGCGGCGCCGGCGCGGCTCATGGCGGCCTTGACGTTCTCGGCCGCGCCTTTGACGGTCTTGCCCATGTCGAGGGCAGCGCCGGAGATGTTGTTGCGGATCGCCGCCTCGAACACCTCCGAGGAGATCTTCGCCTTCCCCGCCATCTTCTTGACCAGCTCCGGGGCGACGCCCATTTCCTTGGCGATCCACTGGTAGATCGGTAGACCGCGACCGGCGAGCTGGTTGAGGTCGTCGGTGTAGGCGGTGCGGCCGGTGCGGACCTGGTTCAGGATCAGGCCCATATCCGACAGTGAGGTTCCAGCCACCGCGGCAGCATCGGCCGTCAGCTTCAGATACGAGGTCAGTTCCTTGCCGGGCTTGACCCCGGCGGCCACGGCGCTGGCTGCGATGGTGGCGGCATCACCGAGCCCGTAGGCGGTGCCCTTCACACTGGACAGTGCGGAGTCCATGATCTGGGCGGTGCCCTGCGCATCGTGACCGAGCGCCGTGAGCTTGCCGCGGGCGTCATCGATCGCCGTCAACCGGTTGAGGCCCAGCGTGAGGGCCGTGCCGAGTGCGGCGGTGACGCCGGCGGCTGCGGTGACCGCGCCGACCTTCATTGCCTTGCCCATCGCCGCGGCACCCGCTCGGCCGACCTCGGCAATCTTCCGCTCAACGGGAGTCAGGTTGGTGTTCGCGGCGACGCCACGTGAGAACTGTTCACCCACCCGCCGGCCTGCCCTGGCCCCGTCGATCTGGTTGAAGACGCGCTGGACGTCCGAACGCATGCCGGCCGCGCGAACGGCGAGGGTCACCCACGCGGTGGCGAGTTCAGGCATGGCACCTCCTCAGGCGGTACGGTCACGGGATGAAAAGCACGGGGGTAGCAATTGCGGCGTTACTTCTTCTGGCCGGATGTAGCTCGGCACCTCCGACACCAAGCGACGAAGAGATCGCGCGGAAAACATGCGAGGAGAATCTCCGTCAACAAGCAAAAGACCCGGATGCGTTGAAGGTCGAATTCGGCGACAACGACGGTCCAGAATCCCTGGACTTCAGCGACGGGACGACAGGGACAATGTGGACTGTCCGCGGCCAGGTGAACGGAAAGAACTCGTTCGGGGCCTACGAAGGGTTCAAGAGCTTCCGGTGCTACGTCAGTAAAGACAGCAAAGGCGAATGGTCAGCGAACGCTGATGTGACCGGGTGGGGATGACGGTCACGTTTTCAGCATTTCTCGGACGTTGTTGGGCATGATGTCGTCGATGCTTTCGACGGTGTCCCAGGTGGTTCCGGGTTCCGGTTCGGGTTCTTCGATTCCGGGGTGGGGTACGCGGGTCGGGAATGGGTTTTCCGATCCGCCTTCGAAGTGGACAGTGGTGTAGCGCCAGAGCAGTTCCCTGATTTCGGAGAGCATTTCGACGAGCAGGTGGGTGTCGAGAGTTGCTCCGGAGCAGAGTTCGTGGTGGATCGCCGTTCCCGGTGGTGCCGAGTAGACGTAGGCGTAGAGGTCGCGCCAGTCGCCGATTTCGTCGAGAGTGAGGCGGTCTCGGAGTAGGTCGCGGTGGACGGCGTCGGCGAGCTCGCCCGTTACTGCGCGGGCGAGCTCTTGGAGTTTCCCGGGGTGAGTCCTTCGTCTTCGCCCCCGCGGCTGGTTCCGGCTTTGATCCAGGCGTTCCAGAGGTCGTCGATCGGGTCGCCGTTGGCGTCGTCGAGTTCCATCAGGAGGCTGCGGCCGGTGGGGCAGATGGCGCGGTCGATGGCGGCGAACTCGACTTCGAAATCGGATTCGATGTCGCGCAGCTTGTACAGCCAGGTCTTGCTGTAGATGGTGCCGAAGGCTTTCAGTGCGACGGTCGGGCCGCCCGGGAAGGTGTACCGAAACAGTTCGGTGCCGTCCGGGTAGTGCTGGGTCCAGTCATATTCGGGGTCGCCGGGTTTCGGTTCGGCGGCCTTGCCTTCCTCGGCTTGGACTTCATCGGCGCTGCCGTTTTCCGGCTGGTCGGGCTGGTCGGTGGGGATGCCGGGGTTGCCGGCGGCGAACGCCGTCCCGTGTGGGTCGGTGTCGATGTAGGGGGTGTCGATGTCGACGATGTCTACGGCGACGGGCCGGGGGGCGGGCCGGTGGGCGGGTTTGGCGTGTTTCTTGGTCATTGTTGTCCTTGGCTTGGTCCTTGGCGTTGGGGTGGTGGGTGTCCCCGCGCCGCGCCAAGGTTTACGGCGCGGGGACACGTTCCGGGGGCCTGGGCTCAGGCCTGGGTGATGGTGACGGTTCCGCTGGGGGTGAGGCCGGCGGCGTCGGCCGAGATGGCGGGGGCGCCGGCGGTGGTGATCGCGATGGTGTAGGGGCCGCCGGCGGAGCCGGTGACTGTGGCGTTGCCGGCGCCGATGGACGGGAGTGCTTCGAGCGCGGTCTTGAATGCGGTCGAGGCGATGTTGTAGCCGATGGTGGCGTGGTCGGCGCCGATGTGCAGTTCCCAGTCGCCGCCGGTGGGGTTGCCGCCGAGGGTGGCGACGAAGTTGGTGACGACCAGCTTGTCGTCGAGCTCGGTGTAGTCGTAGAAGGTGTTGCCGGCGAGGTCGGGGAACAGGTCGTAGGTCAGCGGGTAGGCGGCCCAGTCGGTGGACTTCCAGACTTCGTCGCCGATTTCGGCTACCTGGGCGTCGGGGAGGCAGCGGCGCTTGCGGACGGCTCCGTCGAAGACGTCGATGATGTAGCTGTAGTGCGGCAGGACGTCGCTGTTGGAGCGGGCGGCGATGAGGGTGCCGTGTTCGGTGGTGGCGGGGGTGACCTCGACGTTGGCCTTGCCGAAGTACTCCTCCATCGTCCGCGGGTTGAGCGGTTCGATGTAGGTGAGCTTGAGGGTGTCGTCCTTGCCGGTCTGGATGCCGCGGACCTTGTCGCCGTTCCAGTCCTTCTTCTTCTCGCTGTCGCGCTTGGTGTTGCTGGTGGCGCCTTCGTCGGAGACGCCGCCGAGGCGGGGATCCCATCCGGCGATGACGGGCCGTGGGGTCCAGGGGTCTGTGGGCAGGATGGTGCCCAGGGGGTAGCGGAAGATGCCGCCGGTGGCCTTGGGGACCAGCACTCCGGTGTTCTTCGAGATGGTGTGCGCCATGACGCGGTTCCTTTCAGGGTTGAGCCGCCTTGGCACGGCTGAAAACCCCCGGCACCGGAGTGGTTACGGGGGAACGGTTTTCGGGTTGTTAGACGGGGATGGCGATGGTCCAGGCGACGACCGCCTGGTATACGGCGTAGCTGGGGAGGTCGGGGTCGTCGAATCGGGCACAGGATTCGATACCGGCCCAGGTCACCGCGTCCTCGTCCCAGGGGGCTGCTTCGAGACTGCCGGCGAGGTGGTTGGCGACGCGGCTGCATTCGACGGCTTCGGCCAGTGGTGTGTGGATGCGGGCGGTGACGAGGTAGTCGGCGATGCGGAGGTTGCGTTTGCGGCCTCCGGTGACGACGAGTTTCACGTACCGGTCGGGTCGTGGGCAGGGTTCGCGGGTGGCGACCGGCCAGGCCCGGCCGAGGTCGGCGAGCGCGCTGTCGATGGTGGTGGTGGCGATGTGTTCGACGTCGGGGGCGACGACGGTGGTCACAGGGCCCTCAGTAGCGCTTGGGTTTTCGCTTCGTGGGCGGCGGTGCGGGCGCCGTCGGTGATGACGCGGCGGCGGGCGCGTTTGTTGTCGCTGCCGTCCTTGACGACGTAGTAGGGCTTGTCGTGGGCGGGGCTGGTGGTGGAGGGGACGCTGTTGGCGCGCCCGGCGACGGCGCGGGCGTTGGTCTCGACGGCGTGTTGGGCGATGGGGCCGGTGAGGAGTTCGCGGAATCCGGCGTTGTTGAAGGTGATGTCCATGTCAGCCCACCCATTTCAGTTGCACGACGATGCGGTCGGGGGTGATTCCGTAGGGGCCGTGGTTGTAGTCCTTGGGGATGCCGACGACTTCGTGGCGGCGGCCGTCGAGGAGGAACCGGTCGCGGTGGTCGACGGTGACGGTGGAGTCGAGGACGAGTGTGGTGTCGGCGATGACCCGGTCTCCCCCGGTGGGCCCGGTGGCGGGTTCGGTTGTGTCCGCCGGCCACCAGGAGCATGCCCGCGGGATCGGCGCGGCCCAGGTGGGGGTGGTGTTGCCGTGCGCGTCCTTGGTGCCGGGTTGGTAGACCTCGTGCTGGCAGGTGAACGGCAGCGGGAACAGTCGGGCGACGCTCACCACCGGGAGGTCCCGACGTTTTCGGCGTGGCCGCGGCAGCGGTGGCCGGCGAGCATCGTCTTGTCTTGGCGGGACAGCCAGACTCCTCCGGAGGTGGCGTCGGGGCTGTAGCCCTGGGTGAACTGGAACGGGCCCATGGACGATTGCAGCGAGGACACGCCGGGGTCGGGGGTGAGCTGCCCGGCCGCTGCGGTGATGATGCGGGCAACCATGCGTGACACGACGATCCGCACCGCGTCGGGCACGGGTTCCGGTGTGCAGCCGAGCCATTCGGTGACGGCGACCGACGCCTCGTCGAGCAGCCCCGCGGCGCGGGGCTGCTCGACGTCCGTCAGGTCACGCCCGAGGCGTGCTTCGACGTCCGCGCTTGACGCCAGCGTCATCGGATTCCTTCGCCGGTTCCTCGGTCGGCTCGTCCTCGGTCGGGTTGTCCTCGGTCGGCTCGTCCTCGGTCGGGTTGTCCTCGGTCGGCTCGTCCTCGGTCGGGTTGTCCTCGGTCGGCTCGTTCGGGTCGGTCAGGTGATCCCCGACGACGGCTCCGTCGGGGATGGTGTCCCCTGCCTGGAGTTGGGTCATGCCGACGCCGGGGACGTTGACGAAGACGACCCCGACGAGGTCCGAGCGGATGGCGGTCACAGGACCACCGCCACCATGGAGGCGACCGGGTTGACCAGGACCGGCATGGCGATGGCGTTGGCGTGGACCCACGCGGCGATGGGGTCGTGGGTCTTCCAGGAGCCGACGACGAGGCCGGGCTGGTCGGCAGGGCCGATGCCGTAGTCGGGCTCTTCGGCTTCCAGGGTCTGACCGTAGAAGGTGGCACCCAGCGGCGACTGGCCGTTGGGGTCGACCGCTGCGGGCAGCAGGTACGCCTTGTTGGCGGCCAGGACCGCGGTGCCGCGGATCTTGCGGTCGTAGATGATGATCGGGGGCAGCCCGTAGGCGGCGAGGACCGCGTTGAGGGCGTCGATCGACACGATGCCGGGGGTGCCGCCGGTGGTGGCGACCAGGCCGCGGATGTCGGCGTTGCGCTGCAGCGCGGCGACGACCTGCCGGGAGGTGACGATCGTGCCGGGCTGGGCACCGTTGTTGGCCAGCGCGTAGGCGTCGCACCAGGCGATCAGGTCGTCGAGCGGCTTGGCGCCGCCAGCGGACCACAGGGTGGCGGCGGTGACGGTGTTGCCGACGGGCCGGCCGAAGTCGAAGGTCTGGACGACCCCGTTCTCGTTGATGGTCAGGACACCGGTGTCGAGGGCCTGGCCGCGGGCGACTTCGAGGCGGTCGACGACCGCGTTGGCGACCCGCTGGGCGGCTTTCTCGACGCCGCCGAGGAGCAGGGCGGCGCCGTCGCTGCCGCGCGCGCGGAGCTGGTCATATTCGCCGACGCGTTCCTTGAGGCCCAGGGCCATCAGTTCGAACGTCTTGCGGGTCCCGGTGCCGCCGGAGCCGATGGGGGTTTCGGCGTCGAAGCTGCGGTACTGGGCCAGTGCGCCGTTGCCGTCGGCGCCGACGATGGTCCGCACGATGACGTCGGGCACAGAGTAGTTCGGCAGCCAGCGGGCCAGGGTGGCCTTCTGGCGTTCGATGTCCTCGACGGCGGCGCGGGCGAAGCCGGTCAGCTCGGCGGGGGTGATGAGATCGGTCCACAGGTTCATGGGTCAGGCCTCCAGTGCGAACGGGCCGGCGGTCTTCGCGGTTGCGGGGACCGGGGACGGCAGCTTGGACCGCAGGACGCGGCCGGTCCACAGGGCCGGGAAGGTGACGTTCCCGGCGCCGGCGACGACGCGCTGGTCGGTGAGGATGAAGCCGGCCAGGATCTCGGTGCCGTCGGACTTCGTCGAGTCGTAGGGCACGGCCAGACCGGAGATCATGGCGAACGGTTCGCCGGAGCGGATCCGTCCGTCGGTGGTCTTGGCGGCCCATGCGGCCGGTGCGAGTGTGGCCGTCTTGGCCACGTCGGTGCCGTGGCGGGAGCCCAGCCAGGACTGATCGCCTGCACCGAACGACTCACTGCGGATTCCGAGCTGAGTCATGGTGTGTCACCCCTTTCAAGGTGGTTGTGCAGGCGAGGTGCCTGCGACGGTTATTGGTGTTGTGCCGCGTAGCGTTCGCGGCCGGCCGACAGCGTGCCGCCGGAGCCCAGCGATGGGACCCCTTGCTGCGGGTTGGGTTTCGGCCCCCGAGGTGCTGCCCCGGCGCCGAGGAACGGCAGGAGCTCGTCGATCTCGGCGTCGATGTCCTCGGCGGTGGTTCCGACGAGCTTGGCGGCCAGCGGTGCCGGGAGGCCCTTGGCCGCGGCCCGGGTGGCGCGCAGCGCGGAGGCTTCCGCGCAGGCGCGGGCGGCGACCTCGGCGTCCAGGCGGGCCTGCAGATCGGCGATCTGCTGGGTGACCGAGGCGTCCGGGTCGCCGGCCGGGGCCGTTCCGGCCGAGGCCAGCTTGGCGGTGGCGTCGTCGAGCTGGGCCTGCACCGCGGCCAGGGCCTGGGTGTGGGTGGCCTTCTCGCGAGTCAGTCGCTTCCCGATGATCTTGTCCAGGGCTTCCTGGCTGGTGATCGCCTCGAACGGCTTGCCGCCGTCGCCGTCGGTGTCGGTGTCGGGGGTGGCGACGGTGGCCGGCGGTTGGCCTTCGGCCGGGGTTGCGCCGGGGTTCTCGTTGATGTTCATGGGGGTCCTCCGTAGCTCGTCAGCAGTACCCAGGCCGGTTTCGCGCAGGCTGGAAGCGCCAGTCCCGGCCGGGTCCCGGTCGGGAAGTCTCAAGGGGTGGATATGCGAAGACCGCGCCGGAGCCAGTGGCTCAACGACGCGGTCTGGAAAGGTTTTTCAGTGGATTTCGGCTACCTGGCTCTGGGCACACGTGTAGCTCGCAAGGGACACTCTGCACGATTTTCAGGTGATTTGCAAGGATCTTCCCGGAATGAAACGACATGCATGTGATTTACAGTGACACTCCGGGGCTAAATACCGGGTTTTTCCGGAACCCTCGGGCATCCTTGGACGCGCGGGAGTTGTTTGTGTGGTCCTGGGTGGTGCCGGATACACAGAACTATCGGCAGAGGGGCTTCGCCTGGCGGCGGAGCCCCTCTTTCTTATGTTCGGCTCAGACACGCCGACTCGTGATAGTGCCGATTCGTCGAATGGGCGCTGTAGCGTCGCAGCCACACCACCCAGATTGTCTTCCACCTCACAACCGAAAGGTTCCACGACGATGTTGAGGTCGTCTTTCATCCCGCCGGGAATGTTCTGTGTCCGAAACACGATGCGGTAGGCCCGCCGCGTGGTTGAGCTGGTTAGACCGGTTCCCCGCACTCGATACACACCGGCAGTCCGGCATAGCCGGTGATTCTTCCGTCGCAATTCATGGTGATCGCGCCACCGGGGGGTATGTCCGGGCCGCTCATTTCACCACTGAGCCTGAACCATTCGCTACCGCAGTGGCGGCAACGAAGTGGTTCGGTGGCCACCGATCGCCGTCGGTGGTCGTCCAGCGAGGTAATCGAGTTCATGGGAGGAGGTGATGATCGTGAGGAAGTCCACCTGGCGGCCGTTGGGCCCCGACGACAGCTTCAAGAGCGGGCAGCGTTGCCCGCGGAGCGGTTTGTGGCGGGATCAGCGGGGCAATACGTGCCGTTTCGATGAGCACAGCACCTTCCCGCCCGTTCCTGGGCGGAATGGGGGCGAGTGCGCCTACTGGAAGTTGGTACAGGTTCGCGAGGCGACGGCTTAGACCCGTCGGCTCGTGTGCTCCAGGAAGGAGGTTCAGCCCGTGGAGGTACCCGGGGCGCGCGCCAACGCGTCTCGGGTTCTTCCCTGCCCTGGCGCGGCCCAACGTCAACTGCACCATGCCGCCATTCTTACCACCGGAGGGTGCATTTGTCCGCATTTGGTGATCTGCCGCGCCCGCCAAGTGACAGTATCGATGCCGGTCGGTGACCTCGCGGATCGGTTGGTGCGCGGTCCGTCGGGCCCGCAGTTGATGCGGCAGGCGCTACCCGGTTGCGGCGGCGGGTTCGTCGAGAAAGCGCCAGATATCGGCCTCGGTGAGGCCGGCGGCCCGCTCAGCATCCTGCAGGGGGAGCCGGTAGTCCCAGTCCTCCAGGACCGATTTCCGCATATCCGCGAGTTCTCGGAGGTCAGTGACAGGCTCGCAGCCGAACTCTCCGTCGTCTAGTGCGCTCATGGTGTCACCCCTCTCCGGATCACGATGGTGGCCCTCCACATTCCAATGGTCCGATCATACGCCGCAGCGGTGACGACATACCGCTGTCCGCGGCCGAGCAGGATTTCACCTTGGCGCGGCACCTTCGAGATGTCTTCGATCGCTGCTGCTGGCGTTCCCGGGGGCACGAGTACGGTCAATCGAACCGGGTCGATGTATTTCTTCGTGTCGCCGCCGTCGGGGAATCGAGTAGTCGACATGTAGCCGAGTTCTGTTCGCGCGGTGCCGACCACCTTGGACATCCCCTGCTGGCGCGTGACACCGAAGGTCGACAATTCGGTGGTTCGCGTGAGGATCGTCGGGGCGGCCAGTGGGTTGTGCGCGAGGACCTCGTCGAGGTCTTTCATGCGGGCAGCGACCCAGGTGTCTTGCGGCGTTTGGCCGCGCCGTAGCCATCCGTTGATCCGTTTGTGGGTGTCGCCGGTGTAGCCGATCACGGATTGCCGGCGACGGCCGGTCAATGCAGCGACGTGGGCCCTGCTGGTGCGCAGCCAGTCGGGGTCGGGTCCGGATCCCCCTGCTCCCCCGCCGACGCCACCGCCTGGGCCACGCGGTCCCCGAGGGCCGTCGGTGCCGGACTTGGCGGCCGGTACGCGCTGTTTTGCGTAGGCCTTGGCGGCGCTGCTGTCGGCGGGGACGGATCTGGTGATCGGGCCGTCTTTTCCGGCGAGCTCGATGTCGACCATGGGGATTGGTTCGGCGGGGCGCTTCTCGAGTTGTTCCATGCGGTAGGCGATGGCGCCGGGTTTGCCGGTTTCGCGGGACGCGGCGATGTAGTCCTGGTCCCACTGGTCGTAGTACGAGGGTGGGTTCCATGTGTCGCCGGGCCGGACGACGGTTGCCGTGCAGTGACAATGATCGTGGTAACGCATGCCGACTTCTTGGGTGCCGCGCTGGGCTCCGATCTTGGTGTCGCCGACCATCTTTCCTTGTTTGGCGGCTTGGTGGGCGGAGGTGTAGCGGCTGCGGCGGTCGAGGGCTTCGTCGCGGGTGGTTTGGCCGGCGGCGATCTGGCGGTAGTCGTTGGTCTGGAGGCTGACGGATCGGCCGGTGACGGTGAGGGCGGATTCTTCGGATCGGTAGCGGGCTCCGCTGATCGCGACCATTCGGCAGAAGCCGCAGGCGTTGGCGGCGGCGTGGCGGTACCAGCGGGCTTGGGGGCTGCGGACGTCGGGCGGCAGTTCGATCAAGGCCGGGTCGATGCGCTTTCCGCCAGCGAGAAATTCGTTTTCGGCTTGCACGTTGTCGACGACGGTGTTGCGTGCGGCGTTGAACACGGCGCGTTGCGCTGCGCCTTGCAGCGCGGTGATCGGTGAGGACTGCAGGGCGGCCCAGCGCGCGTTGGCGCCGAGTTGGCCGGCGGGTGGGAGGTCGGCGGGCTGGGGTTCGAATCCGACGGTGGTGGTGGGTTGTTCGGCGTAGTACTGGGCGGTCAGCGTGCCGGCGGCGTGCAGGTATGCGTCGGCGAGTTCGGGGTAGGCGTCGGTGAGGAAGGTGAGGAGTTCGTGTTCGTCGAGGTGGCCGTAGATCCGGTTGATGAGTTGTTCGATGTCGGCGTCGAGGTGTGAGGACAGCAGGACGAGGAGCTGCTGGTGTTCGTCGACGGCGACGGGCATGCGTTCACTGCCCCTCGGTGTTGCCCGCGGCCGCCGCAGCCGGCGCGGGGACCGGTGGGAGGTTGGCGCCCAGGAGCTTGTCGAGGAGGCGCGTTGATCCGGTGGTGCGTTGGCGGTCGGCGAGCTGCTGCTGTTCCTGGTCGGACAGGCCGATGCGGTCCCAGGTGACCGGGGAGTCCGGTGGGAGTACTTCGGCGGCGACGAGCTTGGCGACTTCGTCGGCGGAGGCGGCGCGGGTGGGGGTGGCGGCGTCGGCCCAGGACACTCCGAGGCGGCGCATCTGGGTGGGGTCGAACTTGGCGTCGCGCATCATGAGGGCGAGTCGGGCGACTTCCAGCCATGCTTGCCCGAAGGAGGTCTGGCGTCGTTCGGCGCGTTTGACGAGGCGGTATTCCTGTTGGCGGATTGCGTCGGCGCTTGCGGGGTTGTCGGTGACGAACCCGAGGTAGGGGGCGGGGATGCCGGATTCGGCGGCCAGTAGCTGGGAGTAGGCGCGGATCTGTTCGATGTAGGGGGTTGGCGGGGCGGGCCGGAATTCGTGCAGTTTCACGTCGGCGGGGTCGTTGTTCTCGTCGAGCTGCGGGGGGACGACGTTGAGGCGGCCCTGGGTGGCCTTCCAGCCGGCGCGGCGGTTTTCTCGTGATGTCTGTTCCTCGTCCATCCCGAAGACCGCGGGGTTGGCGTTCAGGACTGTCCATTTCGGGCTGGTGTAGAACTCGCGGTTGATCTCCATGCCGCAGAGGGTTCGGATGGCGGCGTCGGTGAGGTAGATGACCGAGGGTGTGATTTCGGAGCGGCCAGTGACGTCGGCGCCGCGGTCGCGGTTGAGGAGCCGGGCGACGGGGACGCGGCCGAGGCCGTGGTGGTCGCGGTCGGCGACGACGAGCACGCCGCGGTGCTGCTCGAAGCGAATCGTCTCGTTGGGGAGGTAGAGCGTTTCCGCGATGGTGACGCCGTACTTGTCGCGGGTCTGAGACAGTCCGGACTTCGCGCGGCGGGTGCGGTAATCCCAGTCGACGGTGCAGGATTCGGTGGATTCGACGGTGACCATGATCTCGGGTTCGCCGATGGTGGTGTCGCCTTTGCCGACGCTGATGAATCCGCAGCCGTAGGTGAGGCCGTCGAGGTGGCCGCGGCCGGCTTCGGCGGGCAGCTGGTTGTCGCGGGCGATGTCGGTGAGGGCGGTGGCCAGGTCGCCGTCGCCGGTCCAGCCCCGCCACCCGATTCGTTCTTCGAGGACGTCGACGACGGTGCCGGGCCAGCCGGAGACGGCGCGCACGAGGTCGGGGAGGCCTTCGGGCGCGGAAATCTTCAGGTCCGCGGCGGTGCGTTTGCCTTCGTAGAGGTCGGATTTCCGTTTGTTGCCGGGGGCGACGGTTCGGAGCTTGGCGCGCAGCGCGGCGACCGCGGCTTGTTCGTCGTCGGAGAGCAGCAGAGTGGGCAGCGTGATTGCGGTAGTCATCCGATGACGGCCTTTCGTATGGTCCGGGTTGCCGGTGCCGGGCGTTTGGTGGAGGCGCAGTAGAGGGCGAGGGTGGCGGCGACGATGGGGTGGATGGTGACGGTGGAGTCGCGGCGGTCCCAGCCCCATCCGCCGGCGTCGTGGATGGGGCGTTTGCGGGCGCCCATCAGGGCGTCGGTCAGTGGTTTCTGGTCGGCGTGGGTGAGTTGTTCGTCTTTGATGCGGGTGTCGACGAGCAGGCAGCCTTTGACCATGTCGCGGGCGGTGCCGCGGTGGACCTTGACGCCTCGTGCTTTGAGTTCTGGGATCATCTGGGCGGCGGGTGAGAGGTCGTCGATCATGACTTCGGTGCGGCGGCCGGCGACTGCGGCGGTCCAGTTGATCGCGGCGGCGACATCGGTGCCGGCCCAGACTTCTTCGATGTGCGCGGATCCGCTTTCCTCGATCCAGCATCCGGCGATGGAGATGGCCAGGCCGTGGGACATGTCGATGCCGAGTGCTGTCGGTGCGACGTTGCCGGCCGGTCCGGTGTCGATGAGGCTGCGCCAGTGGTTGGGGGTGGTGATCGCCTGGTGCACGGCGACTTCGTCCCAGATGCCGAGTGCTTCCCGGGCCCAGGAGTCGGCGGATTTCAGCTTCTTGCGGAGTCGCAGCATGGCGCGTTCGGTGGTGCGGTGCGGGAACGACGGGTTGGCTTTGCGCCACTGTGCACGGGCCATGGGGTCGGCGCCGCGGTCGGCGGAGAACTCGATGTAGGCGGTGGAGTCGGATTCGCCGTCGAGGGCTTCCTGGCGCATCAGGGTGAACACTTCGCCGGGGTCCTTGGGCCGCGGCGGGGTGCCCATCATGAAGGTGAGGGGGTTGACGGCGACGTTCTGTGCGGCCGACATGTCCTCCAGCGTCGTTTCGGTCATGATCTGGGCTTCGTCGAAGACGATGATGTCGACGTCGGAGAAGCCGCGGCCGAAGCCGGATTCCCGGGCGCCGAACAGGATTCGTGATCCGTTGGTGAACAGGACCTTCTCGTCGCCGCGGCCGCGCAGGACCCCGGCGATGTGCGGGGCGACCTTGGGGCGTTGCGCCATGCCGGCGAACGATTCGAACGTCTCGGCCGCGGTGGTCTTGCGGTGCGCGGTCCAGATCACGGTGAGCCCGGGTTGCATCAGGCACACCGCGAAGATGATGCAGCCGACGAGGTAGGTCTTGCCGCACTGGCGGGGTATGGACATGACGATGGTGTCGGCGGCGTAGAGGCCGTCGGAGCGTTTTCCGAGGAACAGTCGGCCGGCGCCGTCTTGCCAGGGGTCGAATTCCCAGCCGAGGCGGCGGCAGGTCTCTTTGACGCCGGGCCACCCGGTTGCCGTGATGCCGTCGGGGATGACGACGTGGCGGGCGATCTCAGAGAGCCGTGGAGTCCCAGGGCTCATCGTGTTCGCCGGCTGCGACGGAGGTGGCGGTTCCGGTGGCTGCGGCCTTGATCGTCTCGATCTCCTTGGCGACGGCGCGCAGCTCCTTGTGTGCGGTCATCTTCACCTGGCCGGTCTCGTGCAGGACGGACTGGGCCAGCAGCGCGCGTTGTGCTTCCAGTAGTTCGAGGTAGGTGCCGTCGGCGGCGGCTTCGGCCAGTGATTTCGGTGCTGCCGGCGGGGCGGGTTCCGCCGGTGGGTCGGGGCGTTCGTCGGGGCCGACGGCCCGCAGTTTCGTTGCGGGTCGTGCGGGGGTGCGGGTGCGTTTCGAGGCCATGGTCACCTCCTGGTGCAGGTTCGTTTGGTCCACCAGTTGCGTTCGGTCACGAAGGTGACGCCGGTGGTGGGCATGACGGTCTTGTCGGATTTGGCGCGGTTGCAGTCGCGGTGGGCGGCCTGCTTGTTGTCGAGGGTGTCGGGGCCGCCGCGGGCTCGTGGAGTGATGTGGTCGACGACGAAGCTGCGGGGATGGCGATGGTTGAGCCGGTAGTCGATCGGTTGTCCGCAGATCCCGCACGGAGGTTCGTCGCGGGCGATGATCCGGCGGTGCTCGTCCCGCGTGGTGGTGTTGCGCGGGGTTGTCATGTCAGGCGGTCAGGGACCTCGGGCCGGTGTGTTCGCCGGCGGGTTGTGGTTCCTGATCGGCGGCCGGTGCGGCGGGGTCGTCGGGGAGGTGCAGTTTGGCCAGCATGTTGGTCTGGGCGATGCGGCAGCGCAGCGCTTCGGCTTTGGCTTTGTCGGCGCGGACGAGGAGCTTGTTGAGTACTCGTTGGCCGGTGGAGCCGCGGACGGTGCGTTCGCTGCCGGCGGTGCGCCGGCACTCGGTGGCCTCGGCTTCCCAGTAGTCGATGTCGTCGGCGAGGCGGCAGGCGTTCTCCAGGATCCGCAGTTCGTCGGGCCGCAGGCGGTATTCGCCGGTGACCGAGGCCCAGAGCTGGTGGCCGGGTCCGTCGGCGTCGAGGCCGTCGGGCGGTTTGGTTTGGGTGTCGGTGGTGGTCATCGGGGTGTCCTCCGAGGGGTTGGGGTCAGGGGCCGCCTGTATGGCGCTGTGCGGGCTGAAACCGGGCGTGGGGTGCCGATCACCTTGGCTGGATCGTGGTGGTGGTGAAAGGAAAAACGTGAAGCTGGGCTGGGTGACGGTTTGGCCAGGGGGGGCGTTCGCCTAAGCCATGAGGGGCGGGGGCCCGACCCGGGGAGGGGGCCTCCCCCCTGGGGGTCGGCCGCCGGCGGGCGGCCTGGCCGCGGCCCGGGTACGACGATGGCCCCGCAGAAGCCGGTGCTTCGCGCGGGGCCGTGTAGATTTCGGGGTTCGCGGCTACCTGGCTCTGGGCACACGTGTAGCTCGCGTTCCCGAGTGTGCCCGATTTCCCCTGGTCGCGCAAGCGTCGTTGTCATTCGAGAACTCCTGCGGGACGTTCGCACCCTAGGACCGCGGCCAGGTGTAGGTATCGGTCTGGAGCCCAGCAATGGTGGCAGGCGAGGCAGGTGCAGCCTTGACCGGAGACGATCTGCAGAGCTGGTTGACGAACGAGTTCGCCTGCGCTGTCACGGACTTCGACGGTTGCCACTCCGCAGGCTGGGCATGCAGCGACCAGATGTCGGGCGCGTGTGCCATCGAGGAGCGCTTCGATGTTGTCGCACCACGCGTTGATGATCCCGGTGATCGTGCGAACCTGCTTGTGTTGCTCGGGTGCCCAGCGTTTCGCGGCCAGTGCGCGCAGGCACGCGGGTACGGTGCCGGCCATCCCGGTCGGGAAGCTCGCTGACACCACGGTCTGGATGGTGCGCAGCAGTTCGGCTGCGTCATCCCAGACTGGAGGCCGAGAGCGCCAGCCGCCGCCCGCTCCCCCGCCGTTGGTGGACGTCCCGAACACCGCCGCCGTCAGTTGCTGGTACAGGCTGTCGGCGTGCAGCCAGGTGCCGCGGTAGGCGTCGACGGGGTCGACGAGACGGTGCACGGCGGCTTCCAGGTTGTCGATCGCTTCGCGCATCCGCGGCCGGTAGCGGTACTGCGGTACTGCGTTGCGCGGCAGCGGTGCGGTCATCGGCACTCCTGACGGGTGGCGGGCCGGGCGGCGTGCAGAGACAGCAGGCCGGTTGAGAGTGGGATGCAGTTGGGGCAGATGCGGGTGATGCCTGTGAACTGCTTGTCGGGTCCGCTGTTGGAGGCCCAGTAGAGCCCGCAGCGGTGGCATTTCCTGGCGTCCACGGGTCAGTACCAGTCGGATCCGTTGGCGTTACGCAGCCGTTCGGGGGTGGGCAGGTAGTACCTGCCCGCGTCTCGGTTCCCATCCGAGGGGCCGTCTTCGAACCAGTCGAAGCCGCGGGACCAGATGGTGACCCAGATCGTCCGGTCGGTACTGCGCGCGCCGATGGCGTAGTCGCAGCCGGCGGCCAGGAGTGCGTACGCCTCCCCGAGCTGACGTTGCGCGTCGGCGGAATCGCGGTTGTGCCACTTGGATTCCGGGACGCTGGCTCGGCGGCAGATGGTGAGCAGCTGGCTGCGGGTGTACGACGGCGTGGTGGTCATGCGGTTCGTGCTCCTCGGTGGCGGGCTGGGCAGGGTGTCTTGCGGGGGTGGCCGGTGTCGTCGGTGCAGAGGGCGAATGGTCGTGCGTCGCAGGCGGTGCACTCGCCGCTGATGACGCCGAGGTAGGCGTCGATCAGGGGTCCGGGGGTGCATCGGCGGCGGCCGGGGCCGAGGGCGGCGCAGTCGAGGGTGGGATCGAAGTCGTCGTCGGGGTCAGGCATGGCGGGCTACCGGGGCGAGGGCGGGGTGGGTGCAGGGGGCGAGCTGGTCGCCGAGGTCGATGCGACCGAAGTCGTCGCAGTCGTTGCAGTCGGCGATGATCCGGCGTTGGCGTCGGCGTTCGAGGTCGTGCGCCGCGGCGATCGCGACGTCGTCGGCCAGGGCCGCGGCTTGCCAAGCGTTGAAGGCGGTTCGGGCGTTTGCGCAGTCGCCGCATGGTTGCCGTGTGCCGGCGGGGTGCGCGTCGCAGAACCTCGACGGTGGGGCGTTGGTGTGTGTGTCGGCGATCGGTCGCGCTGGTGACGTACCCGGGTTACGTAACACCCCATGTAGTTGTTGGTACTGGAGTTGGTGCCCGGCACCGCCATGCCGGTAAAAGTCGCGTGGCGGTGCCGGTGATCCACCGTTATCCACAGGGTTATCAACAGTTTTCACCGGCGCCGCGGTGCCGGTAATCGCATCATCACCGGCACCGCCATGCCGGTGATCCGCCGCTTTTACCGGCATGGCCATGCCGGTAGTCGAGTTATTCACAGGCATGGCGGTGCCGGTAATCGACTGCGGGACAAGCCGGTAGACGTCGGCGATGCCGCGGCGTTTGTTTGCTGAGGAGTCGGTTTTCTCGATGAAGCCGAGTTCCTGGCCGCGCTTGAGGGCCTCGCGTACGGCCCGCTGTTTGAGGTCTGCGGCGAGGGCGAGCTGCACTTCGCCGGGGTGCGCGTTGGTGCCGTCGTTGAAGTCGGCGAACGTCTCCAGTGCGAGCAGCACGGTTTTGGCTGCCGCGGTGAGGCCTGTGGCGGCCAGCACAGCGCGAACCCACAGGCGGCGGTCCCAGCCGGTGTGCCGGTTCTGGGCGGCCAGTGAGCCCAGGAGGGCGTCGTCGGGTGATTCTGTCAACGGTGGGCCTCGTCTCCGGTTGTTGCGCCGTTGGCGAGCTCCAGGAGCACGTCGGCATGGCAGGGTCGGTCGAGCGGGCACCAGCACGCGAGGTCGTGGCCGCGGAGCTTGTTCAGGTCAGGTCCCCACGGGCCGCGGTTGTAGTAGATGTAGCCCGAGAAGCCGAGTCCGCCGACGACCTCAATCGTGCGGGGATCGGTCAGCCATTCGCGGTAGCGGTCGACCGCCTCAGCCGGGTCGCCGTCGTCGATGGGGAACGGGTTGCCGAACCGGGTGGGCCGGCCGACGTAGAGCGCCCCGGCGGGTAGCCGCCAACCCTTGGTGCGGTGTCGTTGAATGCGCTGTGGAGTAACGGTATTCACGATGTCGCTCCCGGTTCCTCCATCAGTGCGACGAGGACGGAGAGCTTCATTCGCTGCCATATCGATTCGTCGACGGTGTCGTTCATGGAGCGGTCGGGTTGACGGTCTGGGTCGCCGCCGCAATAGGCCCAGACGCATTCAGCGCCGCGGCGGTAGTGGACTGGGTAGATGGTCCCGCCGAGGAATCGGTCATCGAGGTGAATTGATGTCGGCAGGCCTGTGAGGTAGGCGTGCGCGTCGGGGATGGAGCCGGCGGCGGCGAAGTCCTTGTTGGCTTGGGATTCCCTATCAGCCTTCGTTTTCCGGGACGGAACGAGTAGATCCTTGCGCGAGTCGATCCGCCAGCCATCGGGCACTGGCCGATAGTTCGGGTGCCCGCTCCAGCCGACTCCCATCCCGTTCGGCGGCCGGAATCCGCACAGCGTTGATGTCCCGTCGAAGGACTCCCACATGATCGCGGCGTCAACGGTCAGTCCGATCGACTCGGCCAGCCGCTCGACCTTCTCCGTGTAGGTCTGGTAGTCGGCCTTCCAGCGGTCGTAGGCGCCGCATTGGTCGGCGTCGGTGGTAATCCACCAGACCGCGGGGACCGCACCCTTCGCCGGGATACTCCCGGCCATCAGGGCACGTACCACCTCCGGATCGTCGTACGCGGGTTCAGGCATTGAGCCACCTCCGGACCATCCGTCGAGCTTCCTTCGCTGTCGGGCTCACGCACGGGTCGTAGACCGAGAGCACCCGGGCGGCTTCACATCCCCACGACGGGACGGGATCGTGGGCGCCGCGGTCGACCAGCTCGCCGACGGGTTCCACGACGTAGAGCCCGCCGTTCGGGTAGCCAGCGGCGTAGAGGCGGGCGTATTCCCGGTCGGTCGTCACGTAGACCAGCGTCGGATCGTTGTCGTCACCGGCAAGTGGTGTTCCGTTGGCGCGGGCTTGGCAGGTCGGGCAGTCATCGCGCAGGTGCTGACCAGCGTTCAGTGCTTGCGGGGTGATCATGTCTCCGGCATTGAGGCCTGGAACACCGCCGTGCCACATTCGGGAATCGGTCTTGGGCGTCCTCACTGGGCACCTCCCCCGTAGTCACTGACGAGTCCCACGCAGACGAGTGCGTTGCGGAGTTCGCCGTCGTGGGCGAGTGGCCACGCTTCGCCGGAGTGGCTGACCCACCAGAACCTCTGTGCGCGTCGCTCGGCCCGGCTCTGGGCCCCCAGCCGTTGCCAGTAGGCGACGAGGGCGTTCTCGGCGATGGTGCGGGCTCGGCGCGCACGTTGGCGGCGGTGACGGCCGAACGGGCCACACGAGGAGCAGGTCAGCAGATGATCGAGGGTGTTCATCGAGCCGCCTCCTGCGGGTATTCGTCCCACGTTCGGCCGTCGAGTTCCCGGCCGGCGGCCTTCTTTCCGACGCGGTACAGGAACGTCGGGTGATGGTGGGGGAAGTTGGCGCGCTGGGCTTCTCCGCGCCGCGGCCCGTCCGGCCAATCCAGATCACCGGCCTCGTAGGTGTTTCCGTCATCGGTCATCACCAGGTGCCGCGACGATGGTTCCCCGAGCGGTGACCATTCGCCGTACTGCTTGAACAGGTAGGCAATACCTGCGGCCTGGCATTGGTCGCGCAGGTCACGCGCCCACTTCGGGTGCATCGGCCGCGCCCCGGGCCCGGATTCGCCGCCGGCCACGACCCAGTCCAGGGTCTGCGGAGTCGCGATGAACGTCTTGCGGGGTGACCGCATAGAGGTGACAGCGACGCGGTTCCCTCTACGGCATTGTCAAGCGGTTAGTGCAACATCGCTGCTCTCGTGGTGATCAAGGGCCGGTGATTGGGCATACGCTGGGCGCGTGCAAGGGCGGCGGCAAGGGAGTCATCACTTGATGGCCGAGCACCCGTACGCGTGTCTTGGGGTGCCCGATGCTGAGGAACGTGCACGGCGCAACGCCGAGATGCTCCGCGGTGGCGAGGAGTCTGGCTTCTACGACGAGTCCAGCCGCACCAGCCTCTGGCCCGATGACTTCAAGGACTGGGAGCCGGCCGTCGGTTCCGCGCCTCCCCTGGCACCCGGCAAGCGGCCTTTCTGAGCCACTCGCGGCGAGCCGTGGGTGGGCCTTGGTTGCCCGGGGTCAGGCGGCGTCGTTGAGCAGGGCGGCGAGCCGTTGGGCGGGGGTGTCGAGGTCGAGGGTGGGCCGGGGTCGTTTGTTGAGGGTGTCCTGGACCCGCTTGAGGTCGGCCTTGGTGAATTTCGACAGGTCAGCGCCCTTTTCGAACCAGTGCCGCAGCAGTCGGTTGGTGTTCTCGTTGCTGCCGCGCTGCCACGGTGAATGCGGATCGCAGAAGTAGACCGGGGCCTGCAGCTGCATGTCGATGTCGCGCCAGCGAGCCATCTCCGCGCCTCGGTCCCAGGTGATGGTGCGACGCAGATGCTGGGGCAGGTCGCTCATGGCCTCGATCATCGTCGTGGCCACTGACTCTGCGGTGTGGTCGACCGGCAGGTGCAGCAGGATCGTGAACCGGGTGCTGCGCTCCACCAGCGTGCCGATCGCGCTGGCGCACTCCTTCCCCAGGATCAGATCACCTTCCCAATGCCCGGGTACCGCCCGGTCTTCGGCTTCGGCCGGGCGGTCGCGGATGGTGTACACATCGTGGAACTTGCCGCGGCGCTCCTGATGTCCCCGGGACTTGCGCGCGGCACGTTTAGTCGACAGGCACTTGTTCAGATCAGCGCGCAGCTGGCCCCGTCCCTGCACGTAGAGGCACTGGTAGATCGTTTCGTGGCTCACCTGCGCCAGCTTGTCATCCGGGTGGTCGCGGGCCAACACATCGGCGATCAGCTTCGGACTCCACCCGTCGTCCATCCAGTTTTCGATCTGGGCGCACAATGCGCGGTCTTGAAGCTTGAATTCCTTGGGCCGCTTGGCTTTCAGGGCAGCACGAGAATGTGCCATCCCAGCGTGGTAATCGCCGTCGGCGTTGCGGTTGCGCTGTACCTCGCGCCACACGACGCTACGGTCACGGCCGATCTTCTCAGCAATCTCCTGATACGTCTGCCCAGCGTCGCGGCCGCGCATGATCGCGATGCGCTCATCGAGGCTGAGTCGATGCCCATACCCACCTGGCCTGTCAGGATCACCAGGCTCAGCCAGACCCGTGGCCGAACCCGTTCCGCATCGCAAGGGCATCGACCCAGCTTCATCCCACCACCTCCAACCGGTCTGGATTGACACGCCAACCTGGTACCCGGCCTCACGAAGCGTCGCGCCCAGGCACACCCGATCGAAAAACTCTCGCCGCATCGCACGCGGATAAGCCGGAGTCATACGCAACCTTCCTGAACAGGGACGTTGCAATGACCATATGAATCTAAGTACCCGTCAACGCATTCCGATTACCGATGTCCGTCAGGTCGATCGGTCCGAGGAGCGGTTCGGCGCTGATCCACCGCACCGCGGCGGGGGTGTCGAGCAGGGCGGGTATGCGGATGTCGGCCCACTGCTGATTCTCTGTGGAGACGCCGAGCCACACGTTCGGCAGCGGCCACAGTTCAACCTTCGCGCCGGTCTGGTCCACCAGATCGAGCAGTCCCCTGCCGACGAGTGACCGCATGCGTGCGTGCCGCTTGGTCAGCAGCTGGAAGGTGTGGCGCGGGGCCAGTGCCATGACCGCGAACACCTGGGCGATGTACTCGTCCGGCACGCTGTCGTGGAACAGGTCGCTCATGCTGTTGACGAAGATCCGGCGCGGGCGCTTCCAGCGGAGCGGCTGATCGAGCTTGTGTGGTCTCAGGGTGATGTCGAAGCCGTTCGGGTAGGCCGGGCCGCCACGGAACCGCTCGGCGATCGTCTCGGCGTAGCAGTGGTCGCACCCGGGCGAGACTTTGGTGCAGCCGGTGACCGGGTTCCAGGTGGCGTCGGTCCATTCGATGGCCGTCTTGTCGCTCATCGCTGGTCGGCTGTTCGGTTGGCTGCGGTGGCGAGTCGGTGCATGGCGAGGGCGAGGAATCGGACGAGGGTGTCGCTGTCGAGATGGACGAGGTGGCTGGTGAGGGTTATCACTGCGAGCAGTTCAGCGTCGGCGGTGGTGCACTGCTGGAGGCGGGCTTGGTGCTCGCGCACGCCTTGGGCGAGGAGCTCGTGGACGGCCGCGATGTTCTGTTCGATCTCGGCGACTTGCCCGGCGGTGACATCGGGCCCGAAGACGCTCATGGGTGGGCCTCTTGTTCGGTGTGGTCGAGGATGCGGGTGACGGTGCTGTAGCCGACGCCGAGGTTGCGGGCGATGGCGCTGGGGGCGGTGCCGGTGTCGGCGGCGGCGAGGACCTGGGCGACTTTGACGCGGTCGATGCGGGTGATGCCGGCGGCGATGACGGACTCCGCTTCGGGGAGCATTGCGGTCCACTGGTCGGTGGTTTCGCGTGCGACGATCTGCGCAACGGTGGGGCGTTCCGGCGTGCTGTCGGGGGTGGTGTGCATGTCGTTGTGCACGGATACGTGCACGTTCTGCGCAGCTTGCACAACGGGCTGACCTGCGGTCTCTGCGGGCCAGGTGACGCGGTGCGCGTTGGTGAGCGCGAGGAGTGCGACGGTGCTGGCGGTGATGCTCAGGTCGATCGCCAGTGGCCAGAGCCAGGCGATCTGGGGTGGTATGCCGGCGGCGGTGATGGCGAGGTCGCGCAGCGCGGTGAAACTGAGCACGAATGCGCACAGGGCCAGTGCGGCGGTGATGCACAGTGCGGTGCGGTACGCCGCGCCGGTGATGCGGGCGTGCACGAGGGTGTGCACGCCGTGGGTGGCGGCGAGCAGCACGACGGGCGGGACGACCGCGGCGGCGGCGGCGATCGCGGGGGTGCCGGTGGTGTGCAGGAGTGCGTGGGTGACGTTGCCGGCGATCGAGGCGGTGCTGGCGGCGAGCAGCCAGCACCAGAAGAACCGGCGGGCACTGTCGGTGGCGGTCATCGTGTGAGCTCCAGGAGTTGCCAGTCGCCGGGGGCACCGGGCAGCTCGGCAACCAACGACACGCCACCGTCGTCGATGACACGCCAGCGGTTGCCGTCGTCGGTCTGGACGCGGATCGCGATGACCCCGGTCATCTCGTAGGTGACGTGCTGCCTGACGGTGCCGATCGGGTCGCCCTCGCGGATGCGGTTGACCGCGGCGACGATGCCGTCGAGGAGTTCGGCCGCGACCGATCCGGTGATCTGGTAGCCGCCGAAGACTCGGACCATGAATTCGTTGGCGAGGAAGTTTCGGCCGCTCAGGAATACTGTGGCGGCTTCGCGCTCGTCGTCGGTGAGTGTGACCAGTGGTGTTGTCATGCGGATGCTCTCTTCTGGTCGTCGGCGAGGGCCAGCAGCAGCGGGTCGACCGGCAGGCCGTTGCGTCCCAGGCGGCGGATGAGCGCCTGGGGGTTGGTGTTGAGTGCGTGGAGGCGTTCGGGGATGGTGAGGCCGAGGTCGCACATTTCGGCCCAGGTCTCCGGGAACGGGACCCGCTCCCCCGTGCCGGTGTGGGGGGTGGCGTCGGGGTCGTCGATGGTGTCTTCGTCCCAGGCCATCGGTGGGGCCCAGCCGAGGCGGGCGCCACGGTGGCGGGCGCGGGCGGATGGTCCTGGGGTGAGCTGCAGTTCGGCGAACAGGACTGCGACGGCTCGGGCGGTGGCCGCGAGGATCTGGCTGTCGGTGTTGTGGAACCAGCGGGTCGCGTTCGTTGGTGTGGCGCCGAGGCGGGTGGCCAGCCAGCTCTGCGGGTAGCCGAAGGCGACGAGGGCTTGCAGGCGCCGCGCTGTGCCGACGGCGGGCACTAGGGCGCCGGCGGCGAGGACAGTGTGCTTTTCGGCGAGTTCGGGGATCGTGACGGCGAGGATCTTGTCCGCGTTGGTCTTCAGCATCCGGTTCGACGGGCCGGTTCCGCGATCCCCGCGCCCGTTGAGCACCTGCTGCACGACACTTCGCCGGATGCCGGCGAGTTCGGCGATGCGTCGTCGCCCGACCCCGGCGGCGAGCAGTGCGTCGATGTGCGCGCGGACCGGCGCGGCGTCGGTGTAGCGCGATTCCCACGACCCGTAGGCGTGTCGGCGTTTCCGGTACTGCTCGTAGTGGGGATGGCACATGCCGCGCCGGCTGACCGGCCGCCGGCACGCCGGATCGCGGACGCACCGAGGTGCGTCCGCGACCGCGGTGGTTGTCATCGGGTGCCTCGGTAGGCGTAGACCGGGGTTTCGGCGGCGGCGACGATTTGGGCGGTGAGGTCGGCCCAGGCTTTGCGGAGGAGTTGTTGGACGGGGGTGAGTTTGATGGCGAGGGTGAGTCGGCCGCCTTCGGTGTCGATGCGGAACCAGGCGTCGATGTCGTAGGTGTCGATGTGGCCTTCCCAGGGGCGCAGGCGCAGGGTGATTGTTCGGGGGACTTCGAGTTGGCGGGTGGCGGTTCCGGCGCTGGCGCGGACCTCTTCGGTGTAGGTGACCGATTGGGTGCTGACGGAGGGGTCGCTGCGGCTTTCGAAGACGGCGGTCTTGTGTGCGCGGAGGTCGCGGACGATTTCTTCGAGGTCGGCCTGGTCGGGGCTGACGACGGTGTGGATGAGTTCTTCGAGTCGGTCGGAGAATTCGGTCTGGGAGTAGAACTTCCCGGACATGGCGGTCCAGGCGGCCCAGTCGGGGTCGGGGATGAGCTGCAGGGTGAGCAGGTCGTCGCGCCAGCCTCCGCCGATGTCGCCGTGGTCGTTGTAGACGGCGGTGACGGTGCCGGTGTTGTAGTCGCCCCAGAGGGTGGATTCGGTGGTCAGGGGCCGCCGGTCGAGTTCTTCGAGGAACGACACGACTTCGCTGACCTGGCGACGGCCGGAGGGCCGCGACGGTCGGGGCAGGTAGTCGCGGACGTCGACGGTGGTCTGCTGGAGGCCGTGTTCTTCGGTGACGGCGATGTAGTTGCGCACACCGTGGACGCCGAGGTCGATTTCGGTGGCGGGGAACGGCGCGGTGCTGACCGCGCCGTTGCCGACAGCGGTCCGCAGGGTGACGGGTGTGTTAGTGACGGTCATGGTGGTGTCCTGTTCTGTGGGTGTGGGTTTCAGCGGGCCGCGGTGCCGTTGGTGGGTTCGTAGTCGATGCGGTACTGCTCGGGGTCGTTGCGGTGCAGGCCGCCCTCGTCGTCGGCGTACCAGACGGATTCGAGTTTCGGTTCGGGGATGGCCGCGGTGACCTTGTCGCCTACCTGGACGGCGCGGCGGTTGTTCTTCAGCGGTGAGATCGTCAGCGCGACAGTGACGGTGGCCTTCTTGCCGGTGAGCTTGACGGCTTCAACGGCGTCGCGCAGGAGGCGTGAGGCTTTGTCGTGGGCGAGGCCTTTGTTGTGGCCGACGAGGACGGCGGCGAATTCTTCGAATGCGGAATCTTCAGGCATGGCAGTGAGTTTCCTTCCGGATCAGGTTGGGGTTGGGTGCGGTACGCGGGTCGGCAGCAATGGGCTCACCGTGTAGAAGTCCGGGTCGTGGCCCACGCTTGCCCGTGGAGATCAGGCAGAGACGGGTTTGACCGTTCGCCGCGCACCGCACCCTGGTCTTTCATTGGCCGGGGTTGGGGATGACGACGGTCGCGGCCGCGGCCAGTAGGGCGATGGTCGCGGTGATGATGGCGATCCGCATGGAGGTGGGCATGGGGTTCCTTCCGAAAGGTGTTGGATCAGTGGGTGGGGCGGGGTCGTCCGCGTTGCAGGTCGATGAGGTCGTCTTGGTTGCGCAGCCAGGCGACGGTGCGGGTGATGGCCTGGTCCTTGGCGTCGAGCTCGGTCCGGCACGGGCCGGACTTGATCGAGGGGTATTCGTGGCAACGGACGGCGAAGCGGCCGTCGGGCAGGACCGCGGTGTCCCAGGTCAGTTCGTCGATAGTGGGGAGCCGCCCCGCCGTCCTGGGCATCAGTCGATCCCGAGGACGACGGTGATGGTCCAGGCCAGGGCGATCAGGCCGGGGTGGCGCAGCTGGCCGCACATGGCGCGGATCGCCGCGGCGCGGGCACGCCGGCCGCGGAGCCTGATGCCGGACCAGTCGGAGTGACACGGCCAGCAGCGCGTCATCCCCGCCGCTGCGGTGACCGCGCGGCAGTCGACGCACAGGTGCAGCCGATAGGCGGTACGCCGGTCCATCAGCGGTTCGGCCGTGGCGATTTCGTCGAGGGTCACGGCTTCGCCTTCGGTTCCGGTTTCGGCAGTTCGGCGATCCGCGCGAAGCATGCGGCGGTGGCGGTGGCGTCACCGAGGGCGGTGTGCGGATCGATGTTCTTGACGCCGAGGAGCTCGCAGCACCGGGCCAGACTCGGCAGTTCCGTCATCGGGAGGCCGAGCGCGCCGGCCGCCGCGGATTCCAGATCGGCCAGCCGGAAATGCCACGGTTCGTGGTTCACGTCGACGATGAACGACGGGTATCGGGCGGCGCGCACGCCGGCCATGAGCATCGCGGCATCGAACCGGACGTTCGCGCCGCCGAGGGTGGCGCCGGCCAGGAATTCCAGCAGGTCCCCGTAGGCTGCGACGGTCTCGTCGGCATCGAGGGCGTGTTCGAAGCAGCGGCGTTCGAAGTACCGGTTGACGGCCAACGCTTCCGGCGCCGCGACCGCCAGGGCATCCGCGGACAGCCGGGGGAAGAAGTTGCGCTGTTCGCCGGTGCGGGTGTTGATCGCCGCGACCTCGATCGGCACGTGCAGGCCCACGTTGAGACCGGTGGTTTCGACGTCGACGACGATCAGGTCACGGTCAGACATCGCGGGCCCCCTGGGTGATCCAGGTGTAGAAGTCGGTGGCGGTGGCCAGGACGTCCCGGACCGCGGCGTCGCGGTCGATGATGGCCATGGCGTCACCGGTCTCGCAGTGCAGCTGCACCGCGTTGTAGAGGGCACGTTCCCGAAGGTCACAACGCATCCGGGCGGCCGTTTTGCCGTCGAGGAAATCGGCGATGTCGACGATGCCGGGCTCGCCCATGGTGAATTCAGGCACCCCAGTACCCCCCGACGAGTCCGGCGCCGACGCTGCGGCCGACGGCGTAGCCGACGATCAAGACGGCGGCGACGACCCACACGAGACCGTCGGTGAAGAACCGGCGGATCACTGCTGGCCCCCTTCAGTCAGGTTCTTGGAGATCCGGATCGCGGTGTTCTCATCGAGGGGCCGACCGCCCGCGACGGTGTAGTTCCGGAAGCTGCTGGCGGCGGCAAGGGTGCGCAGGGATTCGGCGATGTCGACCAGCGCGTACGCGGTGGCGAGGGCGGCATCAGGTTCGTCCCAGCCGAGGACTTCCTTGGCCCCCGCGAGGTCGTCCACCTTGGGCGCCGCGCTCACGCGGGCACCCAGCCTCGGGCGTCGACTGTGGTCGGGACGGCGGTCAGGGGGAGGCTGTCGCAGAAGCCGGCCCGGAGACACTGCCCCGGGGACGCGTCAGCGTGGTGGGTCGTGGCGGTGAGGATGCCGGCGGCGGTGAGGCTTCCGAACAGGATGAGTGCGGCGAGCCGGTGCAGCCTGCGTGGCCGCATCGGGATGGTCAGGGTACGCATGGTTGTCCTTACTGGTCGAGTGCGTCGAATTGTGTTGCAAGGGAACGGAGGTCATCGGAGAGGCGAACGAGCGACGTGGCGCGCCAGCGGTTCAGCTCGGAACTGAACAGGTTCGGCCGGGAGGAGTACTCCAGGAACTCCGCCGCTGCTGCCAAGACGCGAGCGGGTGGCAATGGACCGAGGTCGACGGCGCAGGTGCCGCAGATCCGTGCCGCGGCCGGGGCGAGGTAGTCGCGGACGATGACACCGCTCCGGTGTTTGCACCGCCCGCACGCCGTACCGTCCGGGAGTTCGTTGGTGAGCAGCTGCGCAGCGCGCAGCATTTCCAGGTCCGCCCCGGCCAGTACCCGGCGTGGGGTGGGTTCCGGTGCGGGGCCGCCAGATGGCTGGCTCATGGGGGAAGAACCCCGCACCGGAATCCCACACCCGCTGGGCAAGGTCAGCGGGAGTAGTTCGTCGTGGTCGGCGTCGGCTTCGTCGCAGACGGGTCCGGCCGCGTCGGGCCCGTCGCATTCCATCCGCCCGAACCCGCCGGCCGCCGGGACGTCGGTGCCGAGGACGTCGAGCGGTCCCGCAGCGAGCCACTCGAGAAGCTCTCGGCCGACCGCGGTGCCGGCGGCCAGCCAGCCCAGCAGCCAGTCCCCCATCCGCCGGATCACCGGGCACCCCCTCCACAGTCGCGGTGCGCAGCAACCCAGCGGTCCAACAGCGCGACATCTTCCGCGTCAACAGCGGTTTTCGTTGGGGTCGAATAGATTTCGAGTCGATCACCGCACGAGCACACGCTCACCGCGATCGTCCGAATCAGGTATTCCATGACGTCGTCGGACTGCTTCGGGGCGCGTTCCCCGGTCAGCTGGCACACCGTGCGGATATCCGGCGCCGACTTCGCCGCGGCCCCGGTCACGACACCGGTCCCGACCGCTCGGACGCCCGGCCGGCGGCCAGGGCGATCGCCTCGTCCGCGTGCCGGGCGAACGCAACGCGGGCTTGCGCGGCGATCGCGTCGAGGACACACAGCACCGCGGTGGCCAGCAACGCCAGCCCCGCACCCCAGCTCACTGCCGCGTTCATCGCGCACCGCCGGGTGTCCGGAGCGAGCCGGCGACAACTGCCGGCCCGCTCCGTTCCCCTACGCTCGCTGTGCCAACAGCGCCCGGACGGGCATCGAACGAAGGAGAAGCATCATGACCTACCTCAGCAGCCGGCTGGATCTGGTCCAGGAAGGCATCCAGAACTGCCAGAGCGCGACTGCGAAGGTCAGTGGGCTCCGATCGCATGGCGATCCGGCCATCAAGGAACTCGCAGACGCGATTCACTTCCTGTCGTTCGGTGTCCAGCAGATCGGACTCGCACTCTCCGACAAGGGCCGCGACGACAATCTCCCTATCCAGCGCGTCGAGTAGCTGCCGTAGCCCCCGGGCAAAGCGCCGTACATCAGCGGCGCTGCACGGATTCAGATAGACGGCGTCGCGATCGAATGTGTTCACCAGCACGCCGCCGCTCATGCGGACCGCCGGGTGTTCTCGGTGATGAACCGGTCGATTTCGGTCGAGGCGATCCGGCGGTGCGCACCGACCTGGACCCAGGCGATCTGGCCGGAGTTCATCAGCCGGTACAGGCCGGTTTTCCCGACCTTCAGGGCGGCCTGGGCCTCGGAGAGGTACAGCAACGCCGCCGGCGGCGTTGCCTTCACCGGGGCGCTCATGCCGGCACCGACTTGGCGGCCGCCCGGCGAGCCGCGCAACGCGCTTCCCATTCCCGGACTGCGACCCGCGCGGTCGGGATGTTCGCAATGCCCCGCTCGATCGCGGCCATCAGCCGCCGGAGCTCGCCGACACTCCCGGAGAGCCAGACTTCCTCGCCGAGGTCGACCATCACGGTGGTGTCGTCGACCGGCTTGTCCAAGCCCTGGTGGTTGCCGTACTCGCGGAGTACGTATTCGCCGCTCCGTCCGAGGCTGATTGATACGCTGACTCCTGACATTTGAGCTTTCCTCTCGGGTGTCGTGGCCCTCGTCCCGGTGCAACGGGCGGGGGCCGATTTGGTGGATGTTGAAGAGGGAGTCCAATGGCCAACCCAGCCGCGCTGCTGCACGCGACCCTGTCCAACTGGCGTGTGGGCGGCAGGCTCTATGCCGACACGACGGATCAGCGGATAGCTGTCCGCCATTTGGATGCGATCGAGGATCTGCTCGACCAGATGGATGCGGTGAACATTGGCACCGAGGTGTACCGAGAGCAGTTCCCGAAGTGGTGCGCGCTGACGCTGCATAACCCCAACGAATGGCAAGTCCAGTCCAACTTGAAGCACATCGACAACACCGCTCTGGATCACCTGTGGAACCTGTCCGAGTGGTTCCGGACGTTGGTCCCGACCGTCTCGACGGACGGTCTGGATGCTCTCCGCACGTTCGCGGAAGGAACGCAAACTGTTCTCGACGAGGACGACACAATCGACCCCCTGCTGAAACAGCACGTTCGCGGGGTGATCAACCACCTGCTTTGGTGCATCGACCGTTACGACGACGTCGGCGACTTCGAGTTGAGGGAAGCCGTCGACCGTCTGATTGCCGCGATGGCCACTACGGCGGCCCGCAGCGGCAAAAGGGACCGCTGGCGTGAATGGATGAATAAGTTCGTTTATCCATTCACGGTCAACATGGTCTCCGCGATACCCGCCCAGGCGGTGATTCAGCTCGCGCTCGGCGGCTGAGGTATCACAGATCCAGTTCCGTCCAGCCCGTAGATGTCGTGGTAGAGCATGTCGAGCATGTCCCCCACCCGCAGGTACGCACCCGTGACCGCGGCGGCGTGCTCCGCGCCGAACTCTGATGCGTTCACCCGCAGCTTGTAGACAACCACCTGCGCCTGGACGACTGCCGATCCGGCTGCCTTCCGTTCCGCCGGTGCAAAGTTCTCCGGCTCCCACGGCATCCGCCACCTCCACACTCATTGCGCACCCGCTTCGGGGGTGGCCGCCGACAGGCCCGCTCCGGGGGCGGGGACCTGTCGGCGGCCCGACTTACGCTGCAACCACCGCAACGGCAAGGAGAACGCCGCGGCGACATAACGGGACGCGAACCCGTGCAACGTAAGGAGCTTGTAATGACCACTCGTGCCGACCTGCGCAACGCGGTCCTCGCCCTCCAGGGGCAGGTACCCGAGTCGATGCACCTCAGCCGTGGCTCGATTGATCACGTCCTGACTTGCGCCCAGTTCGCGCAGCCGGACGAGAGCGGCGAGTTCGGCGGACCGGTGAGCGGCGACGACCTCGTCGTGCTGACGCTGCTGAGTCACGTCGTGAAGCTTGAGAGCGACATCGAGCGTGCCGCCGGCCGCCAGTGCGTCCCCGATCAGGCGCGACTCGCGCTGTTCACCGAGTTCATCGTGTAGATCGAACGCCGTCGCGTACAGGTGCGACACCGACGGGAAACCCAACCGCTCGTGCACCAAACCCAGCAGCTCCGCCTGCGCGCTCACCGGGCCGCCCCGCTCTCGACAGCGACGCCGGCGGGGACGAGCCACGGGCGGGCAACGATCGGACTCCCGAACAGCAGCCAGTGCCGCAGATGCTCCAACTGCGCGAGGCGCCGCTGAACGTCGAGTTCCCAAGCACCGAGGTGCACTGCGAGGCGGTCCGGGTACTCGGCCTTGGACGCCGCGGTCGCCGCGGCGGTGGCCGCGATCATGTCGCCGCGGCCGAAGGTTTCGGTGGTGGTCATCAGGCACCCGCCTCGAAGTCGTTGAGCTCGACGGGCCCGGGTGCGGGGTCTCCTACGCTCGTGCTCGGATCAGCAGCGCCGGCGGCGGCGCCGAGCGAAGGAGGGACTTCATGATCACTGCCGATTGGATCGCCATCGCCGGCGCCGCGGCGGCGACCGCCAGCGGGGTTATCGCGGTATTCGCGGTAAAGGCCACCAAGGACGCCAACAAGATCGCGAAGTCCGCCAACGACACGGCCGCGGATGCTCTCCGGCAGGCCCAGGAGGCAAACGGCATCGCGGTAGATGCGAACGAGCTCGCTCGCGACGCGAATTCGATCGCCGAGCGGGCGCTGATCGTCGCGCAGAACGACACCCCATACCACTGGGTGCTCAAGGTTGAGGATGACGGGACCGCGGTCGTCGTCAATGACTGCGGACACCGCGCTGACAAGGTCACCGTCATCATCGACGTGGACGGGAACGTCATAGCTCAGACCGGCCCGACGGACGTACCCGCATTCGAACAGCTGGACTTCAACCTTTCGAGCACGGTCCAGCAGCACCTCGAACACGTACGCATGAACCCGGGCCGAAAGCCGATCGACGCCGGCAGCGCCTTCGTCGCCGGCAGCAGCGGCCGGACCGTCGAGACGGTGTTCCGCGCAACCCTGACCTGGTTCACCGCCGAGCAGGTTCCGCGACGCGACGTAGTCGAGGAGGTCATGCGCCACCTCATGACACCAAGCGGCACTCTCCGCCGGAGTCAGCGTCGTCAGCGCGACACCTGAACCGACGCGCACCCCGCGCCCGAAGGTTTCAGCGGCGGTCATCAGGCCACCTCGCTGACGGCCGGCGTATTGCGCGGCCGATAGACGGTCGAAATTGATCCCGCGTCGAGGTTGTACGCATGCTCAAGGCCGGAAATCAGTTGGGCGCTGGCGCCGCGATGGCCGTTCTCGATCGCGCTCAGAGCGCCCCGGGTCGGGCGGTCACCTGTCACCTCGGCAACCAGATCGCAAACCTCATCCAAGGTCAGTCCGGACACGCGCCTAAGCACGGCGATCGAGACGTGCGGCGGAACCTTCGGTTTCCGCTGCCGCGCATATCGCCGAGTTTCGGCACAAGTTCCGGACATGACCCGAACTTTACACCATACTTTCGCTATGGCAAACCGAATGTTCGGAACATGGCCAAAACTGGCAAACGTCTCTGATCAGCCGAAACTGGCGAACTGGCCATCTACGTGCCGAGAATTACGGCCGTGTCGTTTGCCACACGGTCCGAATGTTTGCCGAAAAAGTCTGGGAGACTCGGACCATGAACCGAAGGAACACACCCGAGTTCGCGAGAGCGATCCGGGCGGCGTTCGAGTCTTTGGAGATCAGTCAGGCCGAGTTCCGCAGACGTGGAGGCCCGACCGACACCACGCTCCGCAAGATCATGGATGACCAAGAGCTCGTGGGGATCGCGCCACGGACGCTTTCCATGCTCGACGCGGGATTCGGCTGGCCCCCGGGCGCAGCCGCGAATGTCCTCTCAGGTGGCGTGCCGCCAGCTCCCCAGCGGTCGGTACCGACCGCACCTACCGCAGACCCCCTCGGCCGTTCGGTGAGGGAGCAGGCAGCGCTGGCGAATCTCGCCGATCGTGTGGCCGATCCGGATGTGTTGTTCGAGTTGGCGTTGAAGTCGGGGCAGATCAGCCCGGAGGACTACGAGAAGGTTCGGGCGACATTCGACGAATTCACAATTGGTCAGCTACCGACCGTCTTTCCGTTATTGAGCCGCGAGGGGCAGTTACAGGTCGCACAGTTGGCCGTGCGGCTGCGTCAGCATGAACTGCTCCACCGGATGCTCACTGGCCAGGATGAGCAACCCGAGCCGGGCGCGGCCGCGGATTCGACGGCCTCGGGCTTGACGTTGGACCAGGCGAATGCCGAGATCGAGCAGCTGCGCGCCGAGATTGAACCGTCAACCAACAATGCGTTCCTGCGACGACTGGCGGCGGCGAAGGCGCTGGAGTCCGCGCGGGAGGCGCTCGATGTCATCGAGCGAGAGGCTTCCCGTGAGGAGTCCCAACAGTTCGCCGACACGGCGGGGATCGATCCCTACTTCGTTGAAGAGTGGACGACTCGCCTTTCCGTCACCAATGATGCTGTTCAGCGCATCGCACAGGCGGCGGCTACCGAGGACGGCATCGACAGCCGGGGGCTGAACAAGGCTCTGTCGAGAATCGACGACCTCCTACACGCTGGTCACGAGCTCGCCCAGGAGGTCCGCGACAAGGACATTCACGCAACGGCGCCGCAGCTGCGGGATCTCCCTCCGGTACTGGCAGTTGGGTCGGACTACCTCAGCGGGCTCGATGATTTCCTGACGGCCTTCGACGTCCCGGAGGCCTTGGACTACACCAAGCGGGTCGTCGGCGCACGGAGAGCCGAGATCAAGCATGTGCAGGATGAGTTCGCCGAGGCGCACCGGGTGTTGTACGAGTGCGGCCTGACCAGCGAGCCCCCGTCATCGAGCTCATCGGAGGGGACGGAGTCGGCGGCAGGTGCGGCCAAGCCGGAGTGGCTCGAAGCATTTGACGCCCGGATGGATGCGGTGTTCCAACGGTCGGCATCCATCCACCCGTTCGTTGACCTGCAGGACGACCTCGTGGAGCTTCGGCGCGCATTCGCCACCACCATCTACATCAGCGCCACGCAAACCGCCTACGTCGCAGCAGTGAAACAGTTACTGGTGCGTCAGCTGGATCGACTTCGTCTGTTGCCGCAACGACCCGACGTCACTCCGGAACAGCTAGAGCAGGCCACCCGCCAGATCCATTGGATTGACCGCGCCGAGCTGCTCGCGAACGACCCCGCAGCACACCGCCTGGTCGCCGTCGATGACCAACTCGACGGTTATCTGCGCCGGGTCGATGAGCTCGCGCCCGGCGCCGGTCTGTGCGCGGAGCTGAGCTCCCGCCGGGCGCAGATCCCCGACCGTGAGTCGCCGGCCGGCATGGCGGCCTATCTGACCCTCGCGGAGGAGGTCCTGCAACGCGCTGTGGCCCAGCTCGACGCCCGCCGAGAATCCGAGGAGGCCGCAGCGCTCATCGTCGAGATTGAGGATTTCGTGGCGCACAACTTCACCAGGGCACGAGTGGGTGTCGGGTCATCGGACGAGGCGGAGTCGGCGGCCGCCGGTCTCCGGGAGCATCGGGAGCGGTTGCGTGAGGTCCAGGACGGCGATCACGGCGCGGAGCAGCCGGGGTGACCAGGCTTCCATCGGGTGCGCGTCGAGTCGGGCGAGCAGCTCGCGCTGCAGCCCGGTCACCTCGTCGTCCATCCCCGCCCCCGTGGTGTGTGTTCCAGGCACCGTAAGCGGGGTTACCGGTGGGATATGCCGGTCAGACCATCACGATCACGTCACATCAGGTACGCGTCGAACCACTGTCCGGAGGAGATTCCATTGACCAGCTACGGCTACCGGCTCTACACCTTCGAAGTGAAGAAGGAACGCGCTCGAAAGCACGCTCAGCCGCTCGTCGTAGAGGAGAAGGACAAGCCGACCTGGCGATATCAGGATCACTTCGCAGCAACCGCAAAGAAATTCATCGATCGCGATGTCCACGGCCTGCCCCCGAAGCTCAATGGAGACGACCGCAAGCAGAACCCCGACCATGCACCGGTGTTCCAACTGATCAGGATCGAATCTCACGGTCAGCGCGTAGTGGGCCAGTTCCGCCACGGTCGGCCATCCGGCCACGGACTCGCCATCCCAAAAGCGTCAAAAAGAGGCAAACTCAAGCCGGTCGACATCAGTGACTATTCGCCGACTCGCGACTACCGATTCATTCTCTGGTTTCCCGATGCCGGCGAGACCGGGATGATGGCCGTCGAGGCCATTGCGGGCGCTTGTCCGACTCGCTACCTGAGTCAGTGGGCACGGTGGTGGTCGCAGACGGCCTCCAAGACGGCAGACGAAACTGAGTCTCAGAAGCCCTGGTACAACTTCACGGCCTACGCGCTCGGCGATGCGATTCAGGTGCAGCAATTCATCGCGACGTCGACGCTGGTCGAAGTTGTCTTGGTGGCTGGGTCCAGCGGTCGCGGTCGACTCCGCCGCAATGAAGAGTTCCGGATCACGAGCACCTTGGACAAGCAGGGTAAGAAGAGAGCGCTCAAAGATCTCCAAACCGTGATGAAGGCCAAACAGTCCGACGAGGACCTGGCCGCGAAGCTCGCGACTGTGCTGGGCCGGAACGTCGATGAGATCGATCTCGACGACGGTTGGGTTGTCGTAGACACTGAGTACGGTAAGCACCAAGTAAGCCCGACTCGGATCCCGGACGTCTTCACCTATCCCATCGGGGAGGAGGCGCCGAGCGATACTGAGTTCAGGATCGCGGCGACAGCGAAAGCCCGAGAGTTATCATCGCAGGTAAACGGGGCTTTCGACTTCAGTTAGCACGAGAGGGGCGGGTTGCCATGACCGATCGATTCAACTTCATCCCTCTCATCGCCGCCCACTGGAAGTGCCTATCCGTCGACGCTAGTGACGGCAGGACGAAGCCAGACTGGTCCGCACGACTTGGGCTCATGGTGCCAGCCCTGGGAGCTGGGATAGCGCTCCCCCTGTTTGGTGGCGGCCTATCCAACGCGGGAGCACTCCTAGCGGCTGACGCCTTGCTGGCCAGCAGCCTGCTCGCAGTATTCGCCCAGGTGTCCAACCTGCGAATGAAGTACGCGGATCGTTTCGAGTCGGGGTTGCCGCTCAGCGACACCGACAAGGACGCGATGGACGAGAGCGCGACGCACCTGCTTTTTGCCGCGATGCTGGCGTTCATCAACGCCGGAGTACTTGTCGGGGGCCTGGCGTTCGCCCCCTCCAATGATCTACGGCTGACTGGCCCGTTGTCGGGCGTATGCGCCGGAATCTTTGTCTACATGGGCCTCCTCTTGTTGATGCTGCTTCCGCGGCTCCTGCACGCGTACGCGACTGTCAACGAGGTTCGTGATGAACTCAATGGCTTCTACCGCCGCTGACATCGCGCATCGTTCAGAACATCACGATTAGGTAACGACATTTCGGCGGAATTCGCAGGTCACGCTGACCAGGGAAGGTGGCATGTCCCCCGGCGTGCGGATGATCTTGTCACGATCTCGTGATTGCTGTATTCATCCCTGAGGTCGGCGCTCCCGCGCGGGTCGGTCGGCGCGGTGCGGGCGATCCCGGGTGCCGCATGAGCGGCAGGGACATCACGGCAGGGACATCACGCCCATGTGAGGAGTAGCTGGTGGATGACGACAACGAGCTGATGCCGGCGGACAACGGCGAGTTCATCGTCTACGCGACGGACGACGGTCGGTTCCGCGCCGAGCTCCACCCGATCGACGGCACCATCTGGATGACCCAGGCGCAGATATCGGAGATGTTTGACAAGAGCCAGGGCACTATCAGCGAACACATCCGAAACATCTACGACGACGGCGAGTGCACGTCCGAGGCAACTTATCGGAAATTCCGAAGAGTTCAGAGCGAAGGTGGCCGTGAGGTTGTCCGGTCGATCGATGCCTACAGCCTGGAGATGATCCTCGCCGTGGGCTTCCGTGTGCGGTCGCCGCGCGCCGCCCAGTTCCGCCGCTGGGCCAACACCGTGCTTCAGGAGTACCTGATCAAGGGCTTCGCCATCGATGATCGCCGGCTCAAGAACCCGTGGGGCGTGGACTACTTCGACGAGCTTCTTGAGCGGATCCAGGAGATCCGAGCCTCGGAGAAGCGGTTCTATCAGAAAGTGAAGGACATCTTCACCACCGCCGTCGACTACGACAGGAACTCTCTCACCGCTCGCGAGTTCTTTGCCACCGTGCAGAACAAGATCACCTACGCGGTGACCGGCCAGACCGCAGCCGAGCTGATTGTCGCGCGCTCGGATGCTACGAAGGACAACATGGGCCTGACCAGCTGGGCGGGTCGGAAAGTGAAGAAAGCCGACACCAAGGTTGCCAAGAACTACCTGGACGAGGACGAGATTCGCGAGCTGAACAGGCTCTCCACCCTGTATCTCGACTTTGCTAGGGACCGCGCTGCGCAGCGCAAGCAGATGACGATGCAGGACTGGGCGACCTACACCGACCGGTTCCTGACATTCAGTGAACGAACCGTGTTGAGCGGACCGGGCACAGTTAGCCGGGCCACCGGCGAGGCGCATGCGACCAGCGAGTACGCCAAGTACGACGCCGCCCGCAAGGAAGCGGAGCGGATCGAGGCCGAAAACGAATACCTGCGGGACATCGAGCAAGAGACGATGCGAGCGCTTCGGGATCGCCCCGACGATCCCGAATAGTCTTTGCCAGCCCGGCACGCCACTTCGGGTGAAAGTGTCGGTACCCAAGCGTAGCCTCGGCGGTTATCCAGCCAGGGGGTCGTGATGAGTAAGCGTCGGCAGTTGCCGCCTCAGATCAAGCAGATCGAGTTGAAGTCGCGCTCGGGTGGGCGGCCGGTGGTCCGCTACAAGCTGACCGTCGACGTTGGGGTTGACGAGGGCGGGAAGCGCCTGCAGTTCCGCAAGCGGTACAAGTCGGAGGCGGAGGCCCGTGACGCGCTGGCCAAGACGCTGGGCGCGGTCGCGGCGGGGACGTATGTGCATCCGTCGACGATCACCGTGCGGGATGCGGTCGAGGATTGGCTGGCGTCACGGCACCGGCTGAAGGAGTCGACGCTGCACGGCCACCGCACGAACCTGGAGCCGGTGCTGGCCGAGCTCGGCGGCGTCGAGGTGCAGAAGCTGACCAAGCGCCAGGTGGACGACCTGGTGACGAAGTTGCGCGCCGGCGGTTTGAAGACCCCGCTGGACCGCACGCGCAAGCCTTGGTCGCCGCGGTCGGTGAACTACCTGCTGGGGTTGTTGACGGCGGTGCTCAAGAGTGAGCAGCAGCAGGGGCATGTGGTGCGCAACGTGGCGGCCCTGGTTGACCGGATCCCGGCCGATCCTGCTCCCCCGCAGCCGTTGACCGCGGCTGAGCTCAAGAAGCTGCTGGCGCATGTGGCTGGGGATCGGTACGAGGTGGCGTGGCATCTGGCGTTGTCGGGCCTGCGCCGCGGTGAGATCGCCGGCCTCCGGTGGGAGGACGTCGACCTGAAGGGCAAGCAGCTGACGATCACGGAGACGCGGCTGCGGTTCGGCACGACGGTGCACACCGATACGCCGAAGTCGAAGACGTCGCGGCGGACTTTGCCGTTGACCGACCGCCTGTTGGGGGTCCTGAAGGCCGCCAAACGCCTCCAGACCGAAGATCGCGTCCGGTTGGGGCCCGCGTATCAGGGCAGCGGGTATGTCGTCGTGAACGAGGCCGGGGAGGCATTGAGCCCGCATGCGCTGACGTCGCGGTGGGAGCGGATGCTGTCCGGCGCCGGTATCCGCCATGTTCGGCTGCACGATGCCCGGCACACGTGCGGGACGCTGATGCACCTGGACGGGGTGCCGATCGCGGTGATCTCGGCGTGGCTCGGGCACTCGTCGAAGGCGTTCACGATCCAGACGTATGTGAACCCGAACAGCGACGCGCTGGCGATCGGCGCGGACAGCCTGTCGAGGCTTCTGGGTGGCTGATTCAGCAAACATTCGTTCGAGCGTGGCGACGCGACCTGGGCGTTTACTTCACGGGCCTTGTGCACTTTCGTGCACTTTTCGAACCCGTCGAACGAAGTCAGGCCCCCTCGAAAGGGGGCCTGACCAGGTGTGGCAGGTACAGGATTCGAACCTGTGTAGGCTTCCGCCGACGGATTTACAGTCCGCTCCCATTGGCCGCTCGGGCAACCTGCCGGGTTTGATGCGACATGAAGGGTACAACGAGGTTGTACCGAACACGAAAACGCATCGTCGGCCCGGGGCGGGAGGGCCGAGAGGAAAGGACGGGTCCATGGCGGATTCATCGTTCGACATCGTGAGCAAGATCGACCGCCAGGAGGTCGACAACGCGCTCAACCAGGCCGCCAAGGAGCTGACCACCCGCTTCGACTTCCGCGGCACCGACACCACCATCGCCTGGAAGGGCGAGGAATCCATCGAACTCGTCAGCTCCACCGAGGAGCGGCTCAAGGCGGCCGTCGACGTGTTCAAGGAGAAGCTGATCCGCCGCGACATCTCGATGAAGGCGTTCGACGCCGGCGAGCCCGCCGCCTCGGGCAAGACCTACAAGGTGACCGGCACCCTGAAGCAGGGCATCGACTCGGAGAACGCCAAGAAGATCAACAAGCTGATCCGCGACGACGGCCCCAAGGGCGTCAAGACCCAGATCCAGGGCGACGAGATCCGGGTGAGCTCGAAGAAGCGCGACGATCTGCAGGCCGTCATCGCCCTGCTCAAGGGCGCCGACCTCGACGTCGCGCTGCAGTTCGTCAACTACCGGTAGCCGCCGGGAGCCGCTGCGTGCCAGCGGCTGCGTTCCGCTGGGCGGGACCGCCCGTTGCCGCCGACATGTTTCGGTCCGACGATCGGCGGCATGAACACTCCCACACATCCCACCCGTCTGGCGGGCACCGCCGCGGCAGCACTGATCGCGGCCGGCCTAGTGATCGCTCCGCTGGCCCACGCCAGCACCGAGGACGACCTCAACGCCCGGGTGGCCAGCGCTCGCGCGGCTGCCGGTTGCGCCCCCCTGACCTGGGCCAAGCCGGGTGCCACCGTGGCCTGGTACAGCTCCTGGATCAATGCCGACTACAACATCGCCGAACCCGGGACCCGGGGGTCTGAATATCTCTTTCCGGAGCCGCCACCGATCGATCTGGGGGTCAATCCCCAGACGGATCCGGTCGGCTCGCTGGACAAGGTCGGCGCCAAAGCCGACCGGGCCGTGGTCATCGACCAGAGCGACTCCCGAGACCGCTACGCCGTCGATGATCTGATGAACAAGGCTGCCGGCGCGATCGCCGACTGCGGTTATGACACCTTCGGCACCGGCAACTACCGCCGCGACGGTTCCGATCTCAGCAGTGTCGCGGTGGCGCTGTACACCGCGCACAAGGAGGCACCGTCGACCGGCCCCCGCGGCGGGATCGACGGGATCGACAAGACCGTCACGATCCCCCCGGGCCTCACCGAAAACATGACCAACTCGACGGTCGACTACTCACTCGTGGCCCAGGGCCTGCCGCTGGCCAGCATCAACATCTCCTACCTCGGCGACAACAACCAGATCGTCAACGAGAACAACGTCGGGGTGACCGCCGGGTACAAATGGACCAAGACGGTGACCGCCAAGAACACGGACACCCCCTGGCTGAAGGTGTCGGTGAACAGCGCCGGGCTGGCCGGGCTCAAACTCGATTGCTCGGTGGCCGTCGACTCGATGGTCCAGAAGGTCAATGCACCAGACCCGAACAAGTCCGGAACCATCGAGTTCAAGTCGGGCCTCACCCCCGAGCCGGCCAAGGCCTGCGGATAACGCACCGACCCCCCGGGTTGCTGGCTACGCTGGCGCCATGGGTTCCGGCACCGAGGTCCTCGACGTTCTCATCATCGGTGCCGGGATCTCCGGCCTCGGTGCGGCCCACCGCATCACCGAGGCCAACCCCGGTGTGGACTACCTCATCCTGGAGCGCCGGGAGCGGGTCGGCGGCACCTGGGATCTGTTCCGCTATCCCGGTGTGCGCAGCGACAGTTCGATCTTCAGCCTGAGCTTCCCGTGGGAGCCGTGGACCAGGCGCGAAGGGGTGGCCGACGGCGCGGACATCCGCGACTATCTGGAGCAGACCGCGCGCCGCCACGGCATCTACCGCCACATCCGCTTCAGTACCCATGTGCTGTCCGTCGACTGGGATTCGGCGACCGACACTTGGACCGTGCGTTGCGAATCCGACGGCGGCGCAACGACCTACCGCGCCCGCTTCCTGTTCTTCGGCAGCGGCTACTACGACTACGACGCCGGCTACACCCCGGACTTCCCGGGCATCGACGAGTTCGCCGGCACCGTCGTGCACCCGCAGCACTGGCCCGAGGATCTGGACTGCGCCGGCAGGCAGGTCGTCGTCATCGGCAGCGGGGCGACCGCCGTCACGCTGGTGCCCGCGCTGGCCCGCGCCGGGGCCAAGGTGACCATGCTGCAACGCTCCCCCACCTACGTCGCCGCCGGGGCCCGGGTCAGCCCGAGCACCGAAGTTGTTCGGAAACTACTCCCCCGCAAGGCCTCTCACCGCTTCGCCCGCGACAAGGGCGCCGTCCTGGAGGGTGTCGTGTGGTTCCTGTGCCGCAAAGCGCCGCACTCCATGCGCCGCTATATCCGCACCCGGGCGATCAAGAAACTACCCGAGGGCTATCCCGTCGACGTGCACTTCAACCCCCGTTACGACCCGTGGGACCAGCGGGTCTGCCTGGACGCCGACGGCGACCTGTTCGCCTCGATCCGCGACGGCGCCACCGAGGTGGTCACCGACACGATCGAACGTTTCGACGCCACCGGCATCTGGCTGGCCTCCGGCACGCACTTGAGGGCCGACGTCGTGGTCACCGCGACCGGGCTGGCCCTGCAGGCCCTGGGCGGGGTACGGGTGTCGCTCGACGGCACCGGGATCGACCCGGCCGAGAGGTTCGTCTACAAGGCACACCTGATCGAAGACGTCCCCAACCTCGCCTGGTGCGTGGGGTACACCAACGCCTCCTGGACGTTGCGTGCGGACATGACGGCCAAGTCGGTAGCAAAGTTGCTGTCTCACATGTCTTCTCACGGATACACGCACGCGTATCCACATCGCGGCGATCTGCCGTTGACCGAGAAGCCGTCCTGGGACATCAACGCCGGCTACGTCCAGCGCGCCAGGCACACGTTGCCCAAGTCGGGCACCAAACGGCCGTGGCACGTGCGGCAGAACTATTTCGCCGACGCCATCGACCACCGATTCGACCGGATCGGTCCCGAGATGGTGTTCGGCCGGTCGGCGGCTTCGTCAACTTCCCCCGCGGGCGCCGTCGGCACCCTAGCCTGAAGGGCATGTCTGCAGCACAACGCGAGCCCAAGGTCGTCGTACTCGGCGGCGGGTCCTGGGGAACCACCGTCGCCTCCATCTGCGCCCGTCGTGGACCCACCCTGCAGTGGATGCGCTCGGCGGAGACCGCGGCGGATGTCAACGAGAACCACCGCAACTCGGCGTATCTCGGCGACGAGGCGGTGCTGCCGGACTCGCTGCGCGCCACCACCGATTTCGCCGAGGCCGCCAACTGCGCCGACGTGATCGTGATGGCGGTGCCCTCGCACGGGTTCCGCGGCGTGCTGGAGGAACTGGCCACCCAGCTGCGGCCCTGGGTCCCGGTGGTCTCCCTGGTGAAGGGCCTGGAGCAGGGCACCAACCTGCGGATGAGCGAGATCGTCGAGGAGGTGCTGCCCGGGCATCCGGCCGGTATCCTGGCCGGGCCGAACATCGCCCGCGAGGTCGCCGAGGGGTACGCCGCCGCCGCCGTACTGGCGATGCCCGATCAGCACCTGGCCGCGAACCTGGCCAAACTGTTCCGCACCAAGCGGTTCCGTACCTACACCACCGACGACGTGATCGGCGTTGAGATGGCGGGAGCGTTGAAGAACGTGTACGCCATCTCCGTCGGCATGGGCTACTCGCTGGGCATCGGGGAGAACACCCGCGCCATGGTGATGGCCCGCGCGGTGCGGGAGATGTCGAAGCTCGGCGAGGCGGTCGGCGGCCAGCGCGACACGTTCGCCGGCCTGGCCGGCATGGGCGACCTGATCGTCACCTGCACCAGCCAGCGCAGCCGCAACCGGCACGTCGGCGAGCAGCTCGGCCTAGGCAAGACGGTCGAGGAGATCATCGCCTCGATGAACCAGGTGGCCGAGGGGGTGAAGGCGGCCAGCGTCGTGATGGAGTTCGCCGACGAGTACGGGCTGAACATGCCCATCGCCCGCGAGGTGGACGCGGTGATCAACCACGGCGCGTCCGTCGAGCAGGCCTATCGCGGACTGATCGCCGAGAAGCCCGGCCACGAGGTGTACGGCAGCGGGTTCTGAGCCGGGCGGTTCGGCGAACGCAGGCGGAGTTGCGCGAGCGGAGCGAGTGCCGGCGGAGCCGAAGTGAAGCCGGGACCAACTACAACGGAGTCAGTTGGCGTACGGGTTGGTGCCCTCGGGGCGGTCGAGCAGCGGGTTCACCGCCCCGAAGGCGTAACTGCCGCCGGAGGCGATGACGAAGCCGGTCTGGTCGTAGCTGTTGGAGCACACCACCCCGCCGGCGAGCACGCCGCAGCTGACGGTTCCCATGCCCAGCCGGCTTCCCTCGGGCAGTTCCTTCGGGGTCTCGGAGAACCCGTAGATCGGCCGGTCGGTGCTGGCGAAGCCGGGTTCCCCGGACGGACCGCCGGTGACCACGTTGGCCCCGCCCGGCGCCCCGGGCAGCGTGCCGCTGCACCCGTAGCTGCGGCTGGCCTTGGTCATCACACAGGTCACGCCGATCGGTGCGGTGAAGGCGTAGACGCCGTCGTTCACCATGTAGGGCTTGGGCGAGATCATGGTGAGCGTCTGGGCGTTGACCGGCGGCGGCTCGGGGGTGGGCTCCGGGTCGGCCCAGGCCGTCGGGGCGGCGAGAACCGTGGCCGCGACGGCACCGATCAGGACTGTGCTGCGCATGTCACTCACCATAAGTCGTCACCTCACTGTCGGCATCGACGGCTATGCTCCCCGTTCCGGGCGACTTATGGGGGCGTCCGGCTGGGAGGGGGCCGGGGTGCGGGGATCCGTCACGTCGATCACGATGACCATCGCGATGGCTGCGGCTACCGTTACCGCCACCCTGGCGGTAACGCCGGCCGGAGACCCGGTCACGGTGCCGTTTTCCCAGGTCGCGCTGATCATCGAGGGCAGTTCGACCAACCAGGGCGGCGACGGGATCGCCGACTTCTACGGCGGCCGGTTCAAGGATGGCGACACGCCCGTCGTCGTCAACTTCCTGACCGGGCCGCTGGGTATCTGGCAGGCGCTGCAGGCGAGCCCGGGGCACAACACCGTGCTGTCGTCGGGCTGGGGCGCGGCCAACGCGAGCCTGTTGCTGTCGGCGCTGCAGGCCACCGGTCAGCCGGTGCCCGCCGACAGCACCTGGGTGCTGGACAACAACGTCACCAACCCGAACGGCGGTTTCGGCACCCGGTATCCGGTGTTCGCCGCGATCGGGGTGAATCCGCTGCCCACCGCGCTGCCCGACGGCAGCCCGGTGGTGATCTCGACGGCCACCGAGTACGACCTCAACAGCAGCGCGCCCAAGTACATCCTGAATCCGGTCGCCGACCTGAACTCGCTGGCGACGTATCTGGACAAACGCCTCGGCCAGAGCGCGCTGACCCTGCCGGTGAACGACGACGGGACCCCGGGCTGCGGGATTGCATCAGCGTGCCATCCCAATGACGACGGCACGTACACCGTGACCGTCGACGGCAAGGAGGTCGACGCCCAGGTCACCAAGGTCGGCGGAGTCACCTACGTCGGCTACCGGACCGACCATCTGCCGCTGCTGAGCCCGCTGCGCAACTACGGCGGGGCCGTCGGCAACCAGCTGGCCGGCGCCGCGGAGCCGGCGCTGCGTGCCGTCGTGAACTACGGCTACCCGGACAACGATCCGCTGGGCAACCCGGGCATCTACCAGCCCGCGGGGTTGGTGCCGTCGGCCTCGGAGACCCGGACCTTCCTGAAGAACTTCCGAACCGGGGTCAACCAGGGCGCCGCCACGCTGACCGCCGGCTCCTCCGCGACTCGGTTCACGGTGCGCGGCGGGCCGGCCGCGACGCCGACGATTACCACACCGAAACTGCCGAGCGCCCGCGCGGTGGCCCGGCAGGTTGCCACCAACCTGGGGGTCAAACACGGCGAGCCCAGTGCCCAGCACGCCGAGCCGAGTGTCCGGCACCGCCCGTCGAGGGCCGAGAAGGACTAACGCGCCGTCGGGCGGGTCAGTGACCCAAGCGGCCCGCCATTTTCTCCAGTCGCCGGATCCGGTCCTCGATCGGCGGGTGGGTGGAGAACATCCGTCCGATCTTCTCCCCCGCCCGGAACGGGCTGGCGATCATCAGGTGCGCCTGGTCGGCCAGCGCCGGTTCCGGCGGCAGCGGCGCCTGCTGCACGCCGCCGGAGATCTTGCGCAGCGCCGAGGCCAGAGCCAGCGGGTCACCGGTGAGTTCAGCGCCGGACTCGTCGGCCTGGTACTCCCGCGACCGTGACACCGCGAGCCGGATGACCGTCGCGGCCAGCGGCCCGAGGAGCTGAATCAGCAACAGCGCCAGCGGATTTCCACCGCCCCGGCTGTCGCCGCGGCCCATCATGCCGGCGAAGAAAGCCAGGTTGGCCAGGGCGGTGATCACCGAGGCCATCGCACCGGCGACGCAGGAGATCAGGATGTCGCGGTTGTAGACGTGCGACAGTTCGTGGCCGAGCACCGCGCGCAGCTCTCGTTCGTCGAGGATCGCCAGGATGCCGGTGGTCGCGCACACCGCGGCGTTGCGCGGATTGCGGCCGGTGGCGAACGCGTTGGGGTTGGCGGTGTCGGAAATGTAGAGCCGGGGCATCGGCTGGTGCGCGGCGGTGGCCAATTCCCGCACAATGCGGTACATCGCCGGCGCCTGCAGCTCGGTCACCGGCTGGGCGTGCATCGCCCGCAGCGCGAGCTTGTCGCTGTTGAAGTAGGTGTAGGCATTGGTGGCCAGCGCGAACACCAGCGCCACCCAGATCCAGATCCGGTTGCCCGTCGCCGCGGAGAACAGGTAGCCGACGAACGAGATCAGCGCGGTGAACCCGACCAGCAGCACGAAGGTCTTCAACCGGTTCTCGGTGGGATGCCAGTGCACGAGAGGTCCTCCTTGTTCCCCGGTCGCCATAATCCCCGACCTGTCCAACGCCGGCGGCGCCGGGCGGGTTCCGCCCACTATTCAAACCCGGATTCCACCGGTGAGCAGAAGGACCTCTCAGCCAAATATTAGGACCTTGTTCCCTTGACGCCTGCGACGGTCTAGCGTATTAGCGGGTCGGGATTCTTCCGCCTTGGGGGCAAGTTGAACGTCGAGACAAATACTGCGCGCATCGCCGGGTTGGCGCTGGCACTCGGACTGGGCGCAGCAGTCGCTGCCGGCGGTATTCCGTCGGCCGCTGCCGACGGCGGGACCAACACCGAGCACCGCGACGCCCCGGACACGCATCGGGACGCCGCGGATGGGCCCCGGCAACGCGATACCTCGCGCACACACCGACAACCGCTGGCCGCCATCCGTGACATCGCGCGCTCGGTGGCCGAGCAGGGTCGCACGGCGATCAGCCATACGCCGCTGCCCGCCGACCGTCAGACACGAAGCGAGAACGTTTCCACCACAATCGACTCCACGTCCGAAACAAACCGTCCCGACACCCTCCCCCTGGGCACCCGGCTGCCGCGTCAGCGCGACGTACCCGCGGCCGCCGAACGTCCCGACCGTCCCCGGCCTCAACACTCCCTGCCCGATCTCGCGGATCTGTCCACGCCGCGCAAGACATCAGCGGCGCCCGTATCGATCCCCCGGATCAGCATCGCGCAGTTCACCGGGGCACCGGAGCGGCCCGAACAGCGGGTGCCAACCCTGGCCGCGCATATCGAGGACACGGCAACGGCATTCACCGCCAAACTGGTCGGCGCGGTTACCTTCGCCGCACCGTCGGCACCGGAAACCGCCACCCCCGGCGTCGAGCAGCGCGGCACCCTGACCACCACAACCACTCCGTCCGCACCGGGCGGAGTGATCCAGCGGATGCTCGGCGTGCTCGGGTCCCTGATGTCCGGGGATTCCGCCAACCCCGGCCACACCGGCGGCACGGAGAACCCCATCGCCCTGGCGCTGGTGGGATGGGTACGCCGCGAGCTGTTCAACGCCGCACCGCAGGCCAGCACGCCGGTCACCATGACCGGCAACACCCTGACGCTGGATGCCACCGATCCCGACGGCGACCCCCTGACCTACACCGTCACCCAGCCCGCCGTCGGCTCCGTCGAGCAGACCAGCCCCGGAGTGTTCACCTACACCCCCGAGGCGGGCCACACCGAGGCCACCAGCTTCACCGTGACGGTCAGCGACGCCGACAGCGGGTTCCACCTGCACGGCCTGGCCGGGCTGTTCGCCCCCGACGGCGGCCACACCAAAACGGTGGTGGTGAACGTTCCGCCGCAGGACGTCGAGCAGCACGGGCCCGAGATCACCCCGGTGCCCATGGACCTACCGGTTGGCTATAGCAGCAGTGGGAATTCATTCGTCGGAAGCAATGGCACCGCCGCGCAATATGCATCCCACACCGACACCGCCACCAATCAGACGATCTATGCGCTGGCGGTCCGCGATTCCACCGGTATCACCAAGGTGGTGGATCTGGAGGGAAAGCCCGTCGAGGGCCAGGACCCGCTCATCACCGATAGTGCCGTGGTCCAGAACATTCAACGCGCCGACGGTACCTACGCCCTGGTGGTTGTGCCCACCGCATCGCCGGCACCGGCCCCGCAAAGTTTCGCCCGCCTCGCCCCAGCGGTTCTCACGACGTTCGACGCCCCGCCGGAGTCCGCGACGTACAATCTCAATGGCAAACCTGTCGGCGACGCGGTGGCAGGGGCGGACGGGATCATCTATCAGTCGGTGAACCCCACCCCATCCACCAACGACGGTATCGCCTGCAGCAATTGCCAGGTTGCGGTCGTGGACACCAGCAAGATCGCGGACCCAGGCTACTCACCGACCGCAGTAGACATTCCGGGACTGTTCTCACCGGGATTCAGCACCGCGGGCGGCATCAAACAGTCGGGTCTGTCGACCGACAGCAGCGGCAGGCTCTATGTCGTGCAGTGGAGCCCCACCAGCAACATCTGGGTCATAGACCCCGACAACGTCGACACCGCCGCAGCGAACGACGGCGCCACGGTGATTCCACTCGGCGGGACAACCGGAGGCGGCCTCAAGGTCGCATTCGGCCCCGACGGCAAGGGCTACATCGGCACCAGCACAGCGTCAGGCGGGCAGGTCGAGATCATCGATCCAAGCAGCAGAACCGTGGAGAAGACCGTCGCCATGCCGGCGGCTCCCAGTGCCGCTCAAGCCATCAATGCGGGCACCGTGTTCGCCAATGGCACCGTCTACCAACAACAAGTGCTGCTGCTGCCGACAGGCGTCTCCAGTGCGCCGTATAGCTATCAGTCGCGAATGGTGACGTTCCCGGTCGGCGGCCCAACTGCGGGCGTGGATCCACAAGTCATCGCCTTCCCCGGCGACAGCAACTTCGGCTACGGCACTCCCGTCGCCGGCGCCGACGGCACGGTGTATCAGGGCATGGTGGACGGCGTCAATGGAACCACGCTGAGGACCGGCATCATCCGGCCCGGAGAGACCACCCCGATCGTCGTCGCTCTCGGCCCGTCGAGCACCGCCACCTACAACTCGCCCGTGGTCACCGGGAGCGGCCAGGCCTACCAGGTCACCAGCACGAAGAACACCGACGACTCCGGGGTGACCACGGTGTTCCGACTGTCCGATGCCGACGCCGATCAGACCAATCACCCGCTGCAGCCCGTCGTCACCATCGACGAGCATTCGGTGCCCGCCGCGGGCGTCGCCGCACCCGACGGCACGCTCTACTTCGCGACCCAAAAGGACGGCACCGTCACCGTGTGGTCACTGGCCAAGGACAGCAACCAGGCGCAGCAGACGGTCTTCACCGGCCAGGGCACACCGTCGGCTTTCCAAGTCGGCTCCGACGGTCACGTCTACATGACCACCACGAGCGCCGACGGCACCCAGAGCTGGGTGTACGCCATCGACGCAGCCGACCCGACCGTCACCGTCTGAGCGCCCGGTGCCCGGCGGCGGCTCAGCCGTGCCGGGTGACGGTGTACTCGACCAGCGAGGCCAGGGCCTGGCGGCCGGGCAGGTCGGGCAGGGCGGCCAGTTGCTCGTCGGCCCGCCGGGCGTAGTCGCGCACGGTCTCGCGGGCCTTGGCGATGCCACCGGATGCCCGCAGCAGCGCCAGGGCCTCGGCGACCTCGTCGTCGTCGGTCAGCGGCTTGGCCAGCAGGGTGCGCAGCCGATCGGCGTCGGGCCCGGTTTCCCGCAGCGCGTAGAGCACCGGGAGGGTGTGCACACCTTCGCGCAGGTCGGTGCCGGGCAACTTGCCGGACTCGTCGGCCTCGCTCTCGATGTCGATGATGTCGTCGGAGATCTGGAAGGCGGTGCCGACGATTCCGCCGAGCGTCGCCAGCCGTTCGATCTGTTGGTCGTCGGCGCCGGAGAACGTCGCCCCGAGCCGGCCGGACGCGGCGATCAGGCAGGCCGTCTTCTCGTAGACCACCTTCAGGTAGTGCTCGATCTCGTCGTTGCCGTCGGTCGCCCCGCGGGTCTCGCGCATCTGGCCGGTGACCAGTTCGGCGAAGGTGTCGGCGATGATCAGTACGGCCGCCGGGCCCAGCTGGGACACCAGCCGGGAGGCCGTCGCGAACAGGTAGTCGCCGGCGAGGATGGCGATGTTGTTGCCCCACCGGGCGTTGGCGCTGGGTGCGCCGCGGCGCACCTGCGCCTCATCCATCACGTCGTCGTGATACAGCGTGGCCAGGTGCACCATCTCGATGACGGCACCGGCGACGGTGACCTGTTCGGAATCCGGGTCGGGGCCCAGTTGCGCGCACAGCACGGTAAACAGCGGCCGGAATCGCTTGCCACCGGCGGTGAACAGATGCTGCACCGCCTCGGCCATCAGATCGTCGGCGCGGCCCAGCTCGGCGCGCATCAGCACCTCGACCCGGTCCACCCCGTCGCGGACCGCGCGCGCGAGTTCGGCGTCCCCGAAGTCCACTCCTGCCACCACGCTGCCGGGCGTCTTCATTGGTCAAACATACTGAAACCATGGACACCGACGTCGAGGTGGCAGTGGTCGGCGCCGGACCGGCAGGATCCGCGGCTGCCGCCTGGGCGGCCCGCGCGGGCCGTGACGTGCTGGTCATCGACGCCGCCGAGTTCCCGCGGGACAAGACCTGTGGCGATGGTCTCACTCCGCGCGCGGTGGCCGAACTGCGCCTGTTGGGGCTGGGCGACTGGCTCGGCCGGCACATCAGCCACACCGGGCTGCGGTTGCGCGGCTTCGGTTCGGCCGTCGAGGTGCCGTGGCCGGGGCCGGGGTTCCCGTCGACCAGCTCGGCGGTGCCGCGAACCGAACTCGACGACACCATCCGCAGCGTCGCCGAGAAGGACGGGGCGGCCATGCGGCTGGGCGCCAAGGCCGTCGACGTCGAGTACGACGGGGCCGGGCGGTTGCGCGCGGTGCTGCTGGCCGACGGGTCGCGGATCGGATGCCGACGGCTGATCGTCGCCGATGGTGCGCGTTCCACGCTGGGCCGGGTGCTGGGCCGGACCTGGCACCGCGAGACGGTCTACGGGGTGGCCGCGCGCGGCTACCTGGCCTCGCCCCGCCACGACGAGCCATGGATCTCCTCCGATCTGGAGCTGCGGTCCGTCGACGGCTCGGTGCTGCCCGGCTACGGTTGGATCTTCCCGCTGGGCAACGGCGAGGTGAACATCGGCGTCGGCGCGCTGGCCACCGCCCGGCGTCCGGCCGACATCGCGCTGCGGCCGCTGATGGAGCACTACACCTACCTGCGCCGCGAAGACTGGGGTTTCCAGGGCTCCCCGCGGGCGGTGGCCTCGGCGCTGCTGCCGATGGGCGGCGCGGTGTCCGGGGTGGCCGGGCCGAACTGGATGCTGATCGGTGATGCGGCGGCATGCATCAACCCGCTCAACGGCGAGGGCATCGACTACGGGTTGGAGTCGGGCCGGATGGCCGCGGAACTGCTTGGCACGGAAGATGTTTCAGCCGCGTGGCCGGACACCCTGGCACGCCACTACGGGCGTGGCTTCTCGGTGGCCCGACGGTTGGGCCTGCTGTTGACGGTGCCCCGGTTCCTGCCGCTGGCCGGCCCGCTGGGTCTGCGGTCACCGCGGATGATGAAAATCGCGGTGCGGGTGATGGGCAACCTGGTGACCGACGAAGACGCCGACGCGGTGGCCCGGCTGTGGCGGATCGCCGGGGCGGGCTCACGGTTGGGCGACCGCCGCAAACCGTTCCACTAGGGGCAACAGGCACTCGGCCGTAGTGTTGACCGGGTCATGGCGGAGATCTTCCTGGGGGGCTATCCGGCGCAGCGCTGCGCCCGTCGCACCCACAACGACTTCGATCCGGGGGCACCGAAGCTCGGTCCCCCGGATGCCGCGCTGCAAGCGCGGTTCGACCGCGGCCTGCAGTTCCAGGACGACGTCCTCGCGGCGTGGGGCCGGTGCTATGACGGACTGCTGGTGATCGATCGCGAGGTGGGCCCGCAGGTGGCGACCGCCCAGACGGTGGCGGCGATGAACCGGGGCGTGCCGGTGATCGCCGGGGGCCGGTTGCCCGACGTCAACGGCCGCTCCGGGGCGCCCGACGCGCTGGTCCGTTGCTTCCACGGGTATCTGCCGGTGGAGATCAAGGGCCACAAGACGCTGACTTCGCCGCGCCCGGGCAAGAGCAAGAGCGGTGTGGCGGTGTCGACGCTGGCCGATCCGGTGGACTGGCGGGACATCGCCGGATTCAAGGCCGACGCCGACAAACGTCGGCGCGACGGGATGCAGCTGGCGCACTACACGCGGATGCTGCAGGAACTCGGCCACCACGCCGGCGCCGGCGATCCGGAGCTCCTGGTCGGCGGCGTGGTGGGCACCACCGACCTGGGTGAGCTGCTCGGCGATCCCCTCGGCATCGTCTGGCACCGGCTGGCCGACCCGCTGGACGCCACCGGCTCCATGCTGAATCGCTACGACGACGAGTTCGGGTTCCGGTTGCAGGTCGCGGCGGCCGCCCGCCGCGGCGACGAGTTGGTTCGGCCGCTGCGGATCGGCGAATGCAACGAATGCCCGTGGCTGGAGCACTGCGCGCAGGTCGCCGGCCCCGACGATGCGTCGTTCGCTCTGCTGACCGGTCACCTCAACGACCGCGAGTGGCGCCACCTGTATGCCACGGCCGGCGACGGTCATACCCTCAGCGTCGCCCAGTTGGCGGCCGTCGACGTCGACGGGTGCGCCGCGGACTTCCGGGCGCAGTCGATCGGAACCAGGGATCCCAGAGCGCGGCTGGCCAGTGCCGTGCGGCGCGCCTCGATGACGTTGTCGGGCACCGATTTCGAACCCGTCGGCGGCAAGTGGCCGGTGATTCCGTCGGCCGACGTCGAGGTCGATTTCGACATCGAATGGGATCTCGACAATCGGATCTACCAGTGGGGGTTGCGAATCCGCGACGGCCACGACGATGCGACGGCCCGCTACCAACCGGTGATGAGCTTTGCGCCGCTCGACGATGCCGCCGAGGCCGCCCTGGCCGACGAGATGGCCGACCGGCTGACCCGGCTGCGCGCTGATGCGGATCGGGATGGCAAGAGCCTGAAGGTTTTTCACTGGAGTTCGGTGGAGCTCACCCAGTCCGCCCGGTTCCCGCGGGTGGCCGCGGCCCTGTCCGGGGTGAGCGTGGACCTGATGGCCTGGTTCAACCGGGAGTTCTTCGCCCGGGGTTCGTCGTCGATCAAGGCGGTGGCGCCGCTGCTGGGTTTCGACTGGGGCACCGAGGACGCCGGCGGACTGACGTCGCAGTTGCGCATCGAGGAGGCCCGCGGCACCGGCCCGGCCGCCGAGGCCGCGCGCGCGTGGTGCCTGCGCTACAACGAGGACGACGTCGCGGCCCAGGCCGCCATCAGGGATGGGTTGCGTCGGCTGGGCGACGAGCGCGAAGCGCGAGGACACCAGACGCGCCATTGAGCACCGTCGGCTGGGCGACGAGCGCGACGGTCGGCGAAGCGGTGGCCGGATCTAGTCCTTGCGGGCGGCGTGCAGGGCGACGATGCCGCCGGTGAGGTTGCGCCAGCGCACCCGGGACCAACCGGCCTCGGCGATCTGGGCGGCCAGCGTCGGCTGATCCGGCCAGGCCCGGATGGACTCGGCGAGGTACACATAGGCCTCCGGGTTGCTGGAGACGGCCGTGGCCACCGCCGGCAGCGCCCGCATCAGGTACTCCTTGTACACCGTGGCGAACACCGGGATGACCGGGGTGGAGAACTCGCACACCACCAGCCGCCCGCCGGGTTTGGTGACACGGGCCATTTCGGCCAGCCCGAGCGTGTGGTCGACGACGTTGCGCAGCCCGAAGCTGATGGTCACCGCGTCGAAGGTCTCGTCGGCGAACGGCAGCCGGGTGGCGTCGGCGCCGACCTTGGGCACCGCCCGCGACGCGCCGGCGGCCAGCATGCCCACCGAGAAGTCGGCGGCCACACACCACGCCCCGGACCGGCCGAGCTCGACGGTGGACACCGCGGTGCCCGCGGCCAGGTCCAGCACCCGGTCCCCCGGCCCGATCTGCAGGGCGGAGCGGGTCGCGCGCCGCCAGTGCCGGTCCTGCCCCAGGGACAACACGGTGTTGGTCAGGTCGTACCGCCGTGCGACGGCGTCGAACATCGATGCCACCTCATGGGGGTCCTTGTCCAGCGTCGCGCGATTCACCCCGACGACGTTAGCGCCTGCGGGCTCGGTCCGGGACCGCGCATCGGCGTGCGGGCCACCGCCCGGTAGTGCCCGAGCAGTTCCTCGCAGATCGCCGGCCAGGTGCGGTGCAGCACCGAGCGCCGCGCGGCGACGGCGTAGCGGCGCCGTTCGGCCAGCAGGTGGCCGACGGAGGCGGGCAGCTGCGCCTCGAATTCGGCGACGCCCAAAAGCAGCCCGGTCTGCATCGGGGTGACCAGATCACGCGGGCCGCCCTGGTCGGGGGCGACGACCGGCAGTCCGGACGCCATCGCCTCCTGCACGGCCTGGCAGAACGTCTCGTGTTCGCCGGTGTGCACGAAGACGTCCATGCTGGCGTATGCCTGCGCGAGCTCCGGGCCGTACAGCGCCCCGGTGAACACCGCCGACGGCAGCGTGCGTTCCAGCTTCGCGCGGTCCACCCCGTCGCCGACCACCACCACCTGGACCCCCGGCATCCGATCCAGCACCGCGAGACGTTCGACGTGTTTCTCCGGGGCCAACCGGCCGACGAACCCGACGATCGGCAGTCCCTGGGGCGACCATCGCCGGCGCAGTTCCTCGCTGCGGGCCGACGGCGCGAACCCGGTGATGTCGACTCCGCGGGCCCACTGGTGCACCCGCGGGATTCGTTGGACGGCAAGGGCTTCCATGGTCGCCGTGGACGGCGCGAGGGTACGGTCGGCCATCGAGTGCAACCGTCGGGCCCAGGCCCAGGCCGCCCTGGAAGCCGCCGGCATCCCGTAGCTGGCGGCGAAACCGGCGACGTCGGTCTGGAACACCGCGACGGTGGGGACGCCGACCCGCCGAGCCGCCAACACCCCACCCATGCCGAGCGAGGCCGGCGAGGCCAGGTGCACGACGTCGGGGTCGAACCCGCGCAGCACCCGCACCAGCCGCGGCAGCGGGACGCCCAGCGGCAGCGAGGTCACTCCGGGGAACATCAACGCCGGTGCCCGGTGCACCCGGACGCCGTCGTGCAGGCGCGGGGCGGGATCCTCACCGCGCGGGGTGTCCGGGGCGATGACCAGCGCCTCATGCCCACCTGCCCGCAGGTGTTCGAGCACCCGGAGCACGGAATTGGTCACGCCGTTGACGTTGGGCAGGAAACTCTCGGCCACGATGGCGACGCGCACGAGCTCTACGGTGACACCCCGCGGTGACCACCGGGTTACGCCCGGCCGGCGCCGACACCAACGGGCGTCGATCACCGGGCGGCGGTAGCGTGTCGGGATGCGCATGCCCCGGCCCCGATGGCCGCTACTGGCCCTCTGCGCAGTCCTGTTCCTGCTGACCGGCTGTTCACATGCCGTCGCGGGCACACCGAAAGCCGCCCCGCCACCGGGGGTGGCGGTGTCCGCCGACGGGTTCGGCATCCGGGTGGGCCTGGCCGACGCCGCCGTGCAGCTGGAGATCTTCGTCGAACCGCAGTGCCCGGCGTGCGCGGCGTTCGAGGCGGACTACGGCCCCGATTTCCGCAGCAAGCTGGCCATGGGGGCGCTGGCCATCACCTACCGCCCGGTGACTTTCCTGGACCTGGACAAGGCCGACGGCTACTCGGCGACCGTCGCCAACACGCTGTTCCTGGCCGGGACGGGCGCCGATGTCACCGCCGTCGGATTCCAGTTGTACCTGGAGGGTCTGATGGACAACCAGGATGTGGCCGGCGACGACTACCGCAATTCCGATTTCGCCGACATCGCGCGGGAGGCGGGGTTGCCCGACGCCGTCGTCGCGCGGATCGGTTCCGGGGCCGGCGGCGTCGACGTCGCGACGATGTCGAAGCAGAACCGCGAGGCGCTGATCGCGGCGACCGGCGCCACGCCGACGGTGATCAATCAGGCGACCGGCAAGGTGATCGACATCGATGACGACGACTGGTTCGACCGGCTGTTCACCCACGCCGTCACCTGACGGCGTTGACCGCGCGGCGGTGGTCCAGCCGGATCTCCAGCACCGCCAGCCCGATCAGCAACGCACCGGCCACCAGCCAGGCCAGCAGGATGATCGAGCCGGCCGGGATGATCGCCAGTCGGGCGTCACGGTGCTGCACCCGCACCAGGTTCGGGTCGTCGCGGTCGTATTCGACGTAGATCCGCATCCCGGTGTCGAGTTCCGAGGGGTACAGCACGCCCAGCTCGGGGCGGTAGGTGACCCGGTCCGGGGTGACGAAGGCGATGGTGGAGCGGCGCGGCCCGGCGTCGAGCACCTCGGCGGCGGCCACCCCCATATTGCCCTCGATCTGCTTGTCGTTGCGCCAGGCACCGGCCACCAGCAGCACCGCCTGCAGGGTGATCAGCGCGGTGGCGATCAGCACGCCGATGCGCACGCGCCGGATGATGCGTCCGGAGCGGGTGTGTGACACCTGCCCGCCGGGGCCGTGCAGCATCGCCGCCCACAGTGCCAGGACGACGCCGGCCGCCGAGATCCCGGCCAGCCGCAGCACCGCGCCGAACCGGCTCAACCAGCTCACCCGGCGGCTCGCAGTGCGGCCCGGATCCCGGCGTGCAATCCGCGCAGCGGCGCGCGGTCGGCCGTGACTTCGAGCACCCGCATCCCGGTGAACTCCGCGGTCAGCGCAGCGCCGAGATCGGCGACGTCGACGCTGCGGTGTTCGACGCGGTAGCCGCGGCACAGCGCGGCGATGTCGGTGTCGTGCGGGGTGCCGAACACCCGCGAGGACACGTCGGAGAACCGCGGGTCGCCCTGTTCGAGCAGTTCGAAGATGCCGCCGCCGTTGTCGTTGGACACCACCAGGGTCAGCCGCTGCGGGACCGGTTCGGTGGGCCCGATCAGCAGGCCGCCGGCGTCGTGCAGGAAGGTGAGGTCGCCGATGAGCGCGACGGTGTGCCCGTCGTGGGCCAGTGCCGCGCCGACGGCCGTCGACACGGTGCCGTCGATGCCGGCGACGCCGCGGTTGGAGCGCACCCGGACCCCGTCGGCCACCCCGCCGGCCAGGGCGATGTCGCGGACCGGGTTGGAGGCCCCGAGCACCAGCTGGTCGCCCGGCCCGAGGGTGTCGGCGACGACGGCCGCCACGTGCAGGCCGGTGGTCGCCGGGTTTCGGCGCAGCTCGTCGCGCACGGTGTCGACGGTGCGCCGGTGCAGTTCGGCGCAGCGGTGAAGCCACGCCGGATCGGGGTGACCGTGGGTGACCGCGCGGGTGCCGGTGGCCATCGAGTTTCCGGACACGTCGGGCCAGCGCGGTCCGGTGGTCAGCGCGTACACCGGCACCGCGGGGTCGGCCAGCAGCGTCGACACCGGTCGGTGCAGGGTGGGCCGGCCGATCATGATGACCTGTTCGGGGTTCAGCAGCGGCAGCGCCAACGGGTGCAGCGGGTTGGCCGGCACCGGCGCGGTCGGTTCGGCGACGGTCGGCAGGGCGGCCAGGTTCGGGTGCACCCCCGCTCCGTGCCCGGCGATGACGACGGTGTCCGGCGTCAGGTCGATGTCCAGCGGCTGGTCGAAGCTGACCGGCGGGGTGTAGGTCCACGGCCGGCGGTCGGGGCGCCCGGCCGGGGGTTGCGCCTCGTCGTCGTCGGGCACCAGGGGCTCGCGCAGCGGGATGTCGAACTGGACCGGGCCGGCGTTGGCGGTGCGGGATCCGGTGGCCGCCGCCAGCACCCGGCAGGTCGCCGAGCGCCACTGCGCGTTGAGCGCCTCGATGGGGGCGGATTCGCCGGTCTGCGGGGCCAGCCCGAGGCTGATCGCCGCCCGCAGCTGGGTGCCGAAGTAGCCGAACTGTTCCATGGTCTGGTTGGCGCCGGTGCCCAGCAGCTCGTACGGCCGGTTGGCGCTCAGCACGATCAGCGGCACCCGCGCGTAGTTGGCCTCCAGCACGGCGGGACCGAGGTTGGCGACCGCGGTGCCCGACGTCATCGCGACGCAGACCGGGGATCCGGCGGAGACGGCCAGCCCGATGGCCAGGTAGCCGGCGGTGCGCTCGTCGATGCGCACGTGCAGCCGCAGCCGCCCGTCGGCGTCCGCGTCGGACAGCGCGAACGCCAGCGGGGCGTTGCGCGAGCCGGGGCACAGCACCACGTCGCGCACACCACCGCGGATCAGTTCGTCGACGACGATCTGCGCCTGTGCCGTCGAGGAATTCACGCTCGTCACACCAGCTTGAGCGACCCGGGGCCGCCGAAGAACTCGAGCATGGCGGCGTTGACCGGGCCCGGGGCCTCGATGAAGCCGAGGTGGCCGGTGTCGGGGATCTCCAGGTAGCTGCCCCGGGGGATGGCCGCGGCGACCTCGGCGCTCAGCGCCGGCGGCAGCAGGACGTCGTGGGAGAAACCGATGACCAGGACCTCGGCGGTGATCGCCCGGTAGGCGGCGAGCCGGTTGGTCTCCGGTGAGACGTGCAGCTGGGCGCGCACGCCGGGGGTGTTCTCGGCGGGCCACATGGTGAACATGTCGAACCAGTCGGAGGCCGCCCGGTCGTCGCACAGGGTCTTCGGAGAGAAGTTCTCCAGCATGCGGTTGCGGGCCTCGTACTCCACCGGCAGCTTCACGCCGGAGTCGATCATCGCCCGCTCGGCGACGGCACCGATCTCGCGCATCCGGTCCGGCCGGCCGCGGGTGGCCATCAGCACGGCCTGGGTGACCAGCTCGGGGCGGGCCAGCATGAGTTCCTGCGCGATATAGGAGCCCATCGACACGGCCACGATGCGCACCGGGCCGCCGACGAGGGTGTCGATCAGCTCGGCGGTGTCGGCGACCATGGTGTTGATGTCGAACGCCTCGGCGTTGGCGGTGGCGCCGATACCGCGGTTGTCGAAGGTGATGACGCGGTAGCCGTGCCGGCGGAATTCGGGCGTCTGGTGCAGGTGCCAGGTGCGCCCGGCGCCGCCGCGCCCGGCGATGAACAGCACCGGGTCGCCGGTGCCGCCGTCGTGGTAGGCCAGGTTGGTCACCGTGCCACGCTATCCAACAGCCCGTGGCACTCCCGGATCCGGTCCAGCCACCAGTCCCGACGGTCGGGCGGGGCGGCCAGTGCGGTGAGCCGGTCCGGGTCCGGCGCCGCCCGGTTCACCGGCAGGAAACCGTCGACGGGGTCCGGGGTGTCGGCGACGTCCTCGACGAACAGCCGGCCGGTGCCCAGGCCGCAGGCGTGGGTCAACTGCGGCAGCGCGGCGGCGGCGGCGAGCCCGATGCCGATGCCGACGGCCGAGTCCAGGGCGCTGGAGATGACGACGGGCACATTCACCTGATCGGCGATGCGCAGCAGCGGGCCGACCCCGCCCAGCGGGGCGACCTTGAGCACCGCGACGTCGGCGGCGCCGGCGCGGACCACCCGCAGCGGGTCGTCGGCCTTGCGGATGGATTCGTCGGCGGCGACCGGGACGTCGGTGCGACGACGCAGTTCGGCGAGCTCGGCGACCGTCGCGCAGGGTTGTTCCAGGTATTCCAGCGGTCCGTCGGCGGTCAGCGCGGCGGCCGCCGCGACGGCCTGCTCGACGGTCCAACCGCCGTTTGCGTCGACCCGGACCGTCGGGATCTGTGCGCGCACGGCGCCGACCCGGGCGACGTCGTCGGCCAGGGTCTGACCGGGTTCGGCGACCTTCACCTTGGCGGTACGGGCACCGGGGAACCTCGCCAGTACCGCGGGCACCTGTTCGGGCGGTACCGCGGGGACGGTTGCGTTGATGGCGATGCGGTCACGCCGGACCGGCGGCAGGGGCCGGTAGGCGGCCTCGACGCCCGCCGCCAGCCAGTGCGCGGCCTCGGGCGCGGCGTATTCGGCGAAGGCGCCGAACTCGCCCCACCCGGCGGGCCCGTCGATCAGCGCGACCTCGCGCACGGTGACGCCACGGAACCGGACCCGCATGGGCAGGGACACCACGTGCACCCGGTCCAGCAGGTCGTCGAGGTCCGGGAGGTGCATGCCTCGATGGTAGGCACCCGTAGCCGCGGGCACCTGTACGAAAACTGGAACACGTTCTAGTCTGCTTGTGTGCCCGACGACCTGCTGCGCCACCCCGTCCACTCCGGCCACCTGCTGATCGGTGCCCTCAAACGCCACCGCGACACCCCGGTGCTGCACCTGGGCGACACCACCCTGACCGGTGGCCAGATGGCCGACAAGATCAGCCAGTACACCCAGGCCTTCGAAGCCCTGGGCGCCGGATCCGGCGAGGTGTCCGGGTTGCTGTCGCTGAACCGCCCCGAGGTGCTGATGATCACCAGCGCCGGCCAGACTCGCGGCTACCGGCGGCTGGCCCTGCATCCGCTGGGCTCGCTCGACGACCACGCCTACGTGCTGGCCGATTCCGGGGCCACCAGCTTGATCATCGACCCGAACCCGGCGTTCACCGAGCGGGCGATCGGCCTGCTGGGCAAGGTGCCGGCGTTGCGCCAGGTGCTGACCATCGGCCCGGTGCCCCCGGAACTGGCGGCCACCGGGGCGCGGGTGGTCGACCTGACCGCCGAGGCCGACAAGTACCAACCGCGCCCGCTGGAGGCGGCCAACCTCGCCCCGGACTACGTCAACGGCCTGTCCTACACCGGCGGCACCACCGGCAAGCCCAAGGGCGTCATGATGACGACGCAGGCCACCACCACCATGACGACGATTCAGCTCGCCGAATGGGAATGGCCGGAGCACCCGAAGTTCCTGATGCTGACCCCGCTGTCGCACGCCGGGGCGGCGTATTTCCTGCCCACCCTGGTCAAGGGCGGCGAGATGCACGTGATGGCGCGCTTCGACCCGGGCGAGGCGCTGCGCTACATCGAGGAGCACCGGATTACCGCGACGTTCGTGGTCCCGGCGATGCTCTACGCCCTGATGGATCATCCCGATTCACGCACCCGGGACCTGTCGTCGTTGCAGACGGTGTACTACGGCGCCTCGGCTATCAACCCGGTGCGCCTGGCCGAGGCGATCTCCCGGTTCGGAAAGATCTTCGCGCAGAACTACGGCCAGTCCGAGGCGCCGATGGCGATCAGCTACCTGGCCAAAGACGAGCACGACGACCTGCGGCTGAGTTCGTGCGGGCGCCCGACGCTGTTCGCCCGCTGCGCACTGCTGGACCCCGACGGCAACCCGGTGCCGCGCGGTGAGGTCGGCGAGGTGTGCGTGTCCGGGCCACTGCTGGCCGGTGGCTACTGGAAGCTGCCCGAAGAGACCGCCAAGACGTTCTCCGGTGGCTGGCTGCACACCGGCGACATGGCCCGCGAGGACTCCGACGGCTTCTGGTTCATCGTCGACCGGGTCAAGGACATGATTGTCACCGGCGGGTTCAACGTGTACCCGCGCGAGGTGGAAGACGTTGTGGCCGAGCATCCTTCGGTCGCCCAGGTGTGCGTGGTCGGCGCCCCCGACCACAAGTGGGGCGAGACCGTCACGGCGGTGGTCGTGCTGCGGCCCGACGCCGGCACCGATGAGGCCTCGATCGCAGCGATGTCGGCGGAGATCCAGGCGGCGGTCAAGGAACGCAAGGGCTCGGTGCAGGTGCCCAAGCAGATCGTGGTGGTCGATGCGCTGCCGTTGACCGGCCTGGGCAAGCCGGACAAGAAGGCGGTGCGGGCACGGTTCTGGGAAGGTGCCGGCCGTAGCATCGGTTGAGTGCACGACACGGCGCCCACCCCTCCCCGGTTCGCCGTGCGGGACGGGTACGCGGTGTACCGCGGGCCGGTCACGGACGGACCGATCCACCGGCACGGCGCCTTTCAGATCGCCATCGCGATCGAAGGCGAGGTCGCCATGGCCGGCCCGACGGGGATCCGCTACCGGGCTCCGACCCTGCTGGTGGCCCCGATGGCCCCGCACCGCATCGAGGCCTCCCCCGACCTGCTGACCTACTACGTCGATCCGCAATGCGCGTTCGCCGACACCCTGCGCACCCGCTACGACAGCGGGATCAACCCCGCGCCAGAGTTGGGCGCGCTGCGCGAGCAGGACATCGCGGCAGTCGGCGCCACCGCGTCGTCACAGCTGGATCCGCGGTTGATCAGCGCTTTGGATCTGTTACGCAACCGCAGTGCGGCGATACCGGATATCGCTGCAGCCGTTGATCTTTCACCACAACGACTGCGGGCGCTGGCGCGCGGCCAGCTGGGCATGCCGCTGGCCCGGTGGCGGGTGTGGTCGCGGCTGCGCCGGGCCGCCGAAGCGATGCGGGACGGCGCGTCGGTCGCCGACGCCGCGGTAACGGCCGGTTTCTCCGACCAGGCGCACCTGAGCAGGCAGATGCGCGACATGATGGGGCTGACACCCGCGGCCGTCGCGCCGCTGCTGGCCAATCTCGGCGCTCAGCCTTTCACCGCGACGTAGATCGAGATGGTGCCGTTGACGGTGGGCACCACCTCGGCCTCGCGGACCTCCGGGAAGCCGGCGGCCCGCATCAGTTCGGGCAGTACGCCGTCGGCGTTGGGTTGGGTGTCGGTCTTCCCGTCGGCCAGTTGAACGATACGAAACAGGTTGCGCATCAACCATGTTCGTTGCAGTCCGAAGTCGGCGATGACCAGCCGGCCGCCCGGGCGCAGCACGTCGTACATCGCGGCGAGGATCGCCTCTTTCATCGGGATCGGGCACTGGTGCAGTACCAGGCTGGACACCACGGTGTCCGCCGAGGAGGCGCCGAGCAGCTCCACCAGCCGATCCCCCATGCCGGCCCGCCAGTGCACGCCGGGTGCGCCCACCTTCGTCCGGGCTACCGCGAGCACGTCGGGGTCGGGGTCCACCCCGATGACGGTCGCTGCCGGAGCGACGCGCTTCAGCTGCAACGCCAGCGTTCCGGTGCCGCAGCCGACGTCGACGATCACCTCGCCGGGGCGCGGCGCTGCGTAGGCGGCGGTCAGTGCGCGCCACAGCCGTTCCCGGGTCAGTGCGACCACGGCGTCGAAGAAGCGTGCCGGGGCGAGGCGGCCCAGCGCGGGGGTGAAGTCGGGTTCGGTCATGACGGCAGTCTCGCCGGTGTGCGCAGCGGGCGTCTTGAACAATTCGCTCGCGGGGCTATCCTCGGTGCAATGGCAGCCGAATCCATCCGGCCACCGTGGTGGCTGAAACCGATGAACAAGGTCTTCATGGGGGTGCTGCGCCTCGGCATCCCGGTGGGCGGCAGAAGCGGGCCCGTCGTCCTGACGGTTACCGGCCGAAAATCCGGCCAACCGCGCTCCACCCCGGTCACCCCGATGACCGTCGACGGGCAACGCTACGTCGTCGGCGGCTTCCCGGGCGCGGACTGGGTGCGCAACGCCCGGGTGAACCCGGACGCGACGCTGGCCCAGGGCCGGCACAAGCAGCAGGTCCGGATGGTGGAAATGACCCCGGCGCAGGCCCGGCCGCTGCTGCGGCAGTTCCCGGTGCTGGTGCCCACCGGCGTCGGGTTCATCCGCAACGCCGGCCTGGTCACCGAGGGCACGCCCGACGAGTTCGAAAAGCTGACCGGTACCTGCGCGGTCTTCCGACTGGATCCGGCTACCGCGGGCTGAATCCGGGCTGCGGGCGCCCCCAGCCGGCCGCGAAGTACTGCCAGCCGGCCAGCACGGCCACCATCAGCGCCGCGATGCCCGCACCGATCAACCCCGGTCCCACGGTGACGGCAACCTGGCTGGCCTGGTTCAGGTAGCTGTTGTCCAGGCTGATCTCATCGGCGAGCCGGCCGGTCACCTCGTGGCGGGACTCCGGCTGGATCGCCGTCATCATCACGATCACCAGTGCGGCCAGCGCGGTCAGGCCGGCCCCGGCCCACAACCGGCGGTCAACGCCGGCGGCCAACGCGGTCAGGCCGATCCCGGCGGCGATCGCCAGCGCCAGCGGCAGTACGGCGACCGCGGGCTGCGACGAGACGAACCAGTCGTAGAACCCGACCTTCAGCCGGACGTCCGCGCTCATCGGGGCGATGCCCAGTTCGCGCAGTTCACGACCACCGGCAATCATGTCGCTGGACTGTATGGCCACGGTCCACATGGGCAGGAAGGTCGCCGCCAGCCCGAGCAGGGCGATCAGTCCGGCCGCCGCTCCGATTACGCGCGTCATCGTGGTGGTCGGAGTCACGACGACCACTGGCCGCCGACGCCGGGCGGCATCCCCGGGGCGGCGGGGGCGCTCGGCGGTGCGGCGTAGCCGGGGGCGGCCGGGGGCGCTGGGTACGCCGGAGCGGCCGGGTACCCCGGAGGGGCCGGGTAGCCGGGTGCGGCGGGCGCGGGCGGTGCTGCGGCCGGATCGCGGCGCATCATCAGCCAGACGCCGACCACCCAGGCCAGCAGCGAGAAGATGATCGCGACGATCAACCCCGCGCCCGGGGAGATCGACACCACCGCGTCGACCATCTTGTCGATGGTCTGCCCGCCGGTCTCCTTGGACAGTTCGGTGGCCATCTCACCGGAGAGCTGCACCGACGGCAGCGGGTTGCTGATCGCCAGCACCAGCCCGAGCAGCGTGGCCGCGCCGGAGCACACCGCGGGCAGCACGGTTGCCCTGGCGGACCCGAGGGCCACCGGCAGCGCCGTCAGAGCAGCCAGCAGCATCAGCACCGGAATCGCCTGGGCGACGATGGGCGGCGCGAACGGCACCATGTCGTAGAACCCGATGGCCACCTTGACCGCGCCCGTCGGTGCGTCGTTGTTCTTCACGTCCAGCGCCGAGGGGGTCACCGTCACCGAGTACAGCGACGCCAGCGAACCGAACAGCACCACCAGGCCGGCGACGGCGAGGATCGCCGCGCCGATCCGGCCCAGATCCAGGCCCGAGCCGCGGGGCGGCTGCTGGCCCGGGTATCCGGCCCAGCCCGGGGCCTGCGCCGGGGGTGGGCCCGAGGCCATCGGAGCGCCCGGGGTGCCCGGGTACTGCCCGGCGGGCATACCCTGCCCCCACTGCTGATACGGATCTGTCACCGCTGCTCCCCTCACCGGACGCGCAATGCAGCGAAACTAACACGGCGACCGTCGTCGCTCCGGGTGTCGGCAAAGGTCTAGCGTGGGAACCCGTGAGCAACAACCCCTTCGATCCCACGCTCTGGGAGCCGGTCGCAAACATCGACTCGCAGTTCGCGGACCTGACCGACATCACCTACCACCGGCACGTCATCGACGGGCGTCCGCAGCCGACGGTCCGGGTGGCCTTCGACCGGCCCGAGGTTCGCAATGCGTTCCGGCCGCACACCGTCGATGAGTTGTACCGGACGCTCGACCACGCGCGGATGAGCCCGGATGTCGGGGTGGTGCTGCTCACCGGCAACGGGCCGTCGCCCAAGGACGGCGGCTGGGCGTTCTGTTCCGGCGGCGACCAGCGGATCCGCGGCCGCAGCGGCTACCAGTACGCCTCCGGTGAGACCGCCGACACCGTGGATATCGCCCGGGCGGGGCGGCTGCACATCCTGGAGGTGCAGCGCCTGATCCGGTTCATGCCCAAGCCGGTGATCGCTCTGGTCAACGGCTGGGCGGCCGGCGGCGGGCACAGCCTGCATGTGGTGTGCGATCTGACCCTGGCCAGTCGCGAGCACGCACGGTTCAAGCAGACCGACGCCGACGTCGGCAGCTTCGACGGCGGCTACGGCAGCGCCTACCTGGCCCGCCAGGTCGGGCAGAAGTTCGCCCGCGAGATCTTCTTCCTGGGCCGCGCCTACTCGGGCGAGCAGATGCACCACATGGGTGCGGTCAACGAGGTCGTCGACCACGCCGACCTGGAAACCGTCGCGCTGGAGTGGGCCCAGGCCATCAACGGCAAATCCCCACAGGCACAACGGATGTTGAAGTACGCCTTCAACCTGCTCGACGACGGCCTGGTCGGCCAGCAGCTGTTCGCCGGCGAGGCGACCCGGCTCGCGTACATGACCGACGAGGCCGTCGAGGGCCGCGACGCGTTCCTACAGAAGCGCGACCCGAACTTCGACACCTTCCCCCGCTACTTCTAACCCCCTACAGGAGGCCCACACCATGGCAGGGAAATCACTGCGCCGCCGCCTCACCGACACGTTCATCACGGCCGCCATGCGGCCACCGCTGGGACTGCCCCGGCTAGGCCGGCCCGATGTCGAGCTGCGCGGCAAGAAGGTACTGCTGACCGGGGCGTCGTCGGGCATCGGCGCGGCGGCGACCGAGAAGTTCGCCGCGGCCGGCGCCGAGGTCATCGCGGTGGCCCGGCGCGGGGATCTGCTCGACGAGCTGGCCACCCGCATCGGCGCCGCCGGCGGCGAGATACGCACCGCCGTCTGCGACGTCACCGATATGGATGCCGTCGACGCACTGGTGGAAGAGGTTGGTGCCGTTGACATTCTGGTGAACAACGCGGGCCGCTCGATCCGCCGGCCGCTGGCCGAGTCACTGGAACGCTGGCACGACGTCGAACGCACCATGGCGGTGAACTACTACGCACCCATGCGGCTGATGCGAGGCTTCGTCCCGGGGATGCTGGAGCGCGGCGACGGTCACATCATCAACGTGCTGACCTGGGGCGTGATGAACGAGGCCGCACCGCTGTTCGGGGCCTACAACGCCAGCAAGTCCGCACTGGCCTCGGTGAGCCGGGTCGCCGACACCGAATGGACCGCCAGGGGCGTGCACTGCACGGGCCTCTACTACCCGCTGGTCGCGACCCCGATGATCTCCCCGACCCGCGCCTACGACGACCTGCCCGCGCTGTCCGCCGCCGAGGCCGCCGACTGGATGCTGACCGCCGCGCGCACCCGACCGATCCGCATCGCGCCGCGGATGGCGGTCACCATGCGGGCCTTCGACGTCGCCTCGCCGTCGCTGGTCACCGAGGTGCTCCGCAACCAGTGGATCCAGCCCACCCCCATGCCGGAGTAGCCGTGGAGATCCTGAGCACCCGGATCCTGCTGCGACCGACGGACTACGCACTGTCGTTGCGGTTCTACGCCGAGCAGTTGAAGTTGCCGGTCGCCCGCGAATATCCGGGCGGCACAGTCTTTTTCGCCGGCGGGTCATTGATCGAGCTGGCCGGTCACGGAGACCCGGTGCAGCGACCGGTGGGAACGGTGCTGTGGCTTCAGGTCCGCGATATCGCGGCCGCCGCAGAGCAGTTGCGCGACGCGCGCGTGCCGATCACCCGGGAGGCCCAGACCGAACCCTGGGGACTGATCGAGCTGCACGCCGTCGATCCCGACGGGATGGAGCTCATCTTCGTCGAGGTGCCCGCCACGCATCCGCTGCGCGGCGGTTCAGCGAGGCTCGGCGGAGGTGGCGCGAGCGCAGCGAGTGCCGGCGGAGCCGAGGGGAAGCTGGGACCGCCGCAATAGGCCTGGGCGGTTCAGCGAGGCTCGGCGGAGGTGGCGCGAGCGCAGTGAGTGCCGGCGGAGCCGAGGGGAAGCTGGGACCGCCGCAATAGACCTGCCCCGCGCCCAAAGTCTGATCAGCGCGCGGGAGCTGCCAGCGGCCAGCCGACCGAGGCCAGCCGCGCCGCGACCTGGTGCACCTCTTCGACGCTGGGCTCTTTCTCGGTGACCCGCTCGATGGCCTGGCGGATCTCGCCGGTGGTGACCGCGGGCTGGTCGACGGCCTCGCCGAGCACCTCCCGGGCGGCCTGGACCACCTCGTCCTCGGTCAGACTGCGCTTGAGCAGTGCCAGCAGCGGGAAGTAGTCCTTGGGCGGGACGCCCTGCGGGTAGCCCTGGTGCAGCCAGCCCAGAACCTCGTCGAGCGGATTGTGCTCAGTCATGTCCGGGTCCCTACTTCTTCAGGCCGAAGCCGAAGAAAGGATCGATGTGGAAATGGTGCATGATCGTGGAGCGGGTGATCCATAGGATCGCGATGAGGATGATGAAGCTGACAAAGCCGAACAGCAACAGCCCCAGAAACTTCAGCGCGGGGTTGGCGGCCTGCGAGGTGCCGTCGGCGTTCATGTCGCCGGCCCCGCGGGAGAAGGCGGTCAGGCCGATGGCGAACAGCGCGGGCAGACCCGCACCCAGGACCAGGCCCACCAGCAACACGCGAAGAATGCTCTCGAAATAAGCCATTATCACAGTTCCTTCGGTTGCCCGACGTCTCAGACGGCGGTCTTGGTGGCGTCGGTGGCAGCGGCACCCCGGACTTCGGCGGGCACCACGGAGTTGGTGGACTCGTCCCAGTCGGCGTTGACGTTGCTGTGGTCGACCTTCTGCTGCTGCGCACGCCACCACATGTAGCCCGACAGCGCGACCAGCAGGACGAAGATGACCCCGTCGCCGGCCAGATCGGAGTTGGTCACATCCTTGATCGCGCTGGACAGCCAGAAGGACAGCGCACCGACCAGCGCGGCGGCGGGCAGGGTGACCAGCCAGGCGACGGCCATCCGGCCGGCGACCGCCCAACGCACCTGCGCGCCGGGCTTGCCGACGCCGCTGCCCAGGATCGACCCGGTGGCGACGTGGGTGGTGGACAGCGCCATGCCGGCGGCGCTGGAGCTCAGGATGATGGCTGCCGAGGACGCCTCGGCGGCCAGACCCTGCGGCGACTCGATCTCGACCAGGCCCTTGCCGAGGGTGCGGATGACCCGCCACCCGCCGATGTAGGTGCCCAGGCCGATGGCCAGGGCGCAGCTGGTGATGATCCAGATCGGCAGGCCGTCGTTCTTGACGTCGCCGGTGAGGTGTCCGGTAGTGATCAGCGCGAGCGCAATGACACCCATCGTCTTCTGCGCGTCGTTGGTGCCGTGGGACAGCGCCACCAGCGACGCGGTGGCGATCTGACCCCAGCGGAAGCCCTCTTCCCGGCGCTTCTTGATGACGGTCCGGGTCAGCCGGTACACCAACCAGGTGCCGCAGGCGGCCACGATGCCGGCGATCAGCGGCGCCGCCAGCGCCGGGATGATCACCTTCTGCATGACGCCGGGCCAGTTGACCCCGGACATGCCCAGCGCCGCCAGGCCGGCGCCGATGAGGCCGCCGAACAGCGCGTGCGACGAGCTGGACGGAATGCCGAACAGCCAGGTGAGCAGGTTCCACAGGATGCCGCCGATCAGGCCGGCGAAGATGATGGTCAGGCCCATCGAGGCGTCGATGCCCTCGACCAGGTGCCCGGTCTTGCCGTCCTGCACCTTGAGCACCGACGTGGTGACGGTGACGGCCACCTCGACGGAGAGGAAGGCACCGACCAGATTCAGCACCCCGGCGAGCAGCACCGCGACCTTGGGCTTGAGCGCCCCCGTGGCGATGGAGGTGGCCATGGCATTCCCGGTGTCGTGGAAGCCGTTGGTGAAGTCGAACGCCAACGCCGTGGCGATCAACAGCACCAGAATGATCATCTCTGCGCTCATGGCTGCAATTCTGCGGGTAAGGGCCCCGATTTGCCTAGCTGATGGCAAACCCTGTTAAGCCCCTGAGGAGCGGGTTTGCCCAGGCGCGGAAGGAGTTCATCTGTTATTCATCTTCACGGAGGCCCAGGTTGGCCTATTCCGGCAGGTCACAGCACCCGGAATAGGACTAGCATCGGTTGCGTCCGGCCCGCTTCCGGCCCTTGCCGGAGGGGCCAGCTCGGGAGGTGATCCGCATGAACGATTTTCTGAACAGGGTGGTGGCGTGGCTTCGGGCCGGTTATCCCGACGGCGTGCCCCGCAACGACTACCTGCCGCTGTTCGCATTGCTGCGCCGCCAGCTCACCGTCGAAGAGGTCAAGTTCATCGCCGAGCAGTTGGCTTCGCGGCCCGGGGAATTCGACGACATCGACATCGGCAGTGAGATCCTGGCCGTCATCGACGACCTGCCCGACCCGGTCGACGTGGAGCGGGTCCGGGAGCGGCTGATCGCCCGCGGCTGGCCGCTCGACGAACCGCACAACAGCTCGGTCGACGGGAACCTCGAATAGCCGTCCTGCGGGCGCTGTTGCCGGCCGAACTGACCGACGCGGCGCTGCTGGACCGGCTGGCCGGGGTGCTGGCCGGAGCCGATGACGCGCTGTTGCCGCTGGCCGGTACCGACGAACACAGCCGGCAGACGGCGGCGGCGCTGCGGGTCGGCGAACCCATCGACGGGCGAATCGCGCTGGTGGTGCCCACTTCCGGGAGCACCGGCTCCCCCAAGGGCGCCCAGCTGAGCGCCGACGCGCTGCTGGCCGCGGCGGCCGCCACCCACGAACGCCTGGGCGGTCCCGGCAACTGGTTGCTGGCACTGCCGGCGACCCACATCGCCGGGCTGCAGGTGCTGATCCGGGCGCTGGCCGCCGGCACCACCCCGGTGCGCATCCGGACCCCCGGTTTCGACCCGGCGGCACTGCCGGGGGCGGTCGCCGCACTCGGCCCCGGCCGGCGCTACACCTCGCTGGTCAGCAATCAGCTGGCGACGGCGCTGGAGGATCCGGGCGCGGCCGCCGCCCTGGCCGAACTCGACGCGGTGCTGCTCGGCGGTGGCCCGGCGCCGGCCGCACTGCTGGAACGGGCCGCAGCCATCGGGATCAACGTGGTCCGAACCTACGGAATGAGCGAGACCGCCGGCGGCTGCGTGTACGACGGCGTGCCGCTGGCCGGGGTCGGCCTGCGCCTCGACGACGGCCGGATCCACCTGGGGGGGCCGACGTTGGCGTCGGGCTACCGCAATCCGCCGGCGGTTTCGCGAGGCTCCGCGGAGCTTGCGGAGCGGAGTCGAAGCGGGAACCGCCGCATCGATTCAGCGGTTTCGCGAGGCTCCGCGGAGCTTGCGGAGCGGAGTCGAAGCGGGAACCGCCGCATCGATTCGGCGCCTGACCCGTTCGCCGAACCCGGCTGGTTTCGCACCGACGACCTCGGCGAACTCGACGCAACCGGACGACTGCGGGTGCTGGGTCGGGTCGACGACGCCATCGCCACCGGTGGGCTGAAGGTGCTGCCGCAGGTGGTCGAGGCCGCGCTGAACGAAGACCCGGCCGTGGCCGAGGCCGTCGTATTCGGGGTGCCCGACGAGCGGCTGGGCCAACGGGTGGTCGCGGCGATCACCCTCGCCGCCGGTGCGACGGCGCCGACCCTGGCCGCGTTGAGACACCGGGTGGCGCAACGGCTGCCGGTGACCGCCGCGCCGCGGGAAGTGCACGTGGTCACCGAACTCCCGCGGCTCGGCGTCGGGAAACCGGATCGCCGCGGGCTGGCCCGGCGATTCTCCCGCTAGGGAGCGGGAGCGTCTTCGACGGGCGGGGCGGGCTGGGCCAGCCGCGGGGCGGATCCCGCCGGGGCGGGCGCCGTGCCGTACACCGGGACGGTTGCGGCCTCGGGATCGTCGAGGTTGCCGAGCTCGCCGACCGGGATATTGGTGCCGGGCGGGGGGGCGGTGCCGGGCAGCGGCTGCGACATCTGCTCGTGCGGCATCCGGCCCAGCGCGCCGTGCAGCATGGCGTGGGTGCCCTTCAGCCCGTCGACCCGGGCGAACGGGCCGTCGACACCGGGCTGCAGTGCGTACTGGTTGTCCGCCTCAGCACCGGGTACCCGATAGCGCTTGGGGTTGAGGAAATCGCTCTGCGACAGCGGGTTGTTGAGGCTCGGGTCATACCCGATGGCATTCGACGGCGCCTGGCCGAGTTGCAGCTCATAAGGGTGACTGAACGCATCCGTCAGGCCGTTGCCGCTGCGCGTGCCCGGGTGCTCGGTCAGGCCCGGTGCCGCCGGTGCATCCGGAGCGGGTGCATCCGGGGCGGCCGGCGCCTGGGCATCGACCACCGGAGCCGCCGGATCGGGGTCCGCGGCGGCGGTGGCCGCGCCGGCCAGCGCCACACCGGTCAGCAGTCCGGCGGCCAGCACCTTCCGAATCATCAGAAGGTCTTCGCGACGCCGTAGTAGGCGACGATGTCGTCGGCGTCGGTGCCCGAACTGGTCAGCACCGCGTAAGACCGCAGGGTCGAGGCGCCGACGCAGTTGTCGATCTTGATGTGGATGTCGCGCACCGTGACGCGGGTCTTGTTGCCCTTGAACGACTTCTTGTCGACGATCACGCTGGTGATGGTGCCGGGGCGGGGCTCGACCTCGATCTGCCCCTGGATGGGCATGGTGAAGACGGTGCCGAGCCGGCCGGTCGGGTCGGCGATCGTGGGGTCGTAGGCGAAGTTACCGGTGCCCAGACCGATCGAGCCGTTGAGCTTGACCTTGTCCATCTCGATGCCGCAGCCGATCTGGTAGCCGACCTCCAGCGTGCCACCCTTGACGCTGTCCATGCCCTCGCCGGTGAAGGTCGCCCCGACCAGCCATTCCCGGGAAGACAGCGAGGTGGTCAGCGGCGCGATGGGCAGCTGGGTCTCGTCCTTGGCCCGTACGGTCAGGGTGCGGCCGTCGGGGGTGTGGGCCACTCCGTCGGGTCCGGAGGCCACCACACCGGTGTCCGGCGGCGGCCCGGCATCGGCGACCGGCTCGACGGCGGCAGCCGGATCGGCGGGCGCCGCGTCCGGACTCGGGTCGGCAATTGCGCACGGGGCCGCGGCGACGGCCATCAGCAGGCCGGTGGCGGCGATCGTTGCGAATGTTTTCATGATGGGCTTCCTCACACGGCCTTGGTCACACCGAGATACGTGATCACGTCATCGGTGTTGTCGGTGGAGCTGGTCAGGGTGGCATACGATCGGACGAACGACTGGCCGGCGCAACCGTCGATCTTGATCCGGAAGCCAGTGATCGAGATGCGCGGCTTGGTGCCCTTGAACGACTTCTTGCCCACCGGAACGATGTTCACCGTTCCGGGCTTGAGGTCGATCTTGATCTGCTGGGTGACGGCGCCGGCGATGCCGGCCGGGAAAAAGCCACGCTGATCCAGGCTCGGCGTCGGAAACAGGTGGATGGGCGAGGAGATGAACGGCGTGATGCCCGCGGTGGTGATGGACTCGATGTCGTCCTGGATGATGCCGCAACCGATCTGGTAGCCGGCCTCCAGCGTTCCGCCGCCCAGCTCGGTGCTGCCCTTGCCGGTCACCTCACCGGTGAAGGTGCCGTCGACGATGTACTCCCGCGAGGTCGGGGCGCCGGTGAGCGAGGCCACCGGCTCCATCGACTCCTCCTTCCCGACTACGTTCAGGGTCCAGCCGTCCGGGGTGACCAGCGTCCCGGGCGGGGCCGATGGCACCGGGCCGGCCGGGCCGCCGGGCGGTGGTACCGCGCCCTCGGGCGCGGGGGCGTCGGAGTTGGCGACCGGCTGCACGTCCGGCGCCGGGTCGGCCAGCGCCGGCGTGGCCGCGACCAGCGGCACCAGCAGCACCGTGGCTGCCACGGCGGCAATACGCTGCATCATGAAAGTTGACGCCTCTCGAATCTGCGCGACCCCGACGGGGCCGTTCCCGGGGAATACTTGAGCAATCAGGTGTCGAAAAGGTAAACCTCGAAACAACTCTTCGCCTGTCGCCCGAAACTGACATGAGCTGCCGCAATTTCTGTTATCTGAGCTAAAAGCCATTGGCGCACAATGCGGTTTACCGGGCGCGCACTGAAATCACGCTGATTCCAATCGCCGACACGCTGTTGGCGCGGCGTTTACCGTTCGGACATATCGCCCGCCGATCATGCGATGCTGAGCCGCTTTGCGCACACTCACTCCCATGTCGGTGCGCGCTCGGTGCGGCCGAGGAAAGGAACCCGTCCCGATGATGCGACCCCGTCGCGCCCTCGCCGCGCTGCTGGCCACCGGTTTTGCGCTGGCCTCTGCACCCGTCACCGTCGCCGATGTCGAACCAGCCGTGCCGGCTGAGTCGGCCACCGGCCAGCCCGGCGCCGCGCCGCCCGCCGCCACCGAACCGGTGGCGGCGACTCCGGTCGCGGCATCTGCGCCCGCCGAAAGCACCCCGGCGCCGGGTCCGGCCGCCCCTCCCGCCGACGCTGCGCCAGCACTCGATCCGGCCGCTGCCCCCGCCGCGGACGCCGCCGCCGACAGCGGAGCCGTCCCGGCCGTCACCGCCTGCAAGATGTTCTCCGTCGCGTTGAACTACGCCGCGCAGAACTACGAGGACTTCGCCTACAACACCGCCGGCGACGGGAACTCGGTCGACTACCGCGACCCCACCGTGGTGAGTTCGAACCAGACCGGGCGCACTGCGCTGCGCCAGGCGGCCGGCTCCGCCATGGAAGCGTCGAACACCCCCGGTCTGGACCCGTCGATCTCCTCGCCGATGCGGTCCTGGTCGCTGCGCGCGACCAAGCTGGTGCTGTTGATGGGGCTGCACGGCGGCGGTAACTCGCTGAACACCACCGCCACCAACATGAACTCCGATGCCCAGGATGTTCAGTGGGCCTGCGCGGCGGCCGGCACGCACGCCTGATCTCACCCCTCGGTACGTAATCTGAACGGCGTGACCGTGCGCCTGTCCGACGGACCTTCGATCATCCGGCTCGCCACCGCCGTCGTCGTCGGTGTGCTCGCCGCGGCGGTGGTCGCGGCGACGGTCGGCTGGCCGTACGCCCCGGCCGGCGGCTGGATGGTCACCGCGGCGATCTACCTCGCCTGGACCTGGCTGCTGATCGGCCCGATGGACCCGGCAGAAGCCCGCGCGCACGCCACCCGCCACGATCGCGACGATTCCACGCCGCGGATGGTGGAACTGATCGTGGTGCTGGCGGCGATCGCCAGCCTGGCCGGGGTGGGCTACCTGCTGGCCGCCCAGGCCGCCGGCGGCGATATCGCCGCCACCGCCGTCGGCATCGGCAGCGTCATCGGCTCCTGGCTGACCGTGCACACGGTCTTCACCCTGCGCTACGCCCGGCTGTACTTCCCCGACCGCACCATCGATTTCAACCAGGCCGACATCGAGCCCACATACTCCGATTTCGCCTATCTGGCCTTCACCGTCGGGATGACCTATCAGGTGGCCGACACCAACCTGCGCAGCAGCAGCATGCGCCGGGCCGTGCTGACCCAGGCGATGGTGTCGTTCGTGCTGGGCGTGGTGATCCTGGGGATCACCATCAACCTGATCGCCGGGTTGATCAACCTGCACTGACCCGTGACAGGATTGCGCAATGGCCACCCCCGCGCAATGGATCACCGGCGCCCGCCCCCGGACGCTGCCCAATGCCGTCGCACCGGTGGTGGCCGGCACCGGGGCCGCAGCGTTCCTCGATTCGGCCGTATGGTGGAAAGCGGTGCTGGCACTGTCGGTTTCGCTGGCGTTGATCATCGGGGTGAACTACGCCAACGACTACTCCGACGGCATCCGCGGCACCGACGACGACCGAACCGGTCCGCTGCGCCTGGTCGGGTCGGGGCTCGCGTCACCGCGGGCGGTGCTGACCGCGGCGGTGACCGCACTGGCCGTCGCCGGCATCTGCGGCATCGCGCTGGCGTTGGTCAGCAATCCGTGGCTGATCGCCGTCGGCGCCGTCTGCATCGCCGCCGCCTGGTTCTACACCGGCGGCTCAAAACCATACGGCTACGCCGGATTCGGCGAGGTCGCGGTATTCGTATTCTTCGGGCTGGTGGCCGTCTGCGGCACCGAGTACACCCAGGCGCTGCGGGTGGACGTCGTCGGGCTGGCGCTGGCGGTGGCCATCGGTTCTCTGTCGGCCGCGGTGCTGGTGGCCAACAACCTGCGCGATATCCCGACCGATACCGCTGCCGGCAAGGTCACCCTCGCGGTGCGCCTCGGCGACACCGGGACCCGTCGGCTCTATCTGAATCTGATGGTGGTGCCGGCCGTGGCGACCGCCGGGCTGGCCGCCGCCACACCGTGGGCACTGGCCGGCTTCGCCGTGGCACCGCTGGCACTACGCGCCGCCCGGCCGGTCTATCGGGGGGCGACCGGCGCCGCGTTGATCCCGGTGCTCGCGGGCACCGGCGCGACCATGCTGGGCTGGGCGATCATCGTCGCCGTGGCGCTGTGGGCGCCCTGGGGCTAAGCCGCCGACTCGTCGTCCTCGCCGCGCAGCCGGCTGGCCAGCCGCTCGCGGTCCAGACGGCGACGTTCGTCGGCGACGGCGATCCCGGCCGTCACCCGCTCCCGCAGCCCGCGCAGCACCCAGATGCCCAGCGGCATCGCGATGATCAACCCGAACAGCAGGGCCACGACGAGCGGAACCTGGAAGCCCAGCTGCAGCGCGCCGTAGTAGATGGCCGCCGTCACCGCTACCACCAGCACGATCCGGGCCGCCGTGTAGACGAGGATGTCAACGATCAGTCGGCCCGTCGGGCGCTCTTCTGCCACGTGATGAGCCTACCGAGAGCGCGTATATTCGAATGCGGGAGGTTCTTCGTGCAATTCGTACTGCTGTTCATCGCATTGGCCGCACTGACGTATCTGGTGTGGCGGATGCGTTCGGTGCGTCCGCACAAGCCCGCCGGCCGGGTCATCGGCCCCGACGACGACCCGGACTTCCTGCGCAGCCTCTGAGGTAGGAGGTAGGTCAGCTCCGCGACGGTGCTGCGAAACCGTCGGCGACGACGGCGGCCAGTTCCAGCAGCGCCTCCCGGGTCTGCGGCCGCAACCGCGCCAGGTCCACCTCGGCGCCCTCCTCCAGGTGCGGGTCGAACGGCACCAACCGGACCGCCCGGCAGCGCCGGGAGAAGTGGTCGACGACCTTCTGCAGGTCGACCTTGCCGCTGCGCGGCCGCACCGCGTTGATGACGGCCACCGAGTTGCGCACCAGGTCCTGGTGCCCGTGCGCGTCGAGCCAGTCCAGGGTCGCCGAGGCGCTGCGCGCACCGTCGACCGATCCGGAGCTGATCAGGATCACCGTGTCGGCCTTGGCCAGCACCGCCGACATCGCCGAGTGCATCAGCCCGGTCCCGCAGTCGGTCAGCACCAGGCTGTAGTAGCGCTCGAGTACGTCGAGCACCTGCAGGTAGTCCTCGGCGCTGAACGCCTCGGAGGCGGCCGGGTCGGCATCCGAGGCCAGCACCTCCAGCCGGCTCGGCCCCTGCGAGGTGTAGCGCCGCACGTCGCTGTAGCTGTCGATGTCATCCGCGTCGCGGATCAGGTCGCGCACCGTGCGCGGCGTCTCCAGCGGCACCTTCTGGCTCAGCGTCCCGCGGTCGGGGTTGGCGTCGACGGCGACCACCCGGTCACCGCGCACCGCGGCGAAGGTGGCGCCCAGCGTCGCGGTGATGGTGGTCTTGCCGACGCCGCCCTTGAGGCTCAGCAGCGCGATCCGGTAGCAGCCCGACAGCGGCTGGTCGGCCTGGGCGGTCAGCGCTGCGCGGCGCTGGGCCCGCGGACCCTCACCGACGTTGATCAGCTTGCCCGAGGCCAGGTACAGCCAGCGCCGCCAGCCCTCCGACGGCGCGGCGGCCGGCTGGCGCAGCAGCGAACTGCTGGACAGATCCGGGTACGGCGTGGCGGGCACGTCGGGCCGCGGCGGCACCGGCACGGGTGCGCCGGCGGGGGCAGCGGCCGGGCGGGGCACCGGCGCGGTGCCCGGATCGCCGCCGAACAGCCCGCCCGGGAAGCTGGGCGCGCCACCGAACGGGTCGACGGCCGGCATCCCGGTCGGCGGGGTCATCGGGACCGGGTTCATCGGCGCCGGGGACACGAAGCGCCGCTCGGCGCGGAAATCGCCGTGCGTGCCCAACCGGGGCAGATCGGCGGGCACCGGTTCGATCAGGCTGGTCGGCGCGTCCTCGACATCGCGGCCGGGCTGATCATCGAGGCCGTGGGAAGACTGCTCGGACACAAAAGCTCCTTGTTTCAGCCGACGCCGGCGTACGAGTGCAGGCCGGCGGTGACCAGGTTGATGAAGAACAGGTTGAACACCATCGCCACGAAGCCAACAACGTTGATCCAGGCGGCGCGACGGTCACGCCAGCCGGCCGTCGAACGTCCGTGCAGGTAGGCGGCGTAGACCACCCAGGCGATGAAACTGACGGTTTCCTTGGGGTCCCAGCCCCAGAACCGGCCCCAGGCCTCCTCGGCCCAGATCGCGCCGAAGATGACGCCGAAGCCGAAGACAGGGAAGCCGAAGATGGTGGTGCGGTAGGCGATCCGGTCCAGCGTCGCCGCGTCGGGCAGCTTGGCGACCAGGTTCGCGATCGGGCCCGTCGCTCCCGGTTGTCCCCACTTGGACGTCTTGAGCAGGAACAGCATGCTGGCCACACCGGCGACCAGGAACACCCCGGAGCCCAGGCTGACCACCGACACGTGGATCGGCAGCCAGTAGGACTGCAGCGCCGGCATCACCGGGGCGGCGTTGGCGTAGAGCCACTTGCCCGACACCGCCAGCAGGATCAGCACCGGCAGCAACACGAACACCCACAGCGACCGGTAGGCCGGCCGGCGCAGCACGACCGCGGCGGCCACCAGGCCGGACAGACAGGTCAGGTTGATGAACTCGTACATGTTGCCCCACGGCACCCGCGAGGTGGACAGGCCGCGCAGCACGATACAGGCCGCCAGCAGCGCGATGCCCAGGTAGACCAGCGCCAGGCCGGCCCGGCCCACCCGCTCCTCGCCCGACCGCCGGGGTGCCTCGGCGATGACGCCGGGC